>NZ_KB944425.1:0-249412 GCF_000389825.1 Pandoraea sp. SD6-2 | reverse complement strand
TGGACGAACCTCTGGTGTACCGGTTGTCACGCCAGTGGCATCGCCGGGTAGCTATGTTCGGAAGAGATAACCGCTGAAAGCATCTAAGCGGGAAACTCGCCTTAAGATGAGACTTCCCTGGGAACTCGATTCCCCTTAAGGGTCGTTCAAGACCAGGACGTTGATAGGTCAGGTGTGGAAGCGCAGTAATGCGTTAAGCTAACTGATACTAATTGCCCGTGAGGCTTGATCCTATAACCAGTGTGTTTTTCCTGGTGTGAGTTGCGTGTGTGCCCCAATGCGGGCGCTGATACCCTCACAACCCAACGACATGTTTGTACTACGCTTCTTCTGAATTGGTTTTGTTGCACTCACCGTGCAGCAGAACATACAAGTTATGCCTGATGACCATAGCGAGTTGGAACCACCCCTTCCCATCCCGAACAGGACCGTGAAACGACTCCACGCCGATGATAGTGCGGATACCCGTGTGAAAGTAGGTAATCGTCAGGCTCCCCTAAAAACCCCTTGCTACAGCGCGTAGCAAGGGGTTTTTGCTTTGTGCTCACACTTGGCCTGTTGTGCCCTTTCGGGCGACGCCGGCGATGCTTACGCCCTAAGACGAATTACGGACTTTGATCGGCTATGGCATGGTCTTGATGCGTCGAGCTGTTGACTCACGCTGACTCAGCCTCTGACGTGCGCTTTCGGAAGAAGCTATGGGCCGATGTCGGATGTCGATACAGCAGCTTGGTAACGCGGTGAGACCTCCGCATCAAGCATGACTTCGTTCTGTAATCGCCACCTATGACGTTCTGATCAATTGTGAAGGGCGACTTGCATCGGACCCCGTATCTATTCACTCAACACGCGCCGTTTTCGGCGGTGTCCATTGAATCTAAGCTGAGGTTACGACGGTAAGAGAGCCAGGACGCGGATGGCGTGCGACAGTAACCAACGCACTGCATATCGCTCTGCGCCGTTCGACGGAGGAAGGGGGGCGGGGAAGGGGGGGCACTGCGAGCCGCTCGATGTCGATCGAACATCCAGCGGCTCACAGCGTAGAGCCAAAATCTAAATCACCAACAAACTCGCTTGCCAACGAACTCGCCCGGTTGGCTCGTTACCGCGTTGTCGCGAGAACGCGTCGAACCAGCACTACGCAAATACCTGCGAACACGACCAGCGCGAGCCATTCGGCTGTCGGGGCAAAGCCACTCCCGACGACGGCCAACGGGGAATCTGAGCCGGTGAAGCCGACGACCATTGCCATCGCCACACCGACAAGACTCTCGCCGACGATCAAGCCTGACGCGAGCAACACGCCGCGTCGTTCAGCCGCTTCAGCGAACGGGCCATAGTCCTTGCCCTGTGCCTTCGCGCGCGCTTTCAACACGCGCTGTGCGATCCAGCCCAACAGCGCGCCAATCACCAGCACGGAACCAATCGTGGGCGGCAAATATATGCCGATACCTACGGCAATCACCGGCAAACGCGCGACGCCGCCTCGCTTGGCCAGCACCGCATCGATGGCGATCAACACGAGACCAAGCAACGCGCCAATGCCAAGCATCGACCAGTCGAGCTGGTGCGTGAAGATACCCTTCGCAATGGCCGTCATCAAAATCGCCTGCGGTGCGGAAAGCGCCTGCGATGGGTCCATACCCGGACGCGGCAACGCATCGATAAAGCCATAGGCGTTGTACAGCAGGTTCAGCACGGGCGGAATCACCGCGGCACCGACCACGCAGCCGATGAGCAGCGCCACCTGCTGACGCCACGGCGTGGCGCCGACGAGCCAACCCGTCTTCAGATCCTGCAGGTTGTCGTTCGAAATCGTCGCAATGGCGATGACGGCCGACGTCGTGAACAGCGCCAGCGCAATCGCGAGCTTGCTACCCTCGCTCGTGTCGAGCAACCCGCTGGCCTGACTGACACTGAGAATCATCAGCGAGACAAGCACCACCGCAACAATCCCGATACCCGAAATCGGGCTGGCCGACGACCCCACCAATCCGGCCATATAGCCGCAGGCTGCCGCGACGAGAAAGCCGAAGACCACCGCAAACACCACGCTACACGCCACCAGCGTCGCAATGGCGCCAAACGACAAAGGTGCCTCCGCGAGGAACACGCCGAATGTGACGACCCACACGGCCACGCACACGAGCGTGAGCCCGATCACCCAATACGGCGAGAGGTCTTGCTCGGTACGTCCCAACGCGGCGCGCTTGCCGCGTGCATCGTGTGACTGTCCCAGCGCAGTGAGCGACGTTCTCACGCCGTCGACCATCGGTTTCGCGAGCGTAATGAGCGTCCAGATGGCAGACACGCCGATGACACCCGCACCGATGAACCGCACCTTATGTTGCCAAAGACCATTGGCAAACGCGGCAATCGCCTGGCCATCGGTGTTGGGCGTCACGGATGTCAGCACCGGCACGGCAATGCCCCAGCTAAAGACGATGCCAAGCAGAATCGCCAAGCCCGAAACAATGCCGATGAGATAACCGGCACCGATCAAGGCGAGGGAGAAACCGGTCGTCAGACGAAAGACCGCAGTGCCGGCCGGAATCCACGCCGTAATGCTCTCGCCTAATACTCTCAACCCGCCTGTCGCGAACGCGAACAGTGCGGACACTACGCCGCCGAACGCGATTTCTCGCACGCCGCTGGCTTCGTTGGCACCCTCGCGTCGTGCCGGCGAAGCTTTTACGTCAGCCGACGCGACATCGTCTCCTTCACTGCCAACGCGCAGAATTTCCGCCGCTGCCACCCCTTCGGGGTAGGGGAGATTGCTGTCGACAACCATCGCACGCCGCAGCGGAATGGTGAACAATACGCCGAGAATGCCGCCCGACGCGCAGATCGCAAGCGTCAAGCCGAACGGAAAGCCCTGCCAGTGACCAATCATCAACAGACCGGGCAACACGAAAATTATCGACGAGAGCGTGCCGGCCGCAGACGCCTGCGTCTGCACCATGTTGTTCTCGAGAATGTTGCCGCCACGCAGCGCGCGCAACACTGCCATGGAAATGACAGCTGCCGGAATCGATGAGGAGAACGTCAGCCCGACTTTCAGACCGAGGTAGACGTTGGAAGCGGTGAACACCACGGTGATCAGGGCGCCGAGGATCATGCCGCGCACCGTCAACTCGGGCAGCGAGACGGCGTCGGGAATGCGGGTCGGGTGAGATGCCATGTAGGAATCGGGGGGGATTTTTCGCCCAATGAGAATGAGTGGCGCAAATTGTATGCGCCCCCGTGGTGCGCCGCCAGTCTTGACGGCCGACATAGAACGACCGTTCGAATTTCACTTTTCCCGAAGAGTGAAAGCTGGTACTAACTGACTTCGATTCAGTCCGGTAAATAGTGAATCCCAAGGCGTCGATATTTCATCTATTTACTTGATGGAATCCAACTTTTATTAATCGATTTATTGATGGATGATTCGGATTTCCATAGAAGACAAGAGAGAACGTGCGCACCCCCAATGAAAACGGGGCCGCGCAGTAAAAGGAGCTTTCCGATGTCTAGTCTGCATACCTCATCGCATCCGGTGAACGAGTCGAGCGGCGCGCGCCGCTGGCTGGTGCTTGCCGTCGTATCGGTGGCGCTGCTGCTCATCGTGATCGACATGACGGTGCTCTATACGGCACTGCCTCGTCTGACCCACGATCTTGCCGCGACGGCCTCCGCCAAGCTGTGGATCGTCAACGCCTACGCCCTTGTCGTGTCAGGCCTGCTGCTCGGCATGGGCACGTTGGGCGACCGACTTGGCCACAAGCGTCTTTTCCTCGCCGGACTGGCGGTCTTTGGTGTGGCGTCGCTCGCGGCGGCATTCGCCGCAAACGCCAACTTCCTGATCGGTGCACGCGCATTCCTTGGCGTCGGTGCGGCCATGATGATGCCCGCGACCTTGTCGCTGATCCGTCTGACGTTTGCCGACGCACGCGAGCGAGCACTCGCTATCGGCATCTGGGCGTCGGTCGCCTCCGGCGGCGCGGCCTTCGGGCCGATCGTCGGCGGTGCGTTGCTCGAGCATTTCTGGTGGGGATCGGTCTTCCTGATCAACGTGCCCATCGTGCTGGTCGCACTGCCGCTCGCGTGGTGGCTCATTCCGAAGGGGGGGGCGACATCGACGCAACCGTGGGACTGGTTCGGGTCACTGCTCTTCATGGTCGGCCTGATCGGGCTGACGTATGCGATCAAGAGCGTTGGCAAGCCGTCTCCGGATTGGCCGGTTGTCGCCGCCGCACTGATCGTGGGCACCGTTTTCCTGTGGGCTTTCGTGCGCCGGCAGCAACGCAGCGAGCATCCGCTGCTCGACTTCGCGCTTTTCCGCAATCCGGCATTCTCGGGGGCGGTAGTCGCGGCGTTGGTGGCGGCTGCCGCGTTGATCGGTATGGAACTGGTGTTCAGCCAGCGTCTGCAACTGGTTCTTGGCTATTCGCCGCTGGACGCCGGAGTGGCCATCATGCCGCTGGCGCTGGCCTCCTTCGTGGCCGGGCCGATTGCCGGGCGCCTGCTGCCACGCATGGGCGCTGCAAGGATGTTGCCGATCGCGCTGCTGACGTCGGCGCTCGGTATGGCGGGCTATCTCATGGTTCTCGACATGGGCCTTGTGCCGTCGGTGTTCTCACTGACGATACTTGGTTTTGGCGTCGGTGCGACGATAACTGCTGCATCGAGCACCATCATGCAGAGCGCACCACCCGAGCGCGCCGGCATGGCGGCGTCGGTCGAAGAGGTCTCTTATGAACTCGGCGGCGCGCTAGGCGTGACGTTCATGGGTAGCCTGCTGACGTTCATCTACGGCCGGTCGATGGATGTGCCGCAAACAGCGGCGTTGCCCGGCACCGTGCGCGACAGTCTCGACGAAGCCCTGTTGGTCGCGGAGCATTTGCCACCGGCGCTCGCCGATGCGCTAACGAGCGCGGCGAACACTGCCTTCAATCAGGGCTTCAACGTCGTGATCGGCACGGGCGCGCTGCTGCTCTTCGCAACGGCCATCTGGAGCTGCTGGCACGCGCGCAGGCGCTAACCGGCGAGTCCGAGGCGCGCGCTCACTTTCACGGGAGTGCGCGCTTCACTGCAACGAGCACGACAACCAATGGGCGATGCGCACGCCGTCGAGGCGAGAGCCTTCGGGGGTGTCGCTGCCGAGCATCGTCACGATGACGGGCCGGCGGTTGTGCACCATCACGCGCATCACCATGCTGTGCCCCGACTCCTTGATGAAGCCGGTCTTCTGCACACTCGCATTCACTTTCCCGTAGCGCACCAGACGGTTCGTATTGACGTACTGCAATTGCCCCTTGCCCGTGTGCACCTGTTGCTGATGATCGATTGAATAGCGTCGAATGAGCGGATACGCATTCGATGCACGCACCAGGCGTGCCAGCTCGCGCGCCGTCGACACATTGCGCGGCGACAATCCGGTCGAATTTTCAAAGCGCGTGTTCGGCATGTTCAAGGCGCGAGCCTTGGCGTTCATCGCGGAGATGAACGCCTTGCGCCCGCCCGGATAGTCGCGGCTCAATGCGGCGGCTGCACGATTCTCCGACGCCATGAGCGAGATATGCAGCATGTCGGCGCGGGAAAGCGTCGACCCCACGGCCAGACGAGAATGCGTGTACTTGAGCGTATCGAGATCCGCCTTCGTCACAGTGAGAGGGGCGCGCATCGCCGGACTGTTATCGAGCCAGACCACGGCCGTCATCAACTTGGACAGTGATGCAATTGGCCTCACCTGATCTGCATTGTGCGCGAACAGCGGCGTGTTCGTTTTTTCGTCGACGATATAGACAGCCCGCGAGAACAGACGTTTGCGTGACGCTGGCGTAAAGCCGCAACGGGCAAGCAATCTGGGTTTCGCATCGGTGCTGACTTGCGCGGGGGGAACCTTGGCAGCCGCAGCCGCAGCCGCAGCCGGGACAGCGGGGGCAGCACGGGCAACCGCCGTGGCGGTTGAGCGCTTCGCCCCGGCACTGCGCTTCGCCGCTGTGGACGGACGTTTCGCCGCTCCGGCGGGACGTTTCACCGCCGCTTTGGCCTGATGCGGCGGTTTCGCGGCCTTACGGCTCGCAGGCCCCTTTGCCCGAGGGCTTGCGGCTCGCTTGCGAGACGTACTCGCTGCCGCCGCTTTCCGATGTGTGGTCTTCGACGGCTTCTTCGCGGCCGCTTTCTTCTTCTTGACGGCATCGTCGCGGCGCTTGCCGGTGCTCGCGTGATGGCCCGTCGCGGCGAGGGCATCGCTCACAGGTAACCCGGCGATGAGCAGTATCACGCTGAAGAGCACCAGACGTGCGAGCGCGACGCCGCGCGGCGTCAAACCATAGAGACGGGGCAGGCAGGGGCTGAGCAGCGGGTACCACAGGGTAGACATCTTCGCGCGGTTCCGTAGTGAGAGGGTGACGGTCGACGCGTGCATGCAAAAGCACCGCCTCGCACGGCGGTGACCGCCATGCAGGGCACAGACGCAATACACGGGAAACCTGTTGGACGGTGTGTCGCCGAGGAGTTCCTGAATTTTCCGGCGACGCATGACAAAAAGTCGCATATATCGAACCTTCGGCGTACGAATGCTCTGCGCCACACGCCGTATTTGCTTTGCGCATTTGGTTATTGGACGGTATCGAGGGCGATTTCCTAAACTGTGCCTTCGCCTGAATCGGCACCTTCGACACCCAAAGCCAAAGGAATCATCCATGCAACGCCGCCAATTGTTTCGCCTGCTCGGCAGTCTCTCGCTCGCACTGGCCATCGGCTCGATGGGGACGATGGGCGCGCATGCTGCCGACAAGCCGCTCAAGGTCGGCGTGCGTGGTGGTGTCGACGAGGAGATTTGGGAAGTTGTCGCGAAGGTCGCGAAGTCGCGCGGCCTGAACGTCGAGCCGGTCGTGATCACCGGCACCGCGAGCCCGAACGAAGCGCTCAACAACGGCGATCTTGACGCCAACTCGTTCCAGCACATTCCGTTCCTGCGCGATCAGGTCAAGCAACGCGGTTACAAGATCGTGGCCGTGGCCGACACACTGATTTCGCCCATCGCCTTCTATTCGAAGAAGTACAAGTCACTCGAAGCGTTGCCCTCGGGCGCAAAGATCGGCTTGCCGAACGACCCCAGCAATCAGACCCGTGCGCTCGTGATTCTGCGTGACCACGGCCTGATCAAACTGCGCGACGGCTTCGATCCGTACACCGGCACGGCCACGCTCGCGGATGTCACGGCCAATCCGCGCAAGCTCGACTTTATCGAGAGCGCCTCGGTCGTGCTGGCCCGCTCGCTGCCCGACGTCGATGCCTCGGCCATTGTCAACAGCTTTGCCTATCAGGTGGGTCTCATCGCCACACGAGACGGCATCGCCGTGGAAAAGCGCGCGAACAATCCCTACGTGAACATCATTGCCGTGCGAGAGAAGGACAAGAACGCGGCGTGGGTCGCGCCGCTGGTCAAGGCGTATCAGTCTGAAGAAGTGCGCAAATTCATCGAGACCAAGTATCAGGGCTCGGTGGTCCCGGCGTTCTGAGACAGCACTCGACGCCACACGTCACCAGCGAGGAACGCGATGACTACCCGACACACGTCGACGGCACCCGTCACCCGGCTGCCAACCGCAGCCGCACGCGAAGTTGCCCACATCACGTTCGATGGGCTTGGCAAGATTTACGCGGAGGCCTCGAGCGCCGCGCTTCAGGACATCTCGTTTGCGGTGCAACGCGGCGAGAGTTTCGGCATCATCGGCCGCAGCGGTGCCGGAAAATCCACACTGCTGCGAACGATCAATGCGCTGGAGCTGCCGAGCAGCGGACATGTCAAGGTCGACGGCATCAATGTCGCGACGCTCGGCGAAGACGCGCTCGTGGGCCTGCGCCGTCGGGTCGGCATGATCTTTCAGCACTTCAATCTCCTTTCGGCGAAGACCGTCTTCGAGAATGTTGCGTTGCCGCTGCGCGTGGCGGGCGTGCCCAAAGCACAGATCGCCCCGCGCGTGAACGAACTGCTCTCGCTCGTGGGGCTGGCGGGCAAAGCCGAGGCCTATCCCGCGATGCTCTCGGGGGGACAGAAGCAACGCGTCGGCATCGCGCGGGCGCTCGTGCATCGCCCCGAGATTTTGTTATGCGATGAGGCGACATCGGCACTCGACCCCGAGACGACCGACGCAATCCTCACGCTGCTCGGCGACGTGCAGCGCGAGTTCGGGCTGACGGTCGTGCTCATCACCCACGACATGGGCGTGATTCATCAGGCGTGCGAACGCGTGCTGGTGCTCGATCAGGGGCGCATCGTCGAATTGGGCACGGTCGACGAAGTCTTCGCGAATCCGCAGGCCGACGCGACACGCGCGTTGCTGCGACCGCTTCAACATGCCTGGCAAGGCCGGCTTGCGTCGCCGGCAGTGCGTGCGCAAGCGCAGGTTCACGCCCTCTGAATTTCCCGGAATGCCCATGATCGATAAATATCTGCGCGCGCTTGGCGAAACCTTGCTGATGGTGACGAGCGCGTGCGCCATCGTCTTCGCGATAGGCATGTTGCTGGCCGTGGTGCTGGTCGTCACCGCACCGGGCGGTCTGGCGCCGCGACCGCGGCTGAACCGCGGACTGTCTGTCGTCGTGAACCTGTTTCGCGCCATACCGTTCATCATTCTGTTGGTCGCACTGCTGCCCGTCACACGCTGGATCGTCGGCACGACGATGGGGACATGGGCGGCCGTGGTGCCGCTGGCCGTGCACCTGATTCCGTTCTTTGCACGCGTGACGCAGGTGGGGCTGCGCGAAATCGAGCCGGGGCTGATCGAGGCGGCGCGTGCGATGGGCTGCCGCCGCTGGCATATCGTGCGGCACGTGTTGTTGCCCGAGGCCTTGCCCGCGATTCTGGGCGGTGCGACGGTGACCGTCATTGCGATGGTCGGCGCGTCGGCGATGGCCGGTGCCGTCGGCGCGGGCGGGCTGGGCGATCTGGCGGTGCGCTACGGCTACGAGCGCTATGAGACGAGCGTCATGTTCAATGTGATCGCCATTCTTGTCGCCCTCGTCACGCTCGTGCAGTTCGCCGGCGAGCGGTTGGCGCGTCGCGTCGATCACCGTCGCTGAGGGCTTCGCAAAACAAAATGGGGCCGCTCGCGCGGCCCCATCGGCTGACCGGACCCGGACACGGTCCGGATCACGTCATGCCTCAATACCCGAGCGCGAGACCCGTATTGCGGCGCGGATCGTTCGAACCGTAGTAACGGTTCTTGCCGATCGGCTTGCCGCCAAGCGATGGCGCACCGACGAGAATGGCGGCGATGTGGTTCGCCGGTTGCGGACCGGCAAACTTCTGACCCCAGCTCTCGAGGATCTTCTGCGTGTCCGGGCTCAGCGCGAACGGTTCGATGTTGGTGGCTTCAGGCATCCACTGCTGATGGAAGCGCGGTGCATCGACGGCTTCCTGCAGATTCATGCCGTAGTCGATCACGTTGAGCATCGTCAGCAGCGTTGCCGTGATGATGCGGCTGCCGCCCGGCGTACCGACGACCATGACCGGCTTGCCATCCTTTGTGACAATGGTCGGGCTCATCGACGACAGCGGACGGCGGCCCGGGCCGATGGCGTTCGCTTCACCCTGGATCAGACCATACAGGTTCGGCACGCCCACCTTGGCGGTGAAGTCGTCCATTTCATCGTTGAGCAGCACACCGGTGCCGTTGGCCATGACCTTCGCGCCGAACCAATCGTTGAGCGTGTAGGTGACCGACACGGCGTTGCCGTCGCGATCGATGATCGAGTAGTGCGTGGTGTTGCTGCCTTCATGCGGCGGCACGCCCGGCTTGATCTCTTGCGAGATACCGGCCTTTTGCGGGTTGATGGCAGCGCGAATCTTGGCGGCGTAGTTCTTGTCGAGCAACTGCGCGATCGGGTTCTTTATGAAGTCCGGGTCGCCCAGATAGCTGTTGCGGTCGACGTATGCATGACGCATTGCCTCGATGGTGTAGTGCACGCCCTGTGCCGAGTGGTAACCCAGTTCCTTCATCGGGTAGCCTTCGAGGATGTTCATGATCTCGCAGATCACGACGCCGCCCGAGCTGGGGGGCGGGGCCGATACCACGTGATAGCCGCGATAGTCACACTCGACCGGCGCCAGTTCGCGCGTCTTGTACTGATCGAGGTCCGCTTGCGTGATGATGCCGCCGCCGGCCTTCACCGACGCCACGAGCTTGCTGGCGACTTCACCCTTGTAGAAGCCGTCGGTGCCCTTGGCGCTGATCAGCTTGAGCGTGCGCGCGAGGTCCTTCTGCACCAGGCGCTCGCCCGGCTGGAACGGCTGCCCTTTGTTCAGGAAGATGGCGCCGGAGTTGGCGCGGTCCTTCTCGAAATCCTTGGTCGACGTCCACAGCATGTCGACGTCGCCCCGATCGAGCACGAAGCCCTTGTCCGCCAGCGTGACGGCCGGCGCGAGCAGCTGCTGACGCGTCTTCGTGCCGTACTTCTCGCGCGCATACTCCATGCCCGACACGGTGCCCGGCACGCCCACGGCCAGATAACCGGTGGTGGAGGCGCCCTTGATGACGTTGCCGTCCTTGTCGAGATACATGTTTGCCGTGGCGGCGAGCGGGGCCTTCTCGCGGAAGTCGAGGAAGGTCTTGCGGCCGTCGGCGAGCTGGATCGTCATGAAGCCGCCGCCGCCGATATTGCCTGCGGCCGGATACACCACGGCAAGGGCATAACCCACGGCAACGGCGGCGTCGATGGCGTTACCGCCAGCCTTGAGCACGTCTACGCCGACTTTCGACGCGAGGTGCTGGGCCGTGACGACCATCCCGTTCTCGGCACCGACCGGTGCTTGCGAGGCTGCGTGAGCGTTGAATAGCGCACAGCTCAGGGCTGTTGCCAGAAGCGCTTTGGTGAGAGTTGGGTTTTTCATCGTCTTTCTATGGTTCTTGTCTGAGCGGGATAAATGGAACTTCCACTGCACCTGCGACGGACGCACGACCGGCAGTTCGCCCACGCACAGTGCCTGAGGCCGGCGCTGTTCCGGGGCGACGTCTCCGCTGCCGTATGACTGACGTGCGTAAAAAATCCGTCGGCTATCGAACGTTAACGCATAACGGGTAATTGGGGAAAGATGTGCCAAAAGTCCGGGCGGCGGGCCACAACGCCACATCGGGTGGCTCTGGACATTTCGCCAAAATGTGCTCGCGCCTTCACCGGCAAGCGTTTGGCCATATTTGGGGTCGGATGATGGGGAGGGATTGTCCACCGAAACCGGGCGGATCGCGATGCGCAAAGAGGCGAAAAGATAAGATTCCACCCCGATGCTGTTGCGCTGTCACCACGTCGTCATGGCCTGGGCGGCGCGATGCCGCTCGCGGGGCGAATCAGACCAGCAGGTCTTCGTAGAACGCGCCGAACGCACGCGTCGGGTGCGCGATCTGGATCTCCAGAATCCACAGGCCGCCGCTGGGGGTGTCGGTCAGGTCGGCCAGTTTGCCTGCCTTGTAGATGGCGTGGGGGAAGTCGCTCACGCGGTGGCCTTTCATGTCGAGGTTGAGCACCCAGCCCATCGCCCCGGCTTGCTGCTTCGCGAACTCGTACAGGGCCTGGCCGCTCACGCCTTGCGTGCGCCAGTGATCCCGCACGATACCGAACAGGCGCTTCGCGTCGTCGGCACAGCGTTGCATCTCGGCGTCGGTGCCGGTCGTGTGCGTGAAACCGCAATCGCCCTCGTGTGCACCGAATACCACGCCGATGTCGACGAAGTAGATATCGTCTTCGCCGAGCACCGGATCGTCGTCGCTGCGCTCGCCGAACGTGCGCAGGGTGTTCTTGCCGAAGCGGATCAGCACCGGATGCCAGATGCGATCCATGCCAAGCGTGTCGAGCAGCGCCTTGCTCGCGGTAATGGCTTCCGATTCGCACATGCCGGGCTTGATGAGCGCGGCGATCTTCTCGGCCGCCTCCCACGTGAGGGCCTGAGCGCGTTGCATGGCGGCAGCGCTGAACTTCGCCCCGACCGCTTCTCTTTGTGCCAACTCCATCGAATCTCTCCACTGATCGTCATGACTTTGAGGGGCCACTTGTCGCGTTGCAGCCTGCGGCACAAGGGGCACGTCGATAAGAATACGGTCTGACTTGTATAATTCGAAGCGCCAATTATCGAGTGTTTGATTGGTCCACTTTGGGTTTTCCGTGCGGCGCCGCACGAATTTGCGAGCCTTTCTCCATCCCTGCGCCCCTTCTCCTTATCCACTGCCATGCGCCGACGACACCTCAGCCAATCGCTTGAATTGCCGCTTGCGGATCGTCGCGAGAAGGAGACGCGTCAGGCATGGGTCTATCGCTGTGTGCGAGAGCGCATCGTGGCGGGCGAGCTGCGGCGAGGCGACAGGCTGCCATCGACACGCACGCTGGCGGAGCGATGGGGAGTGTCGCGTGGCATCGTTACGCTGGCTTTCGAGCAATTGACGCTCGAGGGCTATGTGGCGAGCCGCGTCGGCGCGGGTACGGAGGTCGTCGCGGATCTGGCTGCGGCAGCGACGTCATCTCGTGCCATGCAGGACGCTGGGACGCCGGTCGTGCCGTTACCCGAAAACGCCGCGTCGATTGCGCTCAAGACGGGCCGTTCGGTCGATGCCGCGTTGTTCTCTCTGTCGACGTGGCGCAAGCACATGAACCGCGCGCTGCGCGCCGTCACCCCCGAGTTGCTGGCAGACACCGATCCTCGCGGCTATTTGCCGCTGCGAGAGAGCATCGCGCGATATGTGCGCATGACACGCGGTATTGCTTGCGACGCCGCCGAGATTGTCGTGACGACCGGCATCCGCCATGCGATCGATCTCGTCACCGATGTGCTGGCGGGCGACAACACGGCGTTCTATCTCGAAGACCCCGGATACAAGAATCTGGCGTCGCTGCTCAAGGTGCCGCCGCAGCGCTGCGTGAGCGTGCCGGTCGACGACGAAGGCTTTGTCGTGACGGCCGCAGACCGTGCGGGGGCGGCGCGTCCGGGTATCGCCTACGTCACGCCCGCACATCAGGCGCCGTTAGGCACCACCATGTCGATCAACCGACGCGTGCAACTGCTCGAATGGGCGTCGGCGCGCGACGTGTGGATCGTCGAGGATGACTACGACAGCGAGTTCAGTTACGGCAGCGCGCCATTGCCGGCGCTCAAGGCCATCGATACCGACACCCGCGTGATTCACTGCAGCAGCTTCAACAAGTCGCTGTTCCCGTCGCTGCGCATCGGTTATTTGCTGGCACCTCCGGCGTTGCTTACCCGTATTGCCGGGCTTCGCTCGGCATCGGGGCGGGCCAACAGTCTTATCGAGCAGATGGCATTGGCGAGCTATATCGATGCTGGCGATTTCGCGCGGCATTTGCGCGCTTCGCGCAGCGTCTATCTGCGCCGCCGCAATCTACTACTCGACGCGCTTCGCGCGCGGCTAACGACGCCCTGCCGCATTACCGGCGAGCATGCAGGCTTTCACTTCTTGCTTTGGTTACCCCCGCGCGCCGACGAAGCGGCGCTTGTCGCGACGCTGCGTGGGCAGGGCGTATTCGTGGAAGGACTGGCGGAGTTCACCCGGTCGCAGGCTATCGCCCCCGGACTGGTACTGGGCTATGCCGCGCTCGACGACGCACGGCTGCCGGAGATTGCGTCGCGGATCGCCGACGCCATTGCGGCGGCGGCGTGAGGCCGCGTCGTTCCGGGTCTTACTCGGCGCGCTTGCGCAGTTCGAGCCGGATGACGAACCAGCCGGCCACAGCCGACATGAGGGCCAGCGCATACCACGTCAGCAGATAGCTCATGTGGTTGTTCGGGAACTGCACCACCGTGAGTCCGCCCACGGGGTAGTCGCGTGCGGGGGGCTTGCCGGTGAGGGCTTCGGCGTCGCCCCGGACGGCGTTGGTGCCGGCATTCGCACCCGGTTTGCCGTCGGCGTCGATGAAATACGGCGCGACATCGGTTGCTGTCAGGCCGCGAGCGGCTGCAATGCCGGCGACGTCGCGCGAATACCAGAGGTTTTCCGCCGGTGCGTTCTTGCGCAGGAAGCCACCGCCCGGCTCGGGCATGCGCAACAGACCGGTGACGGTGACTTCGCCCGCCGGTGCGGGCGGTGCGGCTTCTTTCCAACCGGGCGGCACGAAGCCTCGGTTGACGAGCACTTCGCCGCCGTCAGCCGTGCGCAGCGGCGTGAGCACCCAATACCCGCCACCCAGATCGGTAACGGCCTGCACTAACGTGTCTTTGTCGAACTGATACGCGCCGGTGAGCGAGACGTGACGATATTCGTCGTCGGCTGCGTTGACGGCGGCCCACTGCGAACGCACGGGGGCCGGGGCCGGCGGGGCATGCACGCGGGAATTGACGCGCTCGATCAGATCGAGCTTCCAGGCGCGGCGCTGGAGTTGCCAGGTGCCGAGGGAGGCGAACACGGAGATCAATACCAGCGTGATGACGCCGAGGACGACCAGCCGAAGGGGGGAGGGACGGGCGGGCGCGCCGGAAGCGCGCGGGGGACGCTGTGCGCCCCCCGAATCATGAAGTCGATTGCTGCTCAAGGGAAATGCCGTTCAAGGAAGGTTTTTCGTATCCTGCATCATACCCGGCATCATGTTCTGGTTCAGGTGATACATCACCCATAGCGAGCCCGACAGCGTGATTACCACCAGCACGATCGTGAAGATCAGCGACAACAGGTTCCAGCCGCCTTCGGACTTCCCGTTCATGTGCAGGAAGTAGATCATGTGCACGACGATCTGTATCGCGCCCAGAAACAGAATCATGATGGCAGTGGTGCTCGATTTTTCGAACACGCCGCCCATCACGAACCAGAACGGAATGGCGGTGAGCACGACCGACAGGATGAAGCCGGTCGTATAGCCGCGCAGGGTACTGTGCGGTCCCTCATCGTCATGGTCGTGGTCGTGCCCGTCGGCATCGTGCAACGTCGAGTCGTGGGTGCTCACGGCAGCGCTCCCATCAGATAGACAAACGTGAAGACGCCGATCCACACGACGTCGAGAAAGTGCCAGAACATCGACAGGCACATCAGGCGGCGGCGGTTGGGCGCCGTGAGGCCATGCTTGCCGACCTGCACCATCAGGGTGATGAGCCAGATGATGCCGAACGTGACGTGCAGCCCGTGCGTGCTCACCAGCGTGAAGAACGAGGAGAGGAACGCGCTGCGCCACGGGCCGGCGCCTTCGTGAATGAAGGTCGCGAATTCATACAGTTCCAGCGAGAGAAATGCGGCCCCGAGCACGCCGGTGACGGCCAGCCAGCCGAGCACGGCGCTTTGGCGGCGCTTCTGCATCTCGAGCATCGCGAAACCGTAGGTAATCGACGAGAGCAGCAGGAAAGTCGTATTCACTGCCACGAGCGGCAGCTCGAACAGCTCTGCGCCGGTCGGCCCGCCCGCGTAGTTGCGCCCGAGCACGCCATACGCCGCAAATAGACAGGCGAAGACGAGACAGTCGCTCATCAGGTAGACCCAGAAGCCGAGCAAGGTCCCACCTGGCGGGTGGTAGTCGCTCGTCATCATGAACTTCAACTCGCCGTCGCGCGGCGGGCTCGGGGCGTGGGCCCCGAGCGGGGCGCCCCCTGGCGGGAAGGTAGCGGTCGTGTCAGACATTCTGGGCGAGCAGTCGCGTGCGCGCTGCCTCCGTGTGTTCGACCTGATCGGCCGGGATGTAGTACTCGCGGTGATAGTTGAACGTATGACCGATCGCGACCGCGAGCAGCGCCACGAACGCGACGATCACCACCAGCCACATGTGCCAGATGAGCCCAAAGCCGCAGACCGTCGAAAGCCCCGCGAGGATGATGCCCGCGCCCGTGTTCTTCGGCATGTGAATCGGGATGAAACCGGTCTCCGGACGCTTGAAGCCGTGCTGCTTCATCTGCCACCAGGCGTCGTTGTCGTGAACGATCGGCGTGAAGGCGAAGTTGTAGGCCGGCGGCGGCGACGACGTCGACCATTCCAGCGTGCGGCCATTCCACGGGTCGCCCGTCTCGTCGCGCAGTTGCTCGCGGCGCATGAAGCTCACCACGAGCTGGATGATGAAGCAGCCGATACCGATGGCGATGAGCAGGGCGCCCACGGCGGCGGTCTGGAACCAGATTTGCAGCGACATATCGTCGAAGTGGCTCACGCGGCGCGTCACGCCCATCAGACCGAGCAGATACAGCGGCATGAAGGCGACGTAGAAGCCGATGAACCAGAACCAGAACGAGCACTTGCCCCAGAACGGATCGAGACGGTAACCGAAGGCCTTGGGAAACCAGTAGGTAATCGCGGCCATGACCCCGAAGATCACGCCGCCGATGATCACGTTGTGGAAGTGCGCAATCAGGAACAGGCCGTTATGCAGCGAGAAGTCCGCCGGCGGCACGGCGAGCAGCACGCCGGTCATGCCGCCGATGACGAACGTCACCATGAAGCCGACCGTCCAGAGCATCGGCACCTCGAAGTGGATACGCCCGCGATACATGGTGAACAGCCAGTTGAACATCTTCGCCCCGGTCGGTATCGAGATGATCATCGTGGTGATGCCGAAGAACGAATTCACACTGGCGCCGGAGCCCATTGTGAAGAAGTGGTGCAGCCATACGAGGTACGACAGCACGGTAATCACGACCGTCGCATAGACCATCGACGCATAGCCGAACAGACGCTTGCCGGAGAACGTGGCGACAACTTCGGAGAACACGCCGAACACCGGCAGCACGAGAATGTAGACCTCGGGGTGGCCCCAGATCCAGATCAGGTTCACGTACATCATGGCGTTGCCGCCGAGATCGTTCGTGAAGAAATTGGTGCCCGCGTAGCGATCCAGCGCCAGCAGTACGAGCACGGCGGTCAGCACCGGGAAAGCGGCCACGATCAGCACGTTCGTGCACAGCGAGGTCCACGTGAAGACCGGCATGCGCATCATCGACATACCCGGCGCGCGCATCTTCACAATGGTCACGAGCAGGTTGATCCCCGAGAGCAGGGTGCCGATCCCGGCGATCTGTAGTGCCCAAATGTAGTAATCGACTCCGACATCCGGACTCTGCAGCACACCCGACAAGGGCGGATACGCCAGCCAGCCGGTGCGGGCGAATTCGCCGACGAACAGCGACATCATCACGAGCATGGCACCGCTCGTCGTCATCCAGAAGCTGAAGTTGTTGAGAAACGGGAACGCCACGTCGCGCGCGCCGATTTGCAGTGGCACCACGAAGTTCATGAGGCCGGTCACGAGCGGCATCGCCACGAAGAAAATCATGATCACGCCGTGCGCGGTGAAGATCTGGTCGTAGTGATGCGGCGGCAGATACCCCATGTTGTCGCCGAACGAGACCGCCTGTTGCAAACGCATCATCGCGGCGTCGGCAAAGCCGCGCAGCAACATGATGATGCCGAGGATCACGTACATGACGCCAATCTTCTTGTGATCGATGCTCGTGAACCACTCACGCCACAGATAGCCCCACAGTTTGAAGTACGTGATGGCGCCCAGTACGGCAATGCCGCCGATCGCCACGCCCGCGAACGTCGCGAGCAGGATCGGTTCGTGGTACGGGATCGCCTCGAGCGTGAGGCGGCCGAAGATCAGCTTGACGATGTCCATAAGCGAGAGCCTGGAATCATTCGCGCGCGAGGCGCATCATTGTCGGGGGTTGCGCGCGGCGCGCGTCACTGCGTGAGCTCCTCACCGGGGGCACGCCGCATGCCGGAAGCGAACTGCACGGTGTTTTCTGCCGTGCACATCGCATCGGCAAGCAACGCATCGGTTCTGCCTGCGGGCGCTCGGCTCGCGTGCTGGTGATTGGGCTGATCCATCATGTCCTTCAGACAAGGCTGCCCAGGCTGCACGCAGCGGTTCAGAATCGCGTCGTAGAGATTGGGCGCCACGTCGCCGTAGTAATGCACGGGTACCCATTCGCTCGGCTTCTCAAGCGCCGCGTACTTGTCGCGCGTGAGGTTGTCGCCCTTCGTCTTGACCTGCTGCACCCACGCATCGAAATCGTCTGCCGAGAGACCGTGGAACTTGAAGCGCATGCCCGAGAAGCCTGCGCCGCTGTAGTTCGCGGAGAAACCGTCATAGATGCCGGGCTTGTTGATGATCGCGTGGAGCTTCGTCTCCATGCCTGGCATCGCATAGATCTGACCCGCGAGTGCGGGCACGAAGAACGAGTTCATCATCGTGGTCGACGTGATCTCGAAACGGATCGGCCGGTCCACCGGTGCGGCCAGTTCGTTGACAGTCGCAATGCCTTGATCGGGATAGAAGAACAGCCACTTCCAGTCCATCGCAACCACTTGTACCGTGAGCGCTCGCGTGTCGGGCGGGAGATCGCGTCTGGCGTCGATGCGCTCGAGTGGACGGTACGGGTCGAGCTTGTGCGTGCTCACCCAGGTGAGCGCCCCGAGCGCGATGATAATCAGCAGCGGCGCGGCCCAGATGAGCAGTTCGAGCAGCGTCGAGTGATCCCATTCGGGGGTATAGACCGCGTTCTTGTTCGAGGCGCGGTAGCGCCACGCAAAGAGCAATGTCAGCACGATCACCGGAACGATGATCAGCAACATCAAGACGGTGGAAACGATGATGATGTCCCGCTGCCTTACCGCGAGATCGCCCGAAGGCGACATCAAGACGGTATTGCATCCGGACAGCAACGCGGCGGCGGGGAGTAAAAGTACCCCGCGAAGGAACTTGGGGGAAGTCATGCTGCGATCGATGGAACCGTAGCCTCAGACCGGGTCCATCATGGACTTCCCACCCTGATGCAGCAATTGAGGGTAAACCCTATAGCGTCGATTCGCGATACCTGCGATGCTTTTCTGGCACGAGTGTCATGGTCATCCCGATCCGCAAGGGGGTCCGATAATGTCAAGCAGTGCTCATCAACCGCCGACGCCGCCGGGCGTCACCGTCGCGACGACGGCGCACGATCACGGGAGCAAGTCCCGCATTGCGCCGGAGGAAATCGCGGTCGGGGTGGTCGTCGGCCGCGCCTCCGAGTACTTCGACTTCTTTGTGTTCGGCATCGCCGCCGTGCTCGTCTTTCCCCACGTTTTCTTTCCATTTGCCGACGGTCTGCGCGGCCTGTTGTACGCGTTCACGATTTTCTCCTTCGCGTTTATCTCGCGTCCCTTCGGCACCGCGCTGTTCATGACCGTGCAGCGCCGCTGGGGCCGCAGTGTGAAGCTCACGGCGGCGCTGTTCGTGCTCGGCACGGCGACGGCCGGCATGGCGTTCCTGCCGGGCTATTCGGTGTTGGGTGAGCGCTCCATCTGGCTGCTCGCTTTCTTCCGTCTGGTGCAGGGCATCGGCTTTGGCGGCTCGTGGGACGGCTTGCCGTCGTTACTCGCCATGAACGCCCCGCCACAGCGGCGCGGGTGGTATTCGATGATGGGGCAGTTGGGCGCACCGATCGGCTTCATCATCGCGGCGGGGCTGTTCCTGTTCCTGCACTGGAGTCTCGAGTCCGACGACTTCCTCTCGTGGGGCTGGCGGTATCCGTTCTATGTCGCTTTCGCCGTGAATGTGGTGGCGCTGTTCGCGCGGTTGCGTCTGGTGGTGACGCACGAATACACGGAGATGCTGGAAGAGGGCCAACTGGAGCCGATCAGCACGCGTGAGATGGTGCGCTCGCAGGGCTATAACATTTTTCTCGGTGCATTTGCGGCGCTGGCCAGCTATGCGCTCTTCCATCTGGTGACGGTATTTCCGCTGTCGTGGATTGCCTTGCAAAACACGCAGGATCTGAACAGCGTGTTGATTGTGCAGCTATGCGGTGCGGTGATCGCCATCGTGTGCACGGTCATTTCCGGACGCATTGCCGACCGCATCGGCCGGCGCACCACGTTGGGCCTGTTTGCCATCTTCATCGGGGTGTTTGCTCTCTTTGCGCCATTCCTGATGGGCGGTAGCTCGACACGGCAGGACATCTTCATTCTGGTCGGCTTTGCGCTGCTCGGGTTGTCGTACGGGCAGGCGGCCGGGACGGTGACGTCGAACTTCGAGCAACGTTTCCGTTACACGGGGGCGGCGCTGACGACCGATTTCGCATGGCTGTTCGGTGCGGCGTTCGCGCCGCTCGTGGCGCTGGGATTGTCGGCCGAGTTCGGACTGATCGCCGTGAGTGCCTATTTGCTCTCGGGCACGGTCTGCACATTGCTGGCGTTGCGCATCAACAAAGCCTTCGAGACACGCGACTGACGCTGCGCGTCACATCGTTTCTGCCGACGGCGCGACGAGTTCGCGCCGTTTTTACGTTCCGGGGGAATCACACGTCTTGCAGCATGCCGGCGATGGCGGCCGTGATGTTGTGCGTGCGCGAATCGTGTTCGCGATGAATCATCCCGACCATGCGCAGCAAAGGCGGCTGCGCAATCGGAACGATGCGCAACAGCGGGTCGGATTGCCAGTCGCCGCGATGCAGCAGCGGCAGAACGGACACGCCGACATTCTTGCGCACAAGTGCGGCAATCGTTTCGATGGAGTTCAGCTCGAGGTATTCGGACACACTGAGTTTTGCCGCGCGCAACGCCTGCTCGACCACCATCCCGGTGCGAACGCGCCGGTCGAAGCGCAGAAACGCGTGTTCGTCGAGAATGCGCTGCGGGTCGGTCTCGCGGAGTTCCGTCTCGATCACGTCGCGATTCACAATCATGACCATCGGTTCGGTGTAGAGCGGCGTCCACACCAGTCCGTCGGCACGGGCATCGTCGGCGCGTGCGACCACGGCGGCGATATCGACTTCGCCTTGTTCGACGAGTTCGGTGAGTTCGTCCGAGCGTGCCGACGTGAGCCGTACGTCGAGCCGGGGATGCGCCGTCTTGAGTTCTGCGACCGCGAGCGACAACGCGCCGATGACCGACACCACTGCGCCGATAGTGACCGGGCCGTGCATGGCATCGATGGGGGTCGCGGTCAGTTCGGCCGTGAGTGCCAGAATCTGCTCCACGCGGGGAAACAGGTCGCGCCCCTGACGTGTGAGCGTGATCTGCCGCCCGCGCCGATCGAACAACCGCTGGCCGACGGCGTCTTCGAGCCCCCGCATTTGCAGGCTGACCGCCGCCTGGGTCAACGCGGCACGCTCCGCTGCCGCCGCGAACGAGCCGGTTTGCGCCACCAACCGGAACGTCTTCAACATCCGCAATGTCAGCATTTGGAAGTTAAAAATAATTTAAGGATGAAAAAGAAATATTAATATTTCTTTTGATCGCGTGGGAGACATAATCGTGTCATGCACCTCCCTCATGACCGGCTTGCCGGCAAGCAGGGCAAGAAGACCGACCCACACAACGCGCCCATGACCATGCCCGCAGACGCTGGGCCGGTGCTCGATGTCACCGGACTATCGCTGAAATTTTCCAAGGCGTCCGACGCGCCCAACCTGATCGACGGCGTCTCGTTTGCCGTGCATCCCGGCAAGACGCTGTGCATCGTCGGCGAATCGGGATGCGGCAAGAGCGTGACGTCGCTCGCGCTCATGGGGTTGTTGCCGAGCCCGCCGGCCAATGTCGTGGCGGGCCGGGCGATGTTCGAAGGCCGGGATTTGCTGGCGCTGGACGAGCGCGAGTTTGCCGATCTGCGCGGCAATCGGCTTGCGATGATCTTTCAGGAGCCGATGACCTCGCTGAATCCGGCGTTCACCATCGGTCATCAGATTGAAGAAGGCATTCGCCGCCACCGGGGGCTGGACCGGCGCGCGGCGCGCGCCGAGGCGCTCGACATGCTCAAGCGGGTGCGCATTCCCGCACCCGAGACGCGGCTCGACAACTATCCGCACGAACTCTCCGGCGGCATGCGCCAGCGCGTGATGATCGCGATGGCGCTGGCCAATCGACCCGCGCTACTTATCGCCGACGAGCCGACCACGGCGCTCGACGTGACGATTCAGGCGCAGGTGCTCTCGCTGATTCAGACACTGCAGCGAGAAACCGGTACCGCGGTTGTCCTCATTACGCACGATCTGGGCGTGGTGGCGGAAGTCGCCGACGATGTGGCCGTGATGTATGCGGGGCGCATCGTCGAATATGGCACGGTCGATGAGATTTTCGACGACCCCCAGCATCCTTACACCATCGGGCTGATGGGGGCGATTCCGTCGATCGGCAAGCGCGACGGCACGCTCGCCACCATTCGCGGCACCGTGCCGTCGCCGGAGCGCATGCCTGCCGGCTGCCGTTTTGCACCGCGTTGCCCGTTCGCCGAAGCCCGCTGCACCCGCGAGGCGCCTGCGCAGCGCACGCTGTCCGGCGCGCATCGCGTCGCCTGCTGGCTTGCGCCAGTCGAAGCGCTGACACCTCCCGCCGCGCCGATGGAAGAGGTTGCCGTATGAACGCCCCATCCTCATCCCCGCTGCTTGAAGCGCGCGACCTGACCAAGCACTTCGGCGGACATCGCGTCGGCTTTTCCCGTGCTCCTACGGTGTATGCCGTCAATGGCGTCTCGTTTGCCGTACAGGCGGGCGAGACGTTCGCCATCGTGGGCGAATCCGGCTGCGGGAAATCCACCCTGGGACGGCTGCTCCTGCGCCTGCTCGACGCCACGCGCGGCGAAGTGCGCTATCAGGGCGAAGACATCATGACGCTGGGCGCGGGGGCGATGCGCCGTCTGCGGCGCGAATTGCAGATCATCTTTCAAGACCCGTTCGCGTCGCTCAATCCGAGCATGACGGTGGGCGGACTGATTGGCGAACCCATCGCCCTGCATGGGCTCGCGCGCGGGCGCGCCCGCGACGAACGCGTGGCCGAACTGCTGCGCACCGTCGGTCTGCAACCTGACTATGCGCAGCGCTTTCCGCACGAATTCTCCGGCGGTCAGCGTCAGCGCATCGGCATCGCACGCGCGTTGGCGGGTGAGCCGCGCGTGATCGTTGGCGACGAGCCGGTCTCGGCGCTGGACGTTTCGGTACAGGCGCAGGTCATCAATCTGCTGGAGCGCCTCAAGCACGACTTCGGCCTGACGCTCATCATGGTTGCCCACGATCTGGCGGTGATTCGTCACATGAGCGACCGCGTGGCCGTGATGTATCTCGGCGAGATTGTGGAGCTGGCGAGTGCCGACGCGCTGTTCGACAACCCTTTGCACCCCTACACCCAGGCGCTCCTGCAAGCCATTCCGGCGAGCCGCCCGCACCTGCGGCGCGAACGTGCGCCGCTGGGCGGCGAATTACCGAGCCCGACCGCCCCGCCGCCCGGCTGCCGTTTCCATCCGCGATGCCCGCATGCAAAGCCCGCGTGCCGCGAGCAACGGCCGATCGACGAAGTGCTGCCCGACGGGCGGCAGGTGGCCTGCCATTTCTGGCGTGAGATTCAGAACGCCGGTGCGAGCCCCGCGCGCGCGACGGCACCCAGCGAGAAGCTGGGGGAGCGTCTCGCGCTGTATCGCGCCCGGCAGGCACAGGCGGACATTGCAATCACCGGTTAACCCTCATTTCACCACTCCATCACACTCAAGGGATCTCACGCATGCGCAACGTTTTGCTCGATCTTGTTCTGGCGGCGTCTTTGACGGCCGGTGCGGCCTCTGCGATGGCGCAGTCGACCCTTCGCATCGGTTTGCAGGAGGACATCGGTTCGCTCGATCCCGCTCGCAGTTCGCAGGTCGTCGATCGCATGGTGCTGCGTTCTCTGTGCAGCTCGCTGGTCGATATCAGCACCGATCTGAAGTTCGTGCCGATGCTCGCCACGTCGTGGAGCGTCAGCGCCGACGGGAAGACATGGACGTTCAAGCTGCGTCAGGGCGTGAAATTCCACGACGACGAGCCGTTCAACGCGCGTGCCGTCAAGGCCAACCTCGACCGCGCACGCAGCCTGCCGGCGAGCAATCGCAAGAGCGAGCTGTCCTCCATCGATCGCGTCGACGCCGTTGACGACACGACCGTCAACATCGTGCTCAAGGCACCCGATTCTGCGCTGCTCGCCACGCTGTCCGACCGCGCGGGCATGATGCTCGCGCCCAAGACGCTCGCCGACGACGCCGCCGTGCAGGCTCGCCCCGTGTGCTCCGGGCCGTACAAGTTCGTGCAACGTGTGCAGAACGATCGTGTGGTGCTGGAGAAATTCGCGGGCTTCTGGGATGCCGACAAGTATCCGACACAGAAGGTCATCTTCCTGCCGATTCCCGACACGACCGTGCGATTGGCCAATGTGCGTTCGGGCTCGCTCGATATGCTCGAACGCCTCTCGCCGTCCGATGTGAAGTCGGTCAAGCGCGATGCCAACCTGAACTTCGTCTCCATCGATGGGCTGGGTTATTACGGCCTGACGTTCAACGTGGCGGCGAACGCGCCGAAAGCGTTGCGTGACAAGCGCGTGCGTCAGGCGTTCGATCTGGCGATCGATCGCGACGCCATCAACCAGGTCATCGGCGGCGGTATCTTCACGCCGGCCAATCAGGCGCTGCCGCGTTCGGGCCAGTACTACGATACGTCGATCAAGACGACCAAGCGCGATGTGGCCAAGGCGAAGGCACTGCTCAAGTCTGCGGGCTTCGAAAAGGTCGACGTGACGCTGAGCTTCGGCAACAACACGGTGGCCAATCAGATGGCGCAGATGTTGCAAGCGATGCTTGCCGAGGCGGGCATAACGCTGAAACTGCGTCCGATGGACTACGCGGCGGCGCTCGATGCGGCCCACCGCGGAGACTTCGACGTGCTCTATAACGGCTGGTCGGGGCGTGTCGACCCCGACGGCAATCTGCATCAGTTCGTCACCTGCAAAGGCAACCTGAACTACGGCCAGTACTGCAATGCCGACGTCGACAGGCTGCTGAACGAGGCGCGCGTGAAGTCGAGCGTGGCCGAGCGCAAGCCGCTCTACGATGGCGCGAACAAGATCCTGGCCGACGAGAATCCCATCCTCTATCTGTACGTGCAGCCGTGGCCGTATGTGCTCAGCAAGAAGGTGCAAGGGTTCGTCGCCTATCCCGACGGGCTGATTCGCCTGCGCGGCGTGAGCGTGAAGGGATAAGCGGGATAACCGGGATAAGGAGAAGGAGCCACCATGCTGCGCCTCGTCGTTCATCGTGCGCTGGTTGCGATCCCCACGCTCATCATCGTGTCGATGATGATCTTCGGGCTACAGAAGATGTTGCCCGGCGATCCCGTGCTCGCGATGGCCGGCGAGGACCAGAACCCGCAGGTCATCGCGGCACTGCGTGAGAAGTATCACCTCGACAAGCCGTTGCCCACGCAGTACGCGCTATGGATCGGCGATGTACTGCAGGGGAATCTCGGCACCTCATTGCGCACGGGCGAGCCGGTGACGACACTCATCGCGCAGAAGCTGCCCGTCACGCTGCAACTGGCGATGTTCGGTCTGGTGATCGCCATCGGGATCGGCATTCCGCTGGGCATTCTGTCGGCTGCCAATCGAGGCAAGGCGGTCGATTACGGCGCGAACGTGCTGGCGTTGTCGGGTATGTCGATCCCGAACTTCTGGCTCGGCATTCTGCTGATCTTTCTCGTCTCCGTGCGCTGGCAGTTGTTGCCGTCCTCGGGCTACGTGCCGCCGGGCGAAGACCTGTGGATGAGCTTCAAGACGATGGTGATGCCCGCGTTCGTGCTCGGGGCGGCGCTGGGCGCGCAATTGATGCGCCACACGCGCAGCGCCATGCTCGGCGTGCTGCGCACCGACTACATTCGCACGGCGCGCGCCAAGGGCCTGCTGCGCGGCACCGTTGTGCTCAAGCACGCGCTGCGTAATGCTCTGATTCCCATCGTGACGGTACTCGCACTGCTTTTCGGCGAGTTGCTCGCCGGTGCCGTGCTTACCGAGCAAGTCTTCACGATTCCGGGCTTCGGCAAGCTGATCGTCGACGCCGTGTTCAACCGCGACTATGCGGTGGTGCAGGGCGTCGTGCTGGTGACGGCGGCCGGTTTCATCGTCCTGAACCTGCTGGCCGACGTGCTCTACGTCTTGCTCAACCCGCGCCTGCGTCGCGCCTGAGACCTTTCCGAACATGGCCGCATTGCCAACGACTTCTTCTGCATCGCCGACCCCCGAAGGGAGCCGTCCCGTCGCGGCCGCAGCCGGCGCCGAACGTTTGCCGCGACGCCGGCATCGCGGGCTGCGCAAGTTCGTGCGCAACCGGGCGGCGGTCGCGGGCGCCGTCATTGTGGCGTTCGCGGTGATCGTCGCGATCTTCGCACCGTGGCTGTCGCCTTACGATCCGGTTGCCACGAGCTTCATGACCGTGCGGCAGGCGCCAAGTGCCCTGCACTGGTTCGGTACCGACGAGCTAGGCCGCGACGTGCTCGCCCGCATGATCTTCGGCGCGCGCGCGTCGCTCGCGGCGGGCGTGGTGTCGGTGGGCATTGCGGTGATTATCGGTGTGCCGCTGGGTCTGCTCGCGGGGTATTTCGGCCGTTGGGTCGACGCCATCATCTCGCGACTGGCCGACGCGCTGCTGTCCATCCCGTTCCTGATTCTGGCGATTGCGATGGCGGCGTTCCTGGGCGCGAGCCTTACGAACGCGATGATCGCCATCGGCGTCTCCGCGATGCCGCGTTTCGTGCGGCTCGCCCGGGCGCAGGCGCTCACCGTCAAGGCGGAAGAGTATGTGGAAGGGGCGCGCGCCATTGGCCTCACCGACACGCGCATCATCGTGCGCTACATCTTGCCGAACGTGCTGCCGCCGATCATCGTGCAGGCGAGCCTGACGGTGGCCACCGCCATCATCGCCGAGGCGAGCCTGTCGTTTTTGGGGCTGGGACAATTGCCGCCTTTGCCGTCGTGGGGCTCGATGCTCAATACGGCAAAGGACTTTGTCGAACAGGCGCCCTGGATGTCCATTTTTCCCGGTATCGCCATCTTCTTGACGGTACTCGGCTTCAACCTGCTGGGCGACGGCTTGCGCGACGCGCTCGATCCGCGCGAGCAATAGCACGACGAGAGACGCGATACTCGACAGCATCGCCACCTGACAGGCCCATTCCAACCATTCGAGACAAAGGTCAACAGCGAGTCCCATGACGCAATTCAATTGGCAGAATCCGTACCCGACACCGCGCCTGCCGGTGTTCGCCCGAAATATCGTGTCGACGTCGCACCCGCTTGCCGCGCAAGCCGGTCTGCGCATTCTTTGGCAGGGCGGCAATGCCGTCGACGCGGCGATTGCCGCCGCCGCGTGCATGACGGTCGTCGAGCCGGTGTCCAATGGCCTTGGCGGCGACTGTTTCGCGCTGATCTGGGACGGCAAGGCGCTGCACGGCCTGAACGCCTCGGGCGTTGCCCCCGCCGCGTGGAACGTCGACTATTTCCGTAAAAAGTACGGCGAGCAGCATGGCATCGCCAAGCAGCCGATGCGCGGAGTCGACACCACCACCGTGCCCGGCGTAATTGCCGGCTGGGAGGCGCTGCACGCCAAGTTCGGCAAGCTGCCGTTCGCCGACCTCATGGCGCCGGCCATCGAGATCGCCGAGCGCGGGCATGCCGTGGCGCACATCGTCGCGCGCAAATGGGCGGCGGCGGTGCCGGAGTTGAAAGACTTTCCGGGCTACGCGCAGACGTTCATGCCGAATGGCCGCGCCCCGACGACGAGCGAGATGGTCCGCATGCCGGGCCATGCGCGCACGTTGCGCATGCTCGCCGAGCACGGACCGCGCGCCTATTACGAAGGTGAGATCGCGCAGCGTATCGCCGCATGGTCGGCGCAGCATGGTGGCGCGATGACGACCGACGATCTGCGCAACTACCGTGCGGACTGGGTCAAACCCATCGAGAAGGACTATCGCGGCTACACCGTGCATGAGATTCCGCCGAACGGGCAGGGCATCGCGGCACTCATGGCGCTGGGCATTCTCGAGAAGTTCGACGTGTCGCGTCTGGCCGTCGACCGGGTGCATTCGCAGCACTTGCAGATCGAAGCGATGAAGCTCGCGTTCGCCGATCTCTATAAATACGTTGCCGATCCGCGTTCCATGGAAGTCACGCCCGAGCAGATGCTCGACGACGCCTATCTCACCGCGCGTGCCAAGCTCATCGACCCGGAGCGCGCATCGCATTTCGACTTCGGCATGCCGAAGTCCGGCGGCACGATCTATCTCGCGGCGGCCGACGAGCAGGGCATGATGGTGAGCTTCATCCAGTCGAACTACATGGGCTTCGGCTCCGGCGTCGTGGTGCCGGACCTGGGCATCGCGCTGCAAAATCGCGGCTGCGGTTTTTCCATGGACCCGAAGTCGGCCAACGTGGTCGAGGGCGGCAAGCGTCCGTTCCACACGATCATCCCGGCGTTCCTCACACAGAAGGTCGACGGCAAGCACGAGGCCGTGATGAGCTTCGGCGTGATGGGCGGCGACATGCAGCCGCAAGGCCATCTGCAATCGATCGTGCGGATGATCGACTACGGCCAGCAGCCGCAGGCGGCGTGCGACGCACCGCGCTGGAAGGTCAATCGCGACTTCACCGTCGATATCGAATCGACGCTTGACCGCGAAACGGTGGCCGGGCTGGTGGCGATGGGTCATCGGCTGAAGTCTGTCGACGACCCGTACATGGACTTCGGCTCGGGCCAGTACATCTGGCGCCTGGATCGCAACGATCCGGAACGCGGCTATGTCGCCGCCAGCGACAGTCGCCGCGACGGTCTGGCCGCCGGTTACTGAGCCAGGCGTCGTCCGAACAGCGCCGGTAGCGCGTGTGCCTTGCACCGTGCCACCGGCGCTGTTCTCGTTTGTGGGGGACGTTGTGCGGACCGGAGCGGGGCGCGCGGCGATGTTCGTGTGCACTCACTCGTCTCGGATTCCTACAAGGCATTGCCGGATCGAGGATACGTGAAGCTTCTGTTGATTCATCGAATCGTCACGATTCGCCCGCAATAATCACATCGCACGAGGAATCTACAAACTAATTCGGCGGCCGATCTACTGCGTCAGTTCGCGCGTGGCACCGGGCGCCGGTGCGACCCCGGGGAAACGACGCAATGACGATCCGTCATCGAATAACGCTATTGGTGATCCTGACGTTTGTGGCGCTCTCGATCATTGGTGGCTACGCGGTCTATCAGACTCGCGCCAGCGCTCATAAGGTGCGGCAGGTTACGGAAGGCGTAGTGCCGAGCGCGCTGGCTTCCGCCGATCTCGTCTCGCAAGTCAAGGCGGTGCAGATCGCCACCATGACGCTGGTCTACGCGCCGGACGACACCGTCGTCGAGCAGGCGCTCGATAATCTCAAGAAACTGCGCGGCGAAATTGACCAGTCGCTTGCCCGTCAGGCGCAAGGCGCCGCGAGCGACGCCCAGAAGGGGTTGGTGACGCAAGCCCGCGAGAGCGTCGAGAACTACTTCAACGCGATCAGCGACACCGCCAAGCTCAAGCAGGCCGGCAAGACCGAGATGGCGCAGGCGTTTCTCTTCGCGATGGTCGCGCAGTATCGCGACGAACTCGAAGGCGTAGTCAACACGCTTCGTGTCGAGAAGAACCGTCAGAAAGACTCGGCCATCGCCACGCTCAACGACACGCTCTCGACCACCACTACGGCCATCGCGCTGGTGACCGGGTTGGCGATCGTGCTGCTCACGGCCATTGGTGCGCTGCTGTATCGCCAGATCACGCGTCCCCTCTCGCGCATGCAGGCCATGATGAGCGAGATCGCGAACAGCCAGGACTTCACCCGCCGGGTGCCGGTCGGCCGTATGGATGAAATCGGGCATTCGATCGTGGCGTTCAACGGCATGATCGAGAAGATTCAGGAGCGCTCGGCGCAACTCAAGCAGAAGACGGCCGACATTCAGGCGATGTTGCAGAACATGCAGCAGGGCATTCTGACGGTCGTCGACGGCTCGAAGGTTCATGGCGAATACTCGGCTTACCTCGAAGCGATCTTCGAGACGCAGGACATCGCCGGGCGCCCCGTCATGGAATTGGTCTTCGGCGAGAGCGATCTGGGTTCGAATGCGCTCTCGCAGGTCGAGGCCGCCATCGACGCCTGTATCGGGCAGGACGCCATCAACTTCGCCTTTAACGAACACCTGCTGGTGGGCGAGATCGGTAAGCGCATGCCCGACGGCCGGGTGAAGCAACTCGATCTGACGTGGTCGGCGATCACCGACGAGAGCGACACGATCCTGCGTCTGATGCTGTGTGTGCGCGATGTGACAGAGCTGCGCGAACTCGCCGCCGAGGCGAACGAGCAGAAGCAGCGGCTGGAGATGATCGGCGAGATTCTGGCGGTGAGTCAGGAGAAGTTCCATCACTTCATCGAAAGCTCGACCGGCTTCATTCGCGAGAACGAACGCATCATCCGCAAGCATTCGCAAGCCGACAGTGCGGCCATCGCGGAGCTGTTCCGCAACATGCACACCATTAAGGGCAACGCGCGCACATATAACCTGCAATATCTGACGAACGTCGTGCACGAGACCGAGCAGCGCTATCACGATCTGCGTCAGCCCGACGTCGCTCGTCTGTGGGATCAGGACGGCCTGATGCGCGAACTCGAACGCGTGCGCGAAGCGGTCGACACCTACGCCCAAATCAATGAGATGAGTCTCGGCCGCAAGGGCCCGGGCAGAGCCGCCGACGAACAGTCGATGGTGGTCGATCGCGCGCACATCCGGGCCAGCCTGCGCATGCTCGAAGCGGCCGATCCGAACGATCCGCAGCAACTTGTCGCCATGCGCGACGCCGTGCACCAGACGCTGCGTCTGCTGGGCACCGAAGGCGTGGGCGAAGCGCTGGGCGGTGTGCTGGATTCGTTGCCGTCGCTTGCGGCCGAACTCGGCAAGCCGGCCCCGGCCGTGCGAATCGACGACAACGGCTACCGCCTGCGATCGCCCGCCGTGCGGATTCTGCGCGACGTGTTCATGCACCTGCTGCGCAATTCGATGGATCACGGGCTGGAGAGTGCGGACGAGCGTCGTATGAAGGGTAAGCCGCCCGCGGGCACCATCGACATCGAAGTCGGCCTTGACCACAACATGCTGCAAGTCACGCTCGCCGACGACGGTCGCGGGCTGGCGCTGCACCGTATCCGCAATATCGCCGTTCAGCGCGGCTGGATTACCGCCGAGACCTATGTGACGGACGAGCAGATTGCCCAGTTCATCTTCCGTCCGGGCTTCTCGACGGCAGCGCAAGTCACCGAAGTGTCGGGGCGCGGGGTGGGCATGGATGCCGTGCAGGACTTCGTGCGCCGCGAACATGGCCGTATCGAACTGCGCTTCACCGACGAGCGCAAGGGTGCCGAATTCCGTCAGTTCCAGACGGTGGTGTGTCTGCCCGACAACCTGGTGGTCGATGGCTTCGATCTGAACAGTGTGGCGGCCGATGCCGTGGACCTGCCGGCCATCGAGGCTGGCGAGCGATCGGCCTCGCGCGGTGGTCTGTCGCAAGCCGACAAGGTTTGAGGCGCCGCCACACCGTTGGCATCGTCGGCACCGCTGGCACAGTAAGCACGATGGGCAAGGCGGCGCGGACCTGACGGGTCTGCCGCCGCCGTGCCGCTTTCGGAGACGAATGGCGTATGGAAGCAGTGGAATGGCTGTTGGCAGGGGCGCTGGCCGGCGTGATCGGCGCGGGTGCGGTGGCGTTTGTCGCGCATCGCTGGCGCATGGCGCGGGCCACCGCACATTGGCGTGCGCTGACCAAGACGCACGACGAAGCGTTGGCGCAGGCGCTGGAGCGTGAGCGTCTGGCCGTGACAAGCCGCGAGGAAGGCGCCCACGCGCACGACGAGGCGCTTGCCGCGCTACGGGCCAGTCTGACGCAGGCGGAACTGGATTTGGAGGCTGCACGCAAGTCGGAGGCGGCCGTGCTCGAGGCGAAGGGCCTCTGGCAGGCCGAGGCGCAACGCATTGCCGCAGAGGCCGCGCGCCTGCGCGGTCTGGCGGCGACGTTCGAGCGCTGGCACGAGCAGATGATCTCGCTCATGACGCAGAACCAGGACATGCACGCGAAGAACCACGAACTGGCGTCGATTGTCCGGCACGTGCTGATCGTGTCGCTGAACGCGTCCATCGAAGCGGCGCGTGCGGGCTCGGCAGGGCGCGGCTTTGGCATCGTTGCCGGCGAAGTGCGCTCGCTCGCCACGCGCTCGGAGGAGCTTTCGAAGAGCTACCGCGACAGCCTGCACCGCAACGACGTGACGACCACCGCGACGTTTCAGGACATTCAGGCGGGCGGCAAAATGATTGCGGCCTCGCTCTCGAGCGTCGAATCGTTGGCCCAGCAGTTGCATTCCCGTCTTCACTAAGCAGGCAGGTTTCGTTGTGATCAGCGCCCACGCACGCGACAGTTTCGAACGCATTCTGCACAAGGCGGTCCGCACGCGGCTGGCCCGCACACCCGACACCGCGTGCGACATCGTGCCGCTCAAGGTACGTCAGACAGATTCGGCCGCCTCGGATGCCGACGTCGATATGGCGACGCGGTACGCCAACGTGGTCGTGCTCACGATCTCGTCCATCGGTTTTCGCATGCTGCTGGTGCTGCATTTCGACGAGGACGACGTCACCACCCGGTATTTCGCGGGCGACGCGCAGGACAAGCCGTTTCGCGAAGTCTTCCTCGAAATCAGCAATCTCTGCTGTGGGGCGATCAATCAGGAACTGCTCGCCTACTTCCCCGATCTGGGCATGTCGACGCCGTACGTGCTGAGCGCGCGCTGCGTGCCTCACCTCATGCAGCTCAAACCGAACCATCTGGCATCGTGGGACATCATGCTCGACGGCTCGGTGCGTCTGGCTGCCACGCTGTGCGTTTGCGCGCACGCGCCGCTCGACTTCGACGCCGAACTCAGCGTGACGCAGGACAGCAGCGGCGAACTGGAATTGTTTTGAATCGGCGCACGCCATAGGAAATTACGACCATGAACCGAAGCACCCCCCGCGAGCCGGCCAGCCAGTTTTTGATCCTCGAAGACAGCGTGGAGCACGAATATCCCGAAGCGCTTGTGCGCGGCATGATCGACATCACCGACGGCGTGTTTCGTGGTCTGTTCGGTGAGATCGCCATGCACTGCGAGCCGCCCAGCGTAGTGCGCGATCGCATCATTTTCGGCGAAGTCTTCAGCCTGATCCCGCTAGAGAGCGCCTGGTGCCGTGGGTTCATGATGATGCAGGCCGAACAGGTGCCGTTCATGCAATTGCTTGAGCACACGGGCCGTTGCGAAGGCCAGGCGGGCTTTCGCGAACTCAACGGCATGCTCGGCGAGTTGACGAACCTGATCTGGGGGGCGTTCAAGAACCGCTACATGGGCGACCCCTTGTCGGTGGACCGCGCACAGATACAAGTGCCTCTGCTGATCAATCACAAGCAGAAGTACATCTCGTTCGGCACCGATAACCCGCAGTTGTGCTTTGTCTATCGACTCACCGATCCGGTCAGCGCGCAGACCGTGACGTTGCATCAGCATTTCGTATTCAGTCTGAACTGGTCGCCGGAAGCGTTTCGCGAAGCCGCACAGGTGGCCACCGAACCCGTCGAGACCGGGGCGCTGGAATTGTTCTGAGATCCCGGCTCGCACACCTACTCCCTCTTATACACAAGGACAACACCATGTCGAAGATTCTCGTGGTCGATGACTCGAGCACCGTGCGCGACGAAGTCGCGGGTTTCCTGCGCAAGAACGGCCTGGACGTGGACACGGCTATCGACGGCCGCGACGGCCTCGCCAAGATCAAGGCCAGCCCGGGCGTGAAGCTGGTCATCAGCGACGTGAACATGCCGAACATGGACGGTCTGACGATGGTCGAGAAGATTCGCGGCGAACTTGCGAACAAGACCGTCAACGTGGTGATGCTCACCACGGAAAGCAGCCCGGCGATGAAGGAGCGCGGCAAGGCCGCCGGGGTGAAGGGCTGGATCGTCAAGCCGTTCAAGGGCGACGCCGTGCTCGAAACGTTCCGCAAGCTCGCCAGTTGAACGCACGGCCGGCGTAAGCCGGTCGCGGTGCTCATCGTCGGGAGAAATCGCCGGCCGACCGTCGCCACCGCGTGGCGGCGGCGTTACACTGCTGACTTTCCCGCACCACGCGATACGCTGCGCATACCTTTTGTGCTCGATCGCCATCTCACCATGAGCGTCGTACCCCAGAAAAAGAAGTCTGCCGCCGCAGCGGCCGCCCGCGACATCCGCGCGCCGGAACCCGGCAGCGAAACGCTTGAGGAAACACCGGGCTCGGCCGATGCGCGTCCGCGCCGCTCCAAACTGCGACTGACGTACGTCATCGCCAGCCTTGACCGCCTGCTGCGCCGCCACATGTCGGAAGCGCTCGCGCCGCTCGGTCTCACGCTGGCCCAGTTCACCGCGCTGTCGGTACTCGACGCACGCGGCAAGCTATCCAACGCGCAACTCGCGCAACGTTCGTTCATCACCCCGCAGTCGGCCAACGAGGTCGTGAGCATCATGGCATCTCGCCAGTGGATCACCCGCGAGCCCGACCCCAATCACGGCCGCATCGTGCTGTTGCAACTCACCGACGAAGGCCGCCGCGTGCTCGCCCGGTGCGAGGTCGTGGCCAAGGAAATCGACGCACGCATGCGTGCCGACGTGAGCCGCGAAGACGCCGCAGTGGTGCAACGCCATATCGAAATGTTCGTGCGGAATCTGCGCGACTGACTCCGGGTTTGTCCCGAGCCGCCGATTGCTTGTATTGTCAGGTTGCTTGATATTAAATGGAGTCCGTCGACGCGAAGATACGCGCGACCGAATCCCAGTGACACGGTAAGACGACAACGACGAGCCGCACTTGCGGCATCGCCGTGCCTGTTGCACTTGCGTCGTTAATATCAGGTTTCCTGATTAAATGATCGGTGTTGACGAGCCCCCGCGTGCGTCGTCGCCGGTGTCGACTGACTTCGAATCAGGTGCTGCCCGGAGGGGCGGTAACCGAAGACCATCAAGAAGATCACAGGAGACACCATGGAAGCGAATCGGGACGGCAACGCACGTGCGTTGCCTTTGGGGGCAGACGGGGCGGCAAGCAACACCAGTCCGGTCGTGCTGACGCTGGCATTGTGCTTTGCCGTGGCGTTGCTCGAAGGTCTCGACCTCCAGTCGGTCGGGGTTGCCGCGCGCGGCATGGCCAAGGAGTTCGGCCTGAGCGTGGCGCAAATGGGCATCGCGTTCTCGGCCGGCACATTCGGTCTGCTGCCCGGCGCGATGGTGGGCGGGCGACTGGCCGACAGCATTGGCCGCAAGCGTGTGCTGATGCTCTCGGCGGCGCTGTTCGGCGTGTTGTCGATTGCGACCGCCTTCGTGTCCGACTTCTGGATGCTGGTGATCGTGCGCGTTCTCACGGGCGTCGGGCTGGGTGGGGCGATGCCCAACCTGATTGCGCTGTCCTCGGAAGCCGTGGCGCCGCGCTCGCGCGGTACGGCCGTGAGCATCATGTATTGCGGCATTCCGCTGGGCGGCGGCATCGCGGCCACCATCGGCATGCTGGCGGTGAGCGATGCCGACTGGCGGCACATCTTCTACGTTGGCGGTGTCGGCCCGCTGCTGCTGTTGCCGTTGCTGGCCTGGTGCTTGCCCGAGTCGCGTGCGTTTGCCGCCGCGGCCGCGCAAGGCCAGCGTGCCACGCCGGCACCGATGATGTCGGTGCTGTTCTCCGAAGGACGCGGCGTGTCGACCATCCAGCTCTGGCTGTCCTACTTCTGCACGCTCATCGTGCTGTACTTCCTGCTCAACTGGCTGCCCTCGCTCATGGGATCGCGCGGTCTGGCGCGCGGCGAAATCGGCTGGGTGCAGATTCTCTTCAATGCAGGTAGTGCCGTTGGTGTGCTCGTGCTCGGCTATCTGATGGATCGGGCGCGCATGTCGCTCGTGATCGGCGGCATGTATCTGGGGATGATCGCATCGCTGATCGGTCTGGCCGCCGCACAAGGCTTCAGCGTGCTCGCCACGGCGGCGTTCTTCGCGGGCATGTTCATCATCGGCGGCCAGTCTGTGCTCTACGCGCTTGCCGCCGCTTACTACCCGACCGCGATGCGCGGCACGGGGGTGGGCGCGGCCGTGGCCATCGGGCGCATCGGCTCGGTGGTCGGGCCGCTCGCCGCAGGCATGTTGCTCGCGGTGGGCAGCAGCGCAGCCGTGGTGATCGGCGCCAGCATCCCCGTGACGATCGTGGCCGCGCTGGCCGCACTCACACTCATCCGTCGTCCCCGCGCGGCTGACTGACCAGCATCAACCGGTTGGCCTCGCTTGCACGCGACGGACGGCATTCGGCTGCCCCGTCGCGTTTTTTCGTGCGCGCATCGCACGCGCACTCGCCGCCGCAAGACTGCATACATAACGACATCGATAATCAGGAGACAGGTATGGCATTTCCCTCACGCACTCGTGCGCTCGCAACCCTGGGCGCGGCCGCTGTGCTGGCTGCCCCCGGCATCGCCGGCGCGCAATCGAATATCACGCTGTACGGTATCGTCGACACCGGGATCGAGTACGTTTCTCATGCGAGCTCGAATGGCGCCGTCTGGCGTGTGCCGGGGGTGACGGGAGAGCTGCCGTCGCGCTGGGGGCTGCGCGGCTCGGAAGATCTCGGTGGCGGCCTTGCCGCGATCTTTCAGTTGGAGAGCGGCTTCAACATTCGCGGCGGCGATCTTGGGCAGGGCGGCCGAATGTTCGGCCGTCAGGCCTTCGTGGGCGTGAAGGGGCCGTACGGCACGCTGGCGCTGGGCCGGCAATACTCCATGACGTATTACGCGCTGCTGGGCTCCGACGTGCTCGGCCCGGACATCTACGGCATGGGCTCGTTCGATGCCTACATCCCGAACGCGCGTACCGATAACTCCGTCACGTATCAGGTCGGCTGGCAGGGGCTGAGCTTCGGCGTGGGCTATTCGTTCGGCCGCGATTCCGGCGGCACGGGCAACTCGCCGGGGCAGGGCACCTGCGCGGGCCAGGTGCCGGGGCAGGCGGTGCAGTGCCGCGACTGGTCGGTGATGCTCAAGTACGACGCGAGCAATTTCGGCGTGGCGGCGTCGTATGAAGAACAGCGTGGCGGCACGAATGCTTCGGCCAACTTCTTCGACGGACAGGCGCCGTCGGCCTTCAACAGCAGCAGCGACAAAGACGCGCGCGCAACCTTCGGTGCGTACTACAAGTACGGCGCATTCAAACTCGGGGGCGGATGGCTGGGCCGTCGCGTCTCGACGGCTGCCGTGAACACGCACTCGAATCTGTTCTATCTCGGTGCGGCGTACAACCTCACGCCAGCGTGGCTGGTAGACGGCGAGGTGTATCGCATCATCAACAACGATCACGACACGCGCGGCACCATGACCACACTGCGCGCTACCTATTCACTGTCGGTGCGCACCGCTGTCTACGCGCAAGCCGCTTATCTTTTCAATAGCGCACGCGCCGCGTACTCGGTCAGCGGCGGCGGTGGCGGCACCACGCCGCCCGCAGGCCAGGGCCAAACCGGCGTGATGCTCGGCATGCGTCATACGTTCTGACATCTCCGGCTAAGGGTTTTCACCGAAAACGCAATCCTTGCAATGTAAGGTTACCTGATATTAAATGTGTGTGTTGGCAACACCGCGCGCCACTCCCGGCGCGCGGCGCAAGTTGCCCCGCACACTTGGAAATTACGCAAATGAATGCATACGAAGGGCGCTGGAAAACGGTCGACGTGAAGGTCGAGGGCGGCATTGGCTGGGTGATCTTCAATCGCCCGGAAAAGCGCAACGCGATGAGCCCCACGCTCAACACCGAGATGAATCAGGTGCTCGACGCCGTTGAACTCGACGGCGACATCAAGGTGGTCGTGCTCACGGGTGCGGGCTCGGCCTGGACGGCCGGGATGGATTTGAAGGAGTACTTCCGCGAGATCGACGGCGGGCCGGAAATCGTGCAGGAACGCGTGCGCCGCGACGCATCGGATTGGCAATGGCGCCGTCTGCGCATGTACTCGAAGCCGACGATCGCGATGGTCAACGGCTGGTGCTTCGGCGGTGGCTTCTCCCCGCTGGTGGCCTGCGATCTGGCGATCGCCGCCGATGAGGCTGTCTTCGGCCTGTCGGAAATCAACTGGGGCATTCCGCCGGGCAACCTGGTGAGCAAGGCGATGGCCGATACGGTGGGGCATCGTCGTGCGTTGCACTACATCATGACCGGCGATACGTTCACCGGTGTGGAAGCCGCCGACATGGGGCTGGTCAATCAAAGCGTGCCGCTCGCCCAACTGCGCGACGCTACGCTGGCGCTCGCCGCCAAGCTGCTCGAGAAGAACCCGGTGGTGCTGCGTGCCGCGAAGCACGGCTTCAAGCGCGCTCGCGAACTCACGTGGGAGCAAAGCGAGGACTATCTGTACGCCAAGCTCGATCAGGCGCAACTGCGCGACCCGGAGCACGGCCGCGAGCAGGGCCTCAAGCAGTTCCTCGACGACAAGTCGATCAAGCCGGGTCTGCAAGCTTACAAGCGCTGAAGTGCAACGACCATCCGTAACCGAACAGACGAAAGAGGAATCGCGCAATGCATGAAGTGCAGATGCTGATCGGCGGCCAGTGGCGCGGCGCACAAGGCGGAGCGACGTTCGAGCGAATCGATCCGGTGACGGGCGAAGTCGCCACGCGAGCCCCGGCAGCCACGCTGGCGGATGCCGACGCTGCGGTCGACGCGGCACAGGCGGCATTCCCCGCGTGGTCGGCGCTCTCGCCCACGGCGCGTCGCCAGCGTTTGCTCGCGGCCGCAGAACGCATGGACAGCCGCGCGGCCGACTTCATTGCTATTGGCGCGGCCGAGACCGGGGCGATGGCCAACTGGTATGGCTTTAACGTCATGCTCGCGGCCAACATGCTGCGCGAAGCGGCGGCCATGACCACGCAAATCGACGGCAGCGTCATGCCGAGCGACGTGCCCGGCAGCCTCGCGTTGGCCGTGCGCTCGCCGGTCGGTGTGGTGCTGGGCATCGCGCCGTGGAACGCGCCGGTCATTCTCGCCACGCGAGCGCTGGCCATGCCGCTCGCATGCGGCAACACGGTCGTGCTCAAGGCGTCGGAACAGTGTCCGGGGGTGCATGCATTGATTGGTGCATGTCTGCATGAGGCAGGGCTTGGCGACGGTGTGGTCAACGTCGTCACGAATGCGCCGGAAGATGCCGGCGAGATCGTGGCGCGTCTGATCGCGCATCCGGCGGTGCGCCGGGTCAACTTCACCGGCTCCACCCACGTGGGCCGCATCATTGCGCGCCTCGCGGCCGAGCATCTCAAACCGGCGCTGCTGGAGTTGGGCGGCAAGGCACCCGTGCTTGTACTCGACGACGCCGATCTGGATGCCGCAGTCGACGGCATTGCGTTCGGCGCCTTCTTCAATCAAGGGCAAATCTGCATGTCGACGGAGCGGGTCATCGTCGATGCGCGCGTCGCTGACGCCTTCGTCGAGAAGCTCACCGCCAAGGCGGCGAAGCTGCACGCCGGGTCGCCGACATCGCCCGACAGCGTGCTTGGCGCGATGGTCAGTGCGCAGGCGGCGTCGCGCGTAGCAGCGCTGGTCGAGGACGCCCGCGAGCACGGCGCGCGCTTGCCGCTTGGCTGCCGCGTCGACGGTGCGGTCATGCAGGCAACGATTGTCGATGGCGTGACACCTGCGATGCGTCTGTACCGGGAAGAGTCGTTTGGTCCGGTGGTGACGATCCAGCGCGTGCAGAGCGACGACGAAGCGGTGACGGTGGCCAACGACAGCGAGTTCGGCCTGTCGGCGGCGATCTTCAGTCGCGATGTGTCGCGTGCCATGCAGTTGGCCAAACGCATCGAGTCGGGCATCTGCCACATCAACGGCCCCACGGTGCATGATGAAGCGCAGATGCCGTTTGGCGGCGTGAAGGCGAGTGGTTACGGCCGCTTTGGCAGTAAGGCGTCCATTGGCGAGTTCACCGAGCTTCGCTGGATCACGGTGCAAACGACCCCGCGTCACTACCCGATCTGATCAGGTCTGGGGATGAGGATGTGACCGCCCGCGAACGCGACCTAGAGCGCGTCCCGGCAGGACTGAAGCAGGAGACAGTGTTTTGAATCAAGGCAACAACACGACGGCGGCGCAGACGCCGGAGATCGCGGCGCATCGCTACCGGCCGGTGAGCATCGGCAATCCCGGCGTAGAAGTGCGGCGCGACGGCGAGTTCTGGTATCTGCGCTCACGTGAAGCGCTCGGCGACTTTCCCGAGCGTCTGACCGACCGGCTGGTGTCGGGCGCCGCTCAGCATCCGGAACGATGGCTGATCGCGCGGCGCGGTCCCGACGGCGCCTGGATCGGCATCACCTACGCGCAGATGCTGTTGCGTGCGCGCGCCATTGGTCAGGCTTTGCGCGATCGCGGCCTGTCCGAGCAGCGCCCGATTGCGATTCTGTCCGGTAACGATCTCGAACACTTCCAACTGGCCCTCGGCGCGATGTACGCAGGCGTGCCGTTCGCTCCGATTTCACCGGCCTACTCCATCGTGTCGACGGACTACGGCAAGTTGCGTCACACGCTTGGCGTGCTGCAACCGGGCCTCGTCTATGCGACCGACGTCAATGCCTACGGACGTGCCATGGATGCCGTGCTGGGCGACGACGTGATTCGTGTGAGCGCTGGCGGCGATGGCGGCACGCTGGCGTTCGACGCGCTGCTAGACACCGTGCCGCGCGATATCGACGCCGTACACGCGCAGGTCACCGGCGATACCATCGCCAAGATTCTGTTCACGTCCGGTTCGACGCGTCAGCCGAAAGCCGTGCCGACCACGCAGCGCATGTTGTGCAGCAACCAGCAGATGTTGCTGCAAACGTTCCCGACCTTCGGCGAGGCGCCACCGGTGCTGGTGGACTGGCTGCCGTGGAATCACACCTACGGGGGCAGCCACAACGTGGGCATCGCGTTGTACAACGGCGGCACCCTTTACATCGACGACGGTAAGCCGGTGACCGGCAAGTTCGAGGAGACGCTGCGCAATCTGCGCGAGATATCTCCGACGGTGTACTTCAACGTGCCGAAGGGGTGGGAGGACCTTGCCATTGCGCTCGAGAGCGATGCCGCGTTGCGCGAGCGCTTTTTCGCGCGTGTGAATCTCTATTTCTTCGGCGGTGCAGGGTTGTCGCAGGCGGCCTGGAACCGGCTCGAACGTGTGACCGAACAGCACTGCGGCGAGCGCATCCGGATCATGTCCGGACTCGGCATGACCGAGACCTCGCCGAGCTGCATGTTCACCACCGGGCCAATCATGCGGGCGGGCTACATCGGTCTGCCGGCGCCCGGCTGCGAGGTGAAGCTGGCCCCGGTGGGCGGCAAGCTGGAGGTCCGGTTCCGTGGTCCGAACGTCATGGCGGGCTATTGGCGTCATCAGGCCAGCGAGCCGGTGTTCGACGAAGAAGGCTACTACCGCACGGGCGACGCCGCGACGTTCGTTGACGTACAACAGCCGGAGATCGGTCTTCAGTTCGATGGGCGCATCACCGAAGACTTCAAACTCAGTTCCGGCACGTTCGTGAGTGTTGGGCCGTTGCGTGCCCGCGTGATTTCGGAAGGTGCGCCGTATGTGCAGGATGCCGTGGTCACGGGGATCAATCGCGACGACATCGGGCTGATGGTCTTCCCGCGGGTGGAGGACTGCCGCCGTCTGAGTGCGCTGGCGAAGGATGCCCCCCTGGCGGACGTGCTCGCCGCCGCCCCCGTGCGGGAAGTCTTCGCGGCGCTGCTGACGAAGCTCAATGCCACGGCAGGTGGCAGTGCCACTTATGTCGCTCGCCTCATGCTGCTCGACTCGCCGCCTTCGCTCGATAAGGGCGAAGTCACCGACAAGGGGTCGATCAACCAGCGTGCCGTGCAGGATCATCGCGCGTCGACGGTCGATGCGCTGCATGCGGCTCAGGCGGAAGGCGCCCATATCATTCTTGCTCCGGCACGGCGCTGACATGGACTATCGGGTGTTGCAAAGCGCGGCCGACGATATCGCGTTCGTGCTGGATAAACTCGGTGTCGGCGAAGCGCTGACACGTCTCGCGCCGTTCCGCGAATTCGATACGGCGACGCTGGTGCAGGTGGTTGACGAGGCGGCGCGTTTCTCGCGCGAAGTGCTCGCGCCGCTGAACGCCGTCGGCGACCGGGAGGGCTGCACCTGGCGCGACGGCGAGGTCCGCACGCCTGCCGGATTTGCCGATGCCTATCGTCAGTATCGCGACGCTGGCTGGCCATCGTTGCCGTGCGATCCGGCGTCGGGCGGGCAGGGCCTGCCGGTCGTTGCGCAAGTGGCGGTGCAGGAACTGACGGCGGGCGCGAATCTGGCGTGGACCATGTATCCCGGCATTTTGCACGGTGCGTACGAATGCGTGCACCGGTTCGGCAGCGACGCGTTGCGCGATGCGTGGCTCGGTCCGCTGGTGAGTGGTGAATGGCTTGCCACGATGGCGCTGACGGAACCGGGGGCGGGCAGCGATCTGGGGCAGATTCGCACGCGCGCCGAGTGGATCGGTGGGGCGAACGACACAGTCAGCGTGACCGGCGAGAAGATTTTCATCTCCGGCGGCGAGCAGGATCTGACGCCGAACATCGTGCATCTCGTGCTGGCGCGCACGCCGGACGCGCCCGCCGGAAGCGGTGGTCTGTCGCTGTTTCTCGTGCCCAAGATACTGGCGAACGGCGAGCGTAACGCCGTGCGCTGCATCGGCATCGAGCACAAGATGGGGATTCGCGGCAGCGCCACGTGCTCGATGGCGTTCGAGGGGGCGACGGGGTATCTCATCGGCAAACCGCATCGCGGTCTCGAGGCGATGTTCGCGATGATGAATTCGGCGCGTCTGCATGTGGGCGCGTCCGGGGTCGGACTGGCTCAGAACGCCTACGAAATGGCCGTGAAGCATGCTTGGGAGCGCGTGCAATCGCGCGTACCGGGTGCGGCGGCGAACGCGCCCATTGCGCAACACCCGGCGGTGTGGCGTCTGCTCGAAGGGCAGCGGGTCGCCGTCGAAGGTGCGCGCCTGCTGTTGTATCGCGCCGCGCTGGCCATCGACGAGGCCCATCACGCCGACACGGCGGACGCACGCATGAAGGCCGACGCGTTAGCGGCGCTGCTCACGCCGGTCGTCAAGGCGATGCTCACCGAGCAGGCCTTCGAAGGCGCGAGCGCCGCGTTGCAGGTCTTCGGCGGGTATGGCTACATCGAAGAGACCGGCATCGCTCAGTATCTGCGTGACGCGCGTATCCCGATGATTTACGAAGGGACCAACGAGATACAGGCTATCGACCTGATGCTGCGCAAGGTCGTCAGAGACGACGGCGAGACGTTGCGGCAATGGCTCGCATGGACACGCACGCAAGTGAATGATGCGCGAGCCATCACGACGCTCAAGGGCTTCGACGCTGCGCTGGCGGCGTTGGACGAGTGGGAAGCGCTACTGCCGTGCGTCGTCGCATTGGCGCAATCGTCGACACGCGCGGCGTTGTGCGTGACAGGGGAGGTGATGCGAGCCGTACACGGGCTGTCGATGGCGGGGCTATGGGCGCACGCGGCGCTGGCCGAGCACCGCGCCGAGGCGGTGGGCGATATTGTGGGCGACGGCAAGCGCCGGGCGGCACGCTACTGGTTGAAATTCGAACTGCCGGAGACGCGCCGCGCAATGGCGATCGTTGCGGCGCAGATCAGCGATCCGGAGACGGCCGAATGAATCTCGACAAACTCGTCGCCATCGATACACACGTGCACGCGGAAGTGTCGTGCTGCCAGCCGCCGGATCTCTTCGGCAAGGCTTTCGACGACGCGGCGGACAAGTACTTCGGTACGGTTCTCAAGCAGAATCGCCGGCCCACGATTCCCGAGACCATCGAACACTATCGCGAGCGCAACATCGGCTTCGTGATGTTCACGGTCGATTGCGAGGCGAACATCGGCCGTCGCCGTATTCCGAACGAGGAGATTGCCGGCTTCGCACAGGAGAATGCGGACATCATGATCGCGTTCGCGAGTATCGATCCGCACAAGGGGCGCATGGGCGTGCGGGAGGCGCGGCGGCTCGTCGAGGCGTTCGGCGTGCGGGGCTTCAAGTTCCATCCCACCATGCAGGGGTTCTTCGCCAACGATCGCATGGCGTATCCGATGTATGAGTTGATCGCGGAGTACAAGCTCACGGCCGTGTTCCACAGCGGGCATTCGGGCATCGGTTCGGGGATGCCGGGTGGCGGCGGGCTGCGGCTCAAGTTCTCCGAGCCGATCCATCTGGACGACGTCGCGACCGATTTCCCGGACATGAACATCGTGATCGCGCATCCGTCGTGGCCGTGGCAATCGCAGGCGCTGTCCATCGCGCTGCACAAGCCGAACGTCTATATCGATCTGTCCGGCTGGTCGCCCAAGTATTTCTCACCGGAACTGATTCAGTACGCCAACTCGTTGTTGCGCGAGAAGATGCTGTTCGGTTCGGACTTCCCGCTCATCGCGCCAGACCGGTGGTTGCGCGATTTCGAGGCCGCAGGATTTCGAGACGAGGTCAAGCCTCTGGTGCTCAAGGACAACGCAGTGAGGATGCTCGGCCTTGCACCTGAGCCGATTCAGACTGCGGGCGTTGCGGCACCGGCTCCGGCACAGGCGTGAGCGGTGCCATCCTCAGCGCAACCCCGGCCCGCCGTAGCGCACACGCGCGGCTTCGCGCATGGCGCTGATGAGGGTCTGCTCCGGTGGCGTGGGCATCGTGTCGTTGCGCCACAGGATGCCGATGGACTCCTCGGTGCCTTTCATCGCGAAGGGCAGGGTGCACAGCACGCCGTCGGCCAGATCGTCCTGCACGGTGATCTCGGAGGCGATCCACACCACGTCGTCTCGCAGGGTCATGGCGCGGGCGAGCGACATCGACAGCAATTCCGAGTAGTCGTCGAGCGTGCCCACGCCGTGCGCGCGCAAGAAACTGTCGGCCGTGTGACGCAAGATCGTGCCGTGCGGCGGCAAGATCACGTGATGGTTCGCCAGATCTGCCATCGATACGCTGCGCTGTTGCACCAGCGGATGCGCCGGGCGCACGACCACACTGAGCGGCGTCGCGCAAAGATGCTCGAACGTGAGTCCCGCCATCCCCTCGGGATCGGACATCCGGCCGAGGGCGAGCGTCGTCTCGCCCGATTTCAACTGCGTGAGCAATTGCTGGTTCGCGCCGGTATGCACTTGCACCACGATGCCTGGCCATTCGCGCCGGAAGGTTTCGAGCACGCTGGGCATCATGGCGGCGGCCAGCGTGGGCAATACGGCGATCTCGATCACGCCGCCCGTCTGGCCGACGGCGCGGGAGAGCACATCGATGCCCTGACGCAGCGCACTCACGCTCGCCCCCGCGTGCCGCAGGAACAACTCCGCCTGCGCCGTCGGCCGTGCGCCGTTGCGTCCGCGGTCGAACAAGCGCACCCCAAGCAGTCCTTCCAGTTCGGCAATCGTCTTGCTAACGGCCGGTTGCGTGATGGACAGCGCTTCGGCAGCGCGCTGAAGGCTGCCGTGCTGCGCCACGGCCAGCAGGCATTGCAAATGACGCAGCTTGATTCGTCCGTCGAGTCGATGTCTTTCCATGTCGAAAAGTTATGAAAAACCTAAGAAAATGTCAATAAATATATCCGTTGATTATGGATATAGTGTCGAAAACAAGCTGGCGCCAGGCCAGATCAGTCAACACATAACGGAGTGAGACCATGTCGGAAACGACCACCGTCCTGCGCCCCCGCGACTGGGATTCCCATCCCAAGCTCATCGACAGCGGGTACAAGTCCACGGCGCTGCGCGGCCCCAAGCAACTGCTCGTCCCGGTCAGGCAGAACCTCGCGAACCTTCGCTCGCCGGTCTACGGCCACGGCATCATCGGTGAGCTCGACGGCGATCTCACGCGCAACGCGGTTCGCAACGGCGAGCCGCTGGGTGAGCGCATGATCGTGACCGGCCGCGTGCTCGACGAAGGCGGCCGTCCGGTGCCCAATACACTCGTGGAACTGTGGCAAGCCAACGCCTGCGGCCGTTACGTGCACAAGGTCGACCAGCACGACGCACCGCTCGATGCGAACTTCCTCGGCGCCGGCCGCGCGCTGACCGACGCGCAGGGCCGTTACAAATTCCTGACCATCAAGCCCGGCGCTTACCCGTGGAGGAACCATCACAACGCGTGGCGCCCGCAGCATCTGCACTTCTCGGTGTTCGGTCAATATTTCGCGACCCGCCTCGTCACGCAGATGTACTTCCCCGGCGATCCGCTGCTGGCCTATGATCCGATCTTCCAGGCCACGCCGGCGCATGCCCGCGACCGTTTGATCGCGCGCTTCTCGATGGACATCACCGAACCCGAGTACGCGCTGGGATACGAATTCGACATCGTGCTGCGCGGTGCCGACCAAACGCCGATGGAGTCCTGAGCCATGTCCGATTATCAGCAAACGCCGTCGCAGACCGTCGGCCCGTACTTCGCTTATGGCCTGTCGCCGGAGCAATACCGCTACGACTTCAAGAGCGCTTTCACGCCCGTGGTGGCGCTGGATCGCGCCGAAGGCGAAGCCATTCGCCTGATCGGGCAAGTGGTCGACGGCGAAGGCAATCCGATCAACGATGCCCTGATCGAGGTCGTGCAGGCCGATGCCCATGGCCGCTATGTGCAGAACGCCGACGAGATCGAACGTACGGGCTTCGCCGGCACCGGCCGTTGCGGCACCGGCACGGACGCCGAGAACCGGTTTGTCTTCGAGACGATCAAGCCGGGCTCGAGCGCGCCTGGCGAAGCGCCGCGCATCGATGTGATTCTGACGATGCGGGGCTTGCTCAATCATCTGTTTACGCGTATCTATTTCGACGACGAGGCTGCGGCCAATGCGCTTGACCCCGTGCTGCAACAAGTGCCGGCCGAGCGTCGCCACACGCTGATCGCACGCCGCGAGGTGAACGGCGGGCGCGTGTCGTACCGTTTCGATATTCGCATGCAGGGCGACGAGGAGACGGTGTTCCTCGACCTTTGACATCGGTCATGCAGGGCTGACACTGGCGCGGCTTCGGGCTGCCGGCATGAAAGTGCCGGCGGCCTGTGGCCGTATCTGCATTTTTGCAACGTACAAGGGTTTTGCCCGCGAATCCCGGACTCGCGGGCAGACTTTAACCACCAACTTAACCACCATCGACCCTCCGATGACGGAACTGCTTGACTCCTTGCTGCGCGGCTCTGCCGTGACGGCGCGTTTCTCGCGCGACGCCACGCTTCAGGGCATGCTCGACTTCGAAGCGGCGCTGGCCGCCGCCGAAGCCGACGCCGGTCTGATTCCGGCCGCAGCCGTCGCCCCGATTACCGCCGCGGCCCGCGCCAGCGAATTCGACTGGAACGCCTTGCGCGACGACGCGGCGCGCGCGGGCAACCTCGCCATTCCTCTGGTCAAGCAACTGACGGCCCGCGTGAAAGCGCTCGACGCCGACGCCGCACGATTCGTGCATTGGGGCGCCACCAGTCAGGATGCCATCGATACCGGTCTCATCTTGCAAGTGCGCGGCGCCCTCGACGCCATCGGCACCGATCTCGACGGCCTCATCGGCCAACTCGCTGCGCAAGTGCGGCAGCACCGCGCAACGGTCATGGTCGGCCGCACGTGGCTGCAACATGCCTTGCCCATCACATTCGGACTCAAGCTCGCGGGCACGCTCGACGCCCTGCTGCGCGCGCGCGCCGATCTCGCGAACGTGCGCGAACAGGTGCTGTGCGTGCAGTTCGGCGGCGCTGCGGGCACGCTGGCGTCTCTCGGTGCACAAGGTGCGGCGGTCTCGGCGGCGCTTGCCCGGCACCTCTGCCTGTCGGAGGCGGCCACGCCATGGCACGGCCAGCGTGATCGCATCGTGCGCGTGGGGGGCTGGGCGGCGTCGCTGACCGGCCTGCTCGGCAAGTTCGCGCGCGATACGGCGATGCTGACGCAAACCGAAGTCGGCGAAATTGCCGAGGCTTCCGGGCCGGGCCGTGGCGGTTCGTCCACCATGCCGCACAAACGCAATCCGGTCGGATGTGCCGCCATGCTGGCCGCCGCCGCCCGCACACCGCAACTCGCTGCCACGCTCTTCGCCGCGATGCAGCAGGACCATGAGCGTGGTCTGGGCACCTGGCATGCCGAGTGGGAGACGCTGCCCGAGCTGCTCATGCTGTGCGGCGGCGCACTGGCCACAGCACGCACGCTCATCGACGACTGGACAGTGGATACGGCGCGCATGCGAGCGAATCTCGAGATCACGCACGGGCTCATCATGGCCGAAGCCGTCACGATGGCGCTTGGCGAAGCGATGGGGCGGCTCGAAGCACACCGCCGGGTCGAGGCGTGTTGTCGCGAGGCCATTGCCCAGCAACGCCATCTGTTCGACGTGCTGTGCGAAAACGAGGAAATCACGCGCGTGCTTTCCGCCGACGCACTTGAGCGTCTGATGAACCCGCAACATTATCTGGGCGCTGCCGAGACGTTCGTGAGCCGGGTGCTCGCGCTCGCCGACGCCGCTGCGCCGACCTCTCAACCCGGCAGGAAATCGAAATGAACGATCAGGAACGTTACGACAACGGTATGCAGGTGCGCCGCGCCGTTCTCGGCGATGCACACGTGGACCGCACGCTCACGCGCCGCAATGAATTCAACGACGACTTTCAGAACTTCATCACGCGCTTCGCCTGGGGCGACGTGTGGACGCGTCCGGGGCTCACGCGCCATATGCGCAGCATGATTACGCTCTCGCTGCTGATCGCACTCAATCGCGGCGACGAGTTCCGCATGCATGTGCGCGCCGCGTTCAACAACGGCGTGACACGTGACGAAATGAAGGAGCTGTTCATGCACGCTGCGCTGTATTGCGGTCTGCCAGCGGCCAATCAGGCGATCCACGACGCCGAGAAGGTCTTCGCGGAGATGGAAGCCGCCGAGCCGGGCTCGACCACGCGCGTGCGCGATGACGCACAGCGCTGAGGAGACGAGCCAAATGACGACGGAACGTCTTATCGAGGTGGGCGACGCCATGCTGCGTGTGGCCATCGACGGCGACGATCGGGCACCGGCGCTCGTGCTGTCCAATTCGCTGGGCACGACGCTCGACATGTGGGCGCCGCAAGTGGCCGCTCTCGCGCGCGAATTTCGCGTGATCCGTTATGACACGCGCGGACACGGCGGTTCGTCCGTGACGCCGGGGCCGTACGCCATCGCGCAATTGGGACACGATGTGATCGCACTGCTCGACGCCTTGCATATCGAGCGCGCGAGTCTGGCCGGGGTCTCGATGGGCGGCATGACGGGCATGTGGCTGGGCATTCATGCGCCGCAGCGGCTCGAGCGTCTGGCGATCGTCTGCTCGTCCGCGCATATCGGCGGCGAGGATGGCTGGAACGCCCGCATTCGCGCCGTGCAGGCCGACGGCATGAGCGCGGTCGCCGATGCGGTGGTGTCTCGCTGGTTCACGCCCGAGTTCGCGCAACGCGAACCCGCGTTCATCGAACGCATGAAAGCGATGTTCCGGTCGCTCTCGGCAGACGGCTACGCTGCGGCGTGCGCAGCCGTGCGCGACATGAATCAGCTTGACGAGATTGCATCGATCACGGCGCCGACGCTGGTAATTACCGGCTCGGGCGATCTGGCGACGCCGCCCGCGATGTCGAGTGCGATGGTCGAACGTATTCCCGGTGCACAGCAGGTCATCGTGCCGGGGGCGCATCTGTCGAACATCGAGTGCGCGCCGGCTGTCACCGAGGCGCTGCTGCGCTTTTTGCAGGGGAAGACGCCGGCGAGCGCGTAAGCGCCGACTGCCTGCGTGAGCACGGGGGCGAGGCGCTCGACGGAGCCGCCTCGCCAACCCGGCCGAGTGTTGTCATTCGTCGCCCAGATGGGTGTTTTGCGCCTTGCGCCGGAAGGCCGACGGCGTGACGCCGACATGCCGTTTGAAGACCCGGCAGAAATACGCGGGGTCCTGAAAGCCCAGTTCGTAGGCAACATGCGAGACGGGGGCGGGGATGTAGATGAGCTTGCGGCGCGCTTCGAGCATCAGGCGGTCCTGCACCAGGTCGAAGGCCGATTTTCCGGCGATGCGGCGGCACAGCCGGTTGAGCTTGCTCTCGGTGATATGCAGCCGTTCCGCGTAGGCCGGTACGGCCCAGGCTTCGGTGTAATGCGTCTCCACCAGCGCGCGAAAGCGGGCGAACAGATCCAGCTCCGTGCGCCCGGAGCGGGCTGCGGAATCGTGAAGCGCATGCAGCCTCGCGAGCAACAGCAACACGCTGCGCGTGAGCCATCCGACCATTTCCGCGTGCCCCAGTTGCGGGCGCGAAAACTCGTCCATGATCAGGCCAAGCAACGTGTAGAGACGGTCGCGCGTTTGCGGCGCATCGCCCAGCGAGAAGAGCCATGGCTTGCTCAGCAACGACTCCATATCGGCGTCGGCCCCGATGGCCGCGTCGAAAGGCACGCTCTGCGCCATCGTGAGGACGAAGCCGTGTGCGCCGCGCGAGAAGCGGAAGTTGTGCACGGCGGACGGATGCACCGTGATGACGGCCGGACCTTCGACTTCCCATGTCGCGTCGTCGACGTTTGCCTCGACCGTTCCCTCGAAAATCGCCAGCACCTGAAAGAGTCCCAGATGCCGATGGGTATCGATATGCCAGTCGTAGAGGCGGCTGCGGGTTTCGATCCACTCGATATGGATGAAATCGGCACTGTCGGTTTCCGTCAATTCTCCATACAGCGAGAATTCCGGAATCGTCTCGCGCGCCGCGCGCAGCCGGGGTGACGCGCCTGACATACTGGTTTTCCCTTGGGCGAAGTTGTCGAAAAAGTACAAGAAAGTCGTCGATTCATCCATTCAACACGCCGTGCGTGCTCCATAAGATATGACGCATTCGCCCCTCGTGACAAGGCGTGAACGCGTTTTTAGACATGCTCGTTTACGCGCAGTCCTAAGCGGGTGCAGCGTGCGCAAGACAACCAAGAAATGCAATCCGCACGCCTGCCGTTCACCTGTCGCGACATGACCCGGCCCGAGCGCGCCGGACGAGGGCGGAGCAAATCTGAGGAGACAATTCATGCGTACCCATTACCCCGTCGTCATCGTCGGCGCCGGTCCCGCCGGCTTGCTGCTTTCCCATCTGCTGCACCTGCAAGGTATCGAGTCGATCGTGCTCGAATCGCGCTCGCGTGCAGCCGTCGAGTCGACCATTCGCGCCGGTGTGCTGGAGCAGGGCACGATGGACATTCTCAACGAGACGGGCGTGGGCGAGCGTATGCGGCGCGAAGGCGCGGTGCACCATGGCGTCGAGTTGGCGTTCGACGGTCAACGTCATCGCATCGCGCTGACCGAACTGACCGGGCGCGCCATCACCGTCTATGCGCAGCACGAAGTCATCAAGGATCTGATTGCGGCGCGTGAAGCGGCACAAGACGAAATTCTGTTCGACGTGTCGGACGTCTCGGTGCACGACATCGATAGCGCACAACCGAGCGTGCAGTTCACCGTGCAGGGCAAGACGCAGCGTTTGACGTGCGACTTCATCGCGGGATGCGACGGTTTTCACGGGGTGTGCCGCCCGGCCATGCCCGCATCGGTGCGCAAGGAATACCAGCGGGTGTACCCGTTCGGCTGGTTCGGTGTGCTGGTCGAGGCGCCGCCGTCGTCCGACGAACTGATTTACGCCGCGCACGAGCGCGGGTTCGCGCTGATCAGCACGCGCTCGCCTACCGTGCAACGGATGTACTTCCAGTGCGATCCGGCCGAGCGTGCGGAGGAATGGAGCGACGAACGCATCTGGGGCGAGTTGCACGCGCGTACGCAGACCCACGACGGTTGGCGTCTCAAGGAAGGTCCGATCTTCCAGAAGAATGTGGTCGCCATGCGCAGCTTCGTCGCCACACCGATGCAATACGGCCGCCTGTTCCTCGCGGGCGACGCCGCGCATATCGTGCCGCCGACAGGGGCCAAGGGGATGAACCTGGCCGTCGCAGACGTCTGGCGTCTGGCGCGTGCGCTCGACGACTTCTTTCATCGCGACAGCGAGACGGGGCTTCAAGGCTATTCCGAAGCGGCGCTCAAGCGGATCTGGCGCGCCGAGCACTTCTCGTACTGGATGACGCGCATGCTGCATCGGATCGACGATGCCACGCCGTTCGAACAACAAATGCAGCGCTCGGAGCTTGAGTACGTGGTCAGTTCGCGCGCGGCGTCGCTCATGCTGGCGGAGAACTACGTGGGGCTGCCGCTCGTCTGACGACAGGCGGCGCAGGGATAGCACCACCGGTGTGCGATAGCCGCCACCGGTGGCCGCGTGCATAACCGTCCGTTATGGATGGCCTGACGAAAGATCATTTTGACGGGCAGTTGAAAGACGTACAGTAGCGGCAGAAATCGACGCCGCCGCACCGCTGCGTCAAGACAGTGACAGGCGCCTCCCCCCAGACAGCCGGGCGCGCAGAGGCGGCGACGAATTCAAGAATAATAATGGGATGACAAACGGGGCGGCCACGCCCCGAGGAGACAGTTTCATGAGTCAATCGCGCGCGGTGGACGTGCCCGCCTATATCAACGCACAACGATTTTCCGGCTATCAATGGCTGGTACTGATCCTGTGTTTCTTCGTGGTGGCCATCGACGGCTTCGATACGGCGGCTATCGGTTACATCGCCCCCTCGCTTGTGCAGCAATGGCATATCGATCGCGGCTCGCTCGGGCCGGTGCTCTCGGCCGCGCTCTTCGGCCTGGCAGGCGGTGCGATCTTCGCCGGGCCGCTCGCCGACAAGTTAGGGCGCAAGACGCTGCTGGTGCTCTCGGTCGTCTTCTTCGGCATTGCGAGTCTCGCCACCGCCTTTGCGCAGGATCTCGACACGCTGACCGCGCTGCGTTTTCTCACGGGGCTGGGGCTTGGGGCGGCCATGCCCAACGCCGTGACGCTGATCTCGGAGTACGCGCCGGAGTCACGTCGTGCCGTGATCGTCAACACCATGTTTTGCGGCTTCCCGCTCGGGGCATCGATCGGTGGGTTCGTCGCCTCGTGGCTGATTCCGCACTTCGGCTGGCATAGCGTGCTGGTTCTCGGCGGCGTACTGCCGTTGGTGCTCTCGGTGCTGCTCATCCTGTGTCTGCCGGAATCGGTGAAGTTTCTCGTCGTGCGGCAAAAACCGATTGAACATGTGCGCCGCATACTGTCGCGCATCTCGGGCGAATCGCTCAGCGATGTCGGCGAGTTCACCGTCAACGAAGCGGCACCGAAGCGCGCGGGATCTGCCGTGAGCGTGGTGCTCTCGAAGCAGTACGGTTTCGGTTCGGTGATGTTGTGGCTCACGTACTTCATGGGGCTCGTGATCTTCTATCTGCTCACGAGCTGGATGCCGATCCTGTTCAAGGATGCGGGTTTTACCATCGAACGCGCCGCGCTCATCACGGCCCTGTTCCCGCTGGGCGGGGGCATCGGCACGGTGCTGTCGGGCTGGCTGATGGACAAGTTCAACGCCCAGAAAGTGGTGGCCGTGGGGTACGCGCTCACCGCAGTGCTGGTGTATGCGGTCGGTCAGGCGATAGGCAATATCGGCTTGCTGGTGGCGCTGATTTTCCTTGCCGGCACCGCGATGAACGGTGCGCAGTCGTCGATGCCGTCGCTCGCCGCCATGTTCTATCCGACGCACGGGCGCGCCACGGGCGTCGCGTGGATGCTCGGCATCGGGCGCTTCGGCGGCATCGCGGGGGCGTTGCTGGGGGCCGAATTGATGCGCCGTCATCTGGGCTTTTCTGCGACATTTTCTCTGCTGGCCATTCCGGCCGTGATCGCCACCGTCGCGCTGCTGGCAAAAAACGCGTGGGAGCGTGCGCGAGGTCATCTTCCGGCGACGTCGAACGACGCGCGCAACTCTGCCGCCATGCATTGACGTCCGTCGCGTCGATTGATCGCAGTCTTGGCAGTTTGTGATGCGGCGCCCTGGGCGCCGCATTTTTATTGCACGGTGCGCACCTGCCGGGGAGCGGTCAGCGTTTCGCCAAGGCGTCGATCATCGCCATCGCGGTAGCGGGATTGCGTTCCTTGAAGCCGCTGATGATATAGAGAAACACATCGCGGTGTTGGACCTTGGGCGGGGCGCCAGCGATGGTGTCGAGATCCTTTGGTGCGCCGCCTTGCGCGAAGGTTTTTGCGCGCGCCAGCCACTGCGTCATCGCCTTCGGGGCGTAGCCGAGCGTGTAGCGTTCCTCCGTCCCCATGAGACGCGCGTAGACGAACGGGGCGGTGACATCGGCAATGCAGGGGAATTTCGCGTCTCCGGCAAGGACGATTGCCATGTGGTACTTGCGCGCCAGCGCGACGAACTCGGGCACGGCAAAACTCTCGTGCCGGACTTCCAGCGCATGACGGATTGGATGGCCACCCGCCTTCGCCGGAAGCAGACTCAGGAAATGCTCGAAGTCTTGCGCGTCGAACGCTTTCGCCGGCGCGAATTGCCAGTTCACCGGGCCGAGTTTCTTGCCCAGTTCGAGCACGCCGCTGTCGAAGAAGCGCTCGACCGATTCGCCCGCTTCACCGAGCACGCGCCGATGCGTGGCGTAGCGCGATGCCTTGACCGAAAACACGAAGTCGTCCGGGGTTTCCTCGAACCAACGGCGAAATGTCGACGGCTTTTGCGAGCCGTAGAACGTGCTGTTGATCTCGATGGAAGTGAGGTGTCGGCTGGCATATTCGAGTTCGCGGCGCTTCGGCCACTTATCAGGATAGAACGTACCTTGCCATGGCGCGAAATTCCAGCCGCCGACGCCGATACGAATGTGATTTCCGGGCGACGTGCGGGTCGCAGCCGGCGCTTTGGAGGTTTGAGTCGTCGCCATCGGCTGTTGCGCATGGCGCCATGCGCATTCGGTGGGAAGAAGTCCCCGATGGTGACGTCATGAGGCGACGCGCGTCAATGGGGGCGACGGCACGTCGCCGCACCGGAGATCAATTACGTCGGCATCCGAGATGAAGCATGCGCTCGCGCACCTCCTCTTCGGCGCGCCAGTGTTCGGCCGGTTTGACCAGATCGCTGCGGCTGATGATGCCAACGAGCTTGCGCGAGGTGGCATCGCTCACCACAGGCAGGCGCTCCAGATGGTGCGCGGCGAAGCGTGCCGACACGATCCGCCCTGTCTCCGAAGGCAGCGCAACGAGCGGCGGATTGACACCGTACAACTCGCCCAGCGTTGTCAGCCCTTGTGCCTGAGCGCGCCTGAGCGCCTGCCTGTCGACCATGCCCAGCAAGGCGTGCGACGCATCGACCACGGGGTAGGCGCGATGGCGCTGACTCGCACCGAAGGCTTCCTTCGTCGCATCCTCGATCGACATGATGTCGCCCAGCGCTACCGGCTCGCGTGTCATCAACTCGCCCACATGCAGGCGTTCCAGCGGGTCGACGCCGTATTCGCGATGGATGTGACGCCCGCGTCGCGCGATCTTCTCCGTCATGATCGAGCGCGGCATGATCCAGATCGTTACGCCATACGATACGCCGCAAGTGAGCAGCAGCGGCAGCAACGCATTCACGTCGTGCGTGAGGCCGAGTGCGAAGACGATGGCGGTCAGCGGTGCACCCAGCACGCCCGCGAGGGTGGCGGCCATGCACACGAGCGCCCACAGCGAGACATCGCCGCCGGGCAGCACCGGCGCGAGCAGCGTGCCGAGCCCTGCGCCGATCATGAGCAGCGGGGCGAGCACCCCGCCCGAGGTGCACGAGCCCAGCGCAATCGCCCAGATGATCGCCTTGACGAGCAGCAGCGCCAGCGCGGCATGCAGGGTGAAGTGTCCGGCGAGCAGGTCTGCGATGACGTCGTAACCGACGCCCAGCGCGCGCGGCTGGAAGTCGCCGCCGATGCCGACCGCCAGGCCACCGATGGCTGGCCACCACATCCAGTGCACAGGCAGCTTGTGAAAGCCGTCTTCGATGGCATACAGGGCGCGCGACATGCCCGCAGACAGGATGCCTGCACCCCCCCCCGCGAGCAGACACGAGAACAGCGCGACAGGGGCGACGTCGGGGGTTGCCATGGGGAAGAGGGGGCCGGCTTCGAGCATCAGCGGCCGGGCGAAGCCGGCGACGGCACAGGCGACGATCACCGGCAGCAGACTGCGCGGACGCCATTCGAACAACAGCAGTTCCACGGCAAGCAGGACGGCAGCCACCGGTGTGCCGAACACGGCCGTCATGCCGGCGGCGGCACCCGCGACAAGCAGCGTCTTGCGCTCGGCGGCGCTCAGATGGAAGTACTGGGCGACGAGCGAACCGATGGCGCCGCCCGTCATGATGATCGGACCTTCGGCGCCGAACGGGCCGCCACTGCCGATCACGATGCCCGACGACAGCGGTTTGAGGATGGCCACACGCGGCGACATCTTGCTCTTGCCGAACAGAATCGCCTCGATGGCCTCTGGAATGCCGTGGCCGCGAATCTTGTCGCTGCCGAATCGCGCCATCACACCGACGATGAGGCCCCCAATGACGGGCAGCACGATAGCCACGGCCCCCAGCGTGTGATTGGCGGGTGAGCGAGGGGCGAACGACAGTGTCTGGTAGAAGAAAAGGTTGGTGAAGCCTTGAATCAGGTGCAGCAGCAGCCACGCGGCGGGCACACCGCAAAAACCGATGACGGTGGCCAGCGCAAGCAGTCGCGGCAACCCCGGCGCCCGCGCAAAGTCGCGGGCATGCGGGGGTGCGGCCATGGTCGAGTGAGGTGAAACGGTGTGGGGTGCGGAATCCATGACGGTGCCGTGATTACAGATGAACGCCACGAATGTGGAAGATGTCTGCGAAGGTGCTCAACTCGTTGCGATGCTGGGCGGCGAGGTTGGCGAGACACGCGTCGCCTGCCGCCGACAGGTGCACTTCCACCACGCGCCGGTCGCTTTCGTTCTGACGACGGGTGACGAGCCCGGCCTTCTCGCAACGGGCGACAAGTGCCACCACGCTGTGATGCACGGCTTGCAATCGCTCGGCCAATTCACTGATGGACGCCCAGTCGCGCCCCGGTATACCTTTCACGTGCAGCAGCAATAGATACTGCTGCGGCGTGATGCCGCCTTCGCGCGCCGCTGTCTCGCTGAAATTGAGGAAGCGCCGCAGGCGATAGCGGAATTCCGAAAGTGCTTCGAAATCGCTCTTGGTCAGCGCGTCGGCGGTGATCGGCGAACCGGGCGAGGCAGGTGCAGACATGGGCGGGAGGGCGCGGGACGCCGGAAGGTCCGAAAGCCGAAAAATATATCACAATGCGATATATTAGGCGGCCTTAGGGATAGCCGGGATGACAAACGGGGCCCGTAACGTGCAGAATCGCGAAAAAACGAGACTCAGTAGTTGACGGGAACTCGATCCCCGCCGAGATGGCGGCGTGTCGTTGCCATGTGTTGGTGACGAGCGTCGTTCGGGCGGGCCGACCTCTGACAGGGAGGAGACATGGCTTCCACGGTCCGACGCCGCTGGCGTACGGGAACGTTGTTGTTGCTGTCGGTGGCACTCGGCTCCACAGTTGCCGCCTATCACTACGCCACCGGTTTCGAGCTGGGTGGCGGTGTCTTTGAGCAGATCGGATTCGGACGTCATGGCACGTCGTCCGGGCCGGTCGCGCATGCGCGTGGTGCACCATCGTCTTGTCCAGGGGGCGATTGTCGCGGCGCGTCGACGTCGCAGGCGCACTGAATCCGCTTGACGCCGCCCCCGTTGCAGGGCGCGGCACTCCCGCTTGGAAGACATGACGCAGACCGGCGGTCATGGCGCTCCGGGTCGCATGTCGGGCCGGGGCTATGCGTGCCCCACGCGGTAATATCGCGCGATGGACTCCCTCATCGCCGCTTCCGCCCGCGCGTTGGCTGCGGGCGACCCGCTGGGTGCGCTGCACCGTGTCGCGCTTCGCGACGATCCGCCGGCGCTTGCGCTGCGCGGTATCGCGATGGCGCAGCTTGGCGATTACGCGCGAGCCCGCGAGTTGCTCAAACGCGCCGCGCGCGGCTTCGGAACCCACGAGGCACTGGCCCGCGCCCGATGCGTCGTCGCCGACGCCGAAGTCGCGCTCGCCATGCGTGATCTGAGTGGGACCACTCGCTCGTTGCAAGACGCTGCGTCCCTTCTCGCGGCGCATGACGACTTCCCCAACGCCATGCTCGCGCGGCTGCTCATCGCTCGCCGCCTGTTGCTCGTCGGCAAACTCGATGCCGCCGCGCAGGCACTGCACGACGCCCCGCTGCCCAACGTACCGGCGCGTCACGTTGCCGTTCATGCCTTGATCGTCGCGGAATTGGCGCTGCGTACGCTGCGGATCGGCGACGCCCGCAACGCGCTCGCGCGCGCACAGGACGCCGCGGTTGCCGCCGGTGTCCCAGCGCTGCGCGCCGAAATCGAGCGCCTGAACGATGCGCTGGGGCGTCCGGCCGCGCGGCAATGGCAAGCGCACGGCGAGCGCATGCTGCGCCTCGACGAGGTGGTGACGCTGCTTCACTCGAACGCATTGGTGATCGATGCCTGTCGTCGTGGCGTGAGCATCCGCAACACGTGGCGACCACTGGCAAAACGGCCCGTGCTTTTCACACTGGCGTTGCCATTGGCGCGCGCCTGGCCCGGCGATGTCGACAGGGAAACGCTGATTGCTGAAGCCTTTCGGCTGCGTCACCCGGACGAGACGCACCGCGTACGTCTGCGTGTCGAAATCGGGCGTCTGCGCGCGCTGCTCAAGGGCATTGCGGAGATCGACGCGACACCGCGCGGCTTCGCCTTGCGAACCGCCACCGCTACCGCGATCACCGTGCTGTTGCCGCCCATCGACGGTGAACGTGCATCGTTGATCGCGTTGCTGGCAGATGGTGCGGCGTGGTCGACCTCCGCGTTGGCGTTAGCGCTCGGTGCCAGCCAACGCACCGTGCAACGTGCCTTGGGCGAACTCGAATCGCAAGGCCGGGTACGCGCCATCGGCCGCGCCAGAGCGCAGCGCTGGATGGCGCCGCCGCTCACCGAATTCACGACGATTTTGTTACTCCCTGCCGGATGGTCGTTTGGCTAGAGTGGTCTTGCACGCCAGCCGTGGCGTAACGACAGGAGACTGACATGACGAGCAAACCGCAACGAAACCTTCGCACCACCGCTGTGAGCGCGGCCGATATCACCTGCGAATATGGCCCTTTCTCCGATGCCGGGCGCATCCACGGTGTGACCTTCGATGGACGGCAGGTCTGGGCCGCCACCGGAGAAAAGGTATTGGCTTTCGATCCGGCGAGCGGCGAGGTTCGCCACATCATCGACGCCCCGAGCGATGCCGGTACCGCTTTCGACGGCACTCACCTTTACCAGATCGGCGAAGACCGCATCAACAAGATCGAACCGTCCACCGGTCGCGTCGTGCATTCGATTCCGGCACCGGACAGCGGCAGCAATTCGGGGCTGACGTGGGCCGAGGGCAGCCTTTGGGTCGGGCAGTACCGGGACCGCCGCATCCTGCAAGTCGACCCGGCCACCGGGCAGGTGCTGCGGAGTATCGAGTCCGACCGGTTCGTGACAGGCGTCACGTGGGTTCGTGACGAACTGTGGCACGGCACGTGGGAGAACGATGAGAGCGAGTTGCGTCAGGTCGATCCGGCCGGCGGCGAGGTGCTCAAGCGCGTGCAGATGCCCGACGGCGTTGGCGTGAGCGGTCTGGAATACGACGGCCACGGCCTGTTCTATTGCGGTGGCGGTGCCAGCGGCAAGGTGCGTGCTGTGCGCTACCCCAAGGACTGACGGACCTTTCGCGGGCCCGGCCGTCTGCGCGTGGACAGCATCATAGGAGACAGGCTATCGCGAGCGATAGCCTGTCTCAATTGAGTAGATTCTAACAATCAATTTCCACTTCTCAATAGCAATCGGCACACTGTCAACACTTTCCACCCCGTCAGAGAGACAACGACATGCCGATCATCAACACCCAGATCAAGCCGTTCAAAGCCAACGCCTACCAAAACGGCGATTTCATCACCGTGACCGACGAGACCCTGAAGGGCAAGTGGTCGGTGGTGGTGTTCTACCCGGCCGACTTCACCTTCGTGTGTCCGACCGAACTGGGTGATCTGGCCGACCACTACGAAGAATTCAAGAAGCTGGGCGTCGAAATCTACAGCGTCTCAACCGATACCCATTTCACGCACAAGGCGTGGCACGACACGTCGGACACGATCCGGAAGATTCAGTACCCGATGGTTGCCGACCCGACGCTCGCGATCTCGCGCAACTTCGATGTGCTGATCGAAGAGGAAGGTCTGGCGCTGCGCGGCACGTTCGTGATCAACCCGGAAGGCGAGATCAAGCTGTGCGAAATCCATGACAACGGCATCGGCCGCGACGCGAAGGAACTGCTGCGCAAGGTGCAGGCAGCGCAGTACATCGCCGCCCACCCGGGTGAAGTCTGCCCCGCCAAGTGGACGCCGGGCGCCGAAACGCTGAGCCCGTCGCTGGACCTGATCGGCAAGATCTAAGCGCCACAAGCGATCACCGTAGCAAGCGCCGCTCAGGTCACAGAGCGGCGTCCCCGCCGGCGCGGCGGCCCCCCTGAACCTGCCGCGCCGGCACCTAATTCCGAATTGCCGACGCTTACCTGCGCCCGCCTGAGGCCGACGCGGTGGCCTCTGCTCGCCCTTTCATCCCATCGAGACGGATAAACGCCATGTTGGACGCGAACCTCAAAGCCCAGTTGCAAACGTACCTCCAGAAAGTCACGCGCCCCATCGAGATCGCCGTGTGGCTCGACGATAGCCTCAAGGCGGCCGAGATGAAGGCGCTGGTGGACGAGATCGCGCCGCTCTCGCCGCAGATCGCCGTCGTGACGCATCACGACGTCGATCGGGATGCCGGCGAGCGCCGTCCGTCGTTTGCCATCGGTACGCCGGGTGAAGCACCGCGCATTCGTTTCGCCGGGCTGCCCATGGGCCACGAGTTCACGTCGCTGGTGCTTGCGCTGCTGCAAGTGGGCGGTCATCCGGTCAAGCTTGACGACGACACCGTCGCGCAGATCCGTGCACTCGACGGCGATTTCCGTTTCGAGACCTATATCTCCTTGTCGTGCCAGAACTGCCCGGAAGTCGTGCAGGCCTTGAACGTCATGGCGCTCATCAACCCGCGTATTCAGCAGGTCACCATCGACGGCGCGCTGTTTCAAGGGGAAGTCGAAGCGCGTCAGGTGATGGCTGTGCCCACCGTATTCCTCAACGGCGAATCTTTCACGCAAGGCCGTACCAGCGTGAAGGAACTGCTCGCAAAGCTCGACACCGGTGCGAGCGCACGTGCCGCGAAGGCCCTCGAGACCAAGCCGGTCTACGACATGCTGATCGTGGGCGGCGGCCCGGCAGGCGCCGCCGCTGCCATCTACGCGGCGCGCAAGGGCATTGCGACGGGCGTGGTCGCCGAGCGTTTCGGCGGTCAGGTGCTCGACACGATGGCTATCGAAAACTTCGTCTCGGTGACGCACACCGAGGGGCCGAAGTTCGCCACGGCGCTGGAACAGCACGTCAAGACGTATGACGTGGACGTGATCGACACACAACGCGCCGATGCCCTGATGCCGGGCAAGATTCACGAGGTGCGTCTGGCCAGCGGCGCCGTGCTCAAGGCCCGTGCCGTGGTGCTTGCCACCGGTGCCCGCTGGCGCGAAATCGGTGTGCCGGGCGAGCGCGACTACCGTAACCGCGGCGTGGCGTACTGCCCGCACTGCGACGGCCCGCTCTTCAAGGGCAAGCGCGTCGCGGTCGTTGGTGGCGGTAACTCGGGCGTGGAAGCCGCCATCGATCTGGCCGGCATCGTCAAGGAAGTCACGCTGATCGAATACGGCGCGCAACTGCGTGCGGACGAAGTGCTGCAGCGCAAACTGCGCAGCTTGCCGAACGTGCGGGTGCTGATGAACGCGCAAACGACCGAAATTCACGGCGACGGCCAGAAGGTGAACGGCCTTGCGTACCGTGACCGCGTCTCCGGCCAGGCGGCCACGATTGCTCTCGAAGGGGTGTTCGTGCAGATCGGGCTGGTGCCCAACACCGAATGGCTCAAAGGCACGGTGGCGCTCTCGCGTCACGGCGAGATTGAAGTCGATGCCAAGGGCCAGACGTCGGTGCCGGGCGTGTTCGCGGCGGGCGATGTCACGACCGTGCCGTTCAAGCAGATCGTGATCGCCGTTGGCGAAGGGGCGAAGGCCTCGCTGGGCGCCTTCGAGCACCTGATGCTCAGTTCGGTGGAAGACGAGGCGGCGACGCCCGAGAAGATCGCCGCCTGACATTCGCCGAAGCGGCCTCGTGCCGCATTCCCTTGACAGCAAAGCCCTCACGCAGGAAACGCGTGAGGGCTTTTTTTATTGTCTCCGGCCCATATCGGTCTGTGCGCTGCACACCGTTGGTCTATCGGAAGCCGATCGACGGGGGGTATCGATTCTGGCGTTAATGGGAAAACGTATCAAATTTCCGGTGAGGGTACAGACGATGCCCAAAGACTACGCAGATTTTCGTTAATTAGCCGATTCGTTGTCACCATGTGCTCCTTCAAATTGACACCCGACGCGTGAGTCTCATGCGTCATGCCTTCGACGGGCCACCGATATCGGATTTCGATCCGGGCGCTCATCAACGAGGCAAGTGAATCGACATATGGGAATCGACAATATCTTTCGTGCCTTTCGTACGTTAGGCAGCGCTGGCATTCGATCGCGTGAGCGATGGGTGAAGTGGCGCGCTCAGCCATCGGGCTTTGCCGGGCAATTGCGCAGCGCATTGCCACTCGTCGTCGCTGCCGGTGCGATTACCGCAGCCACGCTCGCCTGGTACTCGCACGATACGGGCTACGCGCCCCTTTTCGGGCAGAACCAGCGTATTCCAATCGCGCAGGCCACGGGCGTGCTCGAAGCCGAGCACATCCCGTTTCGCATGCATCCGGACACCGGTGCGATCCTCGTGCCGCACGACCGGCTCGGACGTGCGCGTCTCGCGCTGGCCGCCAAGGGCGTAACGCCGGAATTGCCGCCGGGACTGGAACTGGTCGATCGGGACGAGCGCCTGGGTGTACGTCAGTTCGTGCAGGACGTGCGTTTTCGTCGCGGACTGGAAGGGGAGCTTGCGCGCACCATCATGTCGATCGACGCGGTAGACGCTGCTCGCGTGCACATCGCGCTTGCGCCGCAGACATCGTTCGTCACGCATACCAAGGCGTCGGCCAGCGCATCGGTGCTGATCTCGGTGCGCCCCGGCCAAAAGCTCGCGCCCCAGCAGGTGAGTGCGATCGTCAAGCTTGTGGCCGGCAGTGTGAACGGGTTGGCTGCGGAGAACGTTTCCGTGGTCGATCAGCAAGGCACGCCACTCACCGCGAATCTCGATCTTGACGACGCAACAAACGGCAACGCGGAAGCGCGCACACGTTCGCGCGACGACGCACTTCGTAACGTCCGGGGCCTGCTCGATGGCATTCTCGGCCCCAATCGCTACCGCGCGAGCGTGAGTATCGATCTTGACGAGAATGTGGTGTCTAACACCACCGAGGCGCTCGGTGCCGATCCCCGCGTGATGCAGGAAGCCGTGCGCGAAGCGCGCGACGACGACGCGGTCGTCGGCGGCGTGCCGGGGGCCATGGCCAATCGTCCGGTCGACGCGGCGCCGCTGCTCGGTGCCGAGGGTGGCGCAATGCGCACCACCTCGTCCACGCGTCAGTTCGCTTATGACCGTTCGATCACGCAGACCAAGCGTCATCGCCCGCGTGTGCGCCAAATGCACGTGGCCGTCATGGTCGATGCTCAGGCGGCGCCGGGTGGCAACGGCTGGACTGCCGAGACCATCGCCGAGCTTGAGCGCACATTGCGCGCCAGCGCGGGAATTCAGATCGATCGTGGCGACACGCTGGTCGTGAGCGCGATGCCGTTTGTCGCCACCGATGGCGCCATCGCATTCGACACGCCGGACACCGCTGCGCAGGGGCTGGTGCTCACCAGTACACAGAAGCAATACGCCGCCATTGCGGCCGCTGCGGTGCTGTTGATCGCGCTGATCACGTGGGCAGCGCTGGCCCGGCGTGCGCGCCGTCGCAAGGCTGCCGCGCGAGTTGCCGAGGACGACGCGCGAGAGCGCAGCCGCCGGGAAGCCGAGAACGCGGCACAGCAGGCCGCCTTGCCGGCCTTCGCCAACGACATGCCGCCAGACTCGGACGCTTCGTTCGACACGAAGCTCGGACGCCTGACAACACTGGCCGACGGCGAACCCGAGCGGGTCGCCCAGATCATCAAACAATGGATCGGTTCGCATGCCTCTGTCCGCTGAAACTTCCACTCTGACCGAGATCAATGGCGTTGACCGCGCCGCAGTCCTGTTGCTCTGTATGGGCGAGAAGGCTGCCGCCGGCGTGATGGCGCAACTCGCCCCCAACGAGCTTCTGCGCGTGGCGCACGCCATGTCGCGTGCCGGCGGCGTGAAGAAGCACGACGTGCATGCCATCGTCGACCAGTTTCTCGACGCCTGCACGCAGCACGGCGGTGCGAATGCCGCACCGCGTGCCTATCTGGAGCGCTCGCTCGCCGCCGCGCTCGGTGAAGGCATCGCCAGCAATGTGCTCGACGGCATCTACGGCGATCGAATTCGTCCCAAGCTTGCGCGTCTCCAATGGGTGAGCGTGGCGCGACTCGCCGATGTGCTCTCGCGCGAACATCACCGTATGCAGGCGCTGTTGCTGGCCTACCTGCCTGCCGATCTGGGCGGTCAATTGCTTCGCGCGTTGCCCGAATCGCAGCAGGAAGCGCTGCTGTTGGAGACGGCACAACTTAAACGTGTCGACCGCGAACTGCTGGCCGATCTGGAAGTCATCGCCGACCGTTGTCTCGCGGGCTTGTCTGCCGAGAGCACCGATGTGCCGGGCACGCGGCTCGCGGCGCAGATCATCGGCCATGTGCCCGACGATCAGAAGCGGTTGATGGACGCATTGCGCGCCCATGACGCGTCGCTCGCGGAGTCTGTCGAGGCGAGCATGTACGGCTTCGAAATCCTGGCTTCCCAGGCACCGGAAGTGATCGACCTGGCCGTAGCCGAAGTGCCGACCGACATGTGGGCCATTGCGCTCAAGGGGACGGATGCTCGTATGCGGCAAGTCGTGCGTGAGCGCATGTCCCGCCTTCAGGAAGATGCCCTCACGCAGGCGATGCAGCGTCTGGGCGCCATATCGGCGGCCCGTGTCGAAGCCACACGTAACGAGATCATGGCAATGCTACGCACGCGAGCGCGTGAGGCCGACATGCTTTTGCGTCTGGCCGACGGTGAGGTACTCGAATGAAGCCGCATCGGTTTGGCACGAAGTCCGATGTCGCAGCCCAGCGTGGTTGGTTGCCGGTCCAGCCCGATCTGGAAACCTTGCGCGCTCACGCCTATGCGCAGGGGATGGCAGAGGGCGCAGCAAACACGCGTCAGGAGGTCTGGCAGGAAGCCTTCGACGCCGGGCGTGCAGATGGCGAGCAGGCGGCCGAGGCGCGCTTGCAGGCATCGTATGCCGAGCGGCTGCGCGACGAACTCGAGGCGATGAAGCTGCCGCTCGCGGCACTTCAAGCCGCTCGTGAGCAGGTGCATGCACGCCTTGCGGCCGGTGCCGTCGATGTGCTGGGCGACGTCGCGTCGCGTGCCGTGCGCGCCGTCGTGCAGCGCGAGTTGCAGACCGCGCCAGCGGACATAGCGGGCATTGTGCAGCGCTTGCTCACGCAGCTTGGTGCCAGCGACGATGCCGTCACTGTCCACGTGAGTCCCGAAGATGCCCAAGCACTTTACACCCGCGTTGGGAGCACACCCGCTCACGCCGATGGCACCCGCCCGGGATGGCGCATCGCCGCCGATCCGTCGTTGGTTCGCGGCGATTGCCGCGTCGACGTCGATGGCCTCTGGTACGACGCGGGGTGCGAAGGCCGTGAGGCGGCGGCGCAAACGATCGCGCGTAGGCGTCTGAGCGAATGGGTGGAGGCATGCGTGCAAGCCTCGGCGCCGGTCGAGGCGTCGGAGACGCGATGATGAACGACGAGATCGCACTCGCCACCCCGATGGCGTTCGTCACACGGGCTACGGGCGCCGTGCTTGAGGCGTGCGGACAACGATTCTCGCTGGGGCAAGCCTGCCGTGTCGAGACCGCCGCAGGACGATGGACCGAGGCCGAAGTGGTCGGGTTTTCCGACGGCGCATTACAACTGCTGATGTATGCGTCCGTGGCCGACATTGTGCCCGGTGCACGGGTGTTGCCCGGAACGGCAACGCCCGCGCTGCGTATCGGATCGTCGTGGCTCGGCCGCGTGATCGATGCCTTCGGGCAGCCGCTCGACGGCAAAGGGGCGTTGCGTGGCGAGGCGTTGCTCGATACGCGTTGTTCGCCGCCCGCGCCGCTGGCGCGTCGCGCTATCGACGCGCCGCTGCCCGTGGGCGTGCGTGCCATTGACGGCCTGCTGAGTCTCGGGAAGGGGCAGCGTGTAGGACTGTTCGCCGGTAGCGGTGTGGGCAAAAGTGTTCTGCTGGGCATGATGACCCGGCATACCGGCGCCCAGATCGTCGTGGTCGGCATGATCGGCGAGCGCGGGCGAGAAGTGGGCGAGTTCATCGCCGAGACGCTCGGACAAGCCGGGCTCGCCAAGGCCGTTGTGGTGGCTGCGCCGGCCGATGCACCGCCTGCACAACGCATGAAGGCCACGGAGTTGTGTCACGCGATTGCCGCCCATTTTCGCGACGCCGGCCACGACGTGCTGTTGCTCGTCGATTCGCTTACGCGCTACGCCATGGCGTGCCGCGAGGTAGCGCTCTCGCTCGGGGAAGCCCCTGCCGCACGCGGCTACCCGGTGTCGGTGTTCGCACGCTTGCCCCGGCTGGTCGAATGTGCGGGCAATGGCGCGGGCACGGGCAGCCTCAGTGCGATCTACACGGTGCTGGCCGAGGGCGACGACTTGCAGGACCCGGTGGTCGACACCGCTCGCGCCGTGCTCGACGGTCATATCGTGCTTTCGCGCGAATTGGCCGACGCCGGACATTACCCGGCAATCGACATCGGCGCGTCGGTGAGCCGGTGCATGACTCAGGCCGTGGGTGTACGCCATGCCAACGCCGCGCGCGCGTTCAAAGCACAGTGGCACGCCTATCAACAGATTCGGGAGTTGATGCCGCTCGGTGCTTATGTACCGGGCGCTCACGCCGAGACCGACCGTGCCGTATCGCGGCATCCGCTCATGCTCGAATTCCTGCGCCAGCGCGACGGCGAGGCGAATACGCCGCACGTCCTGTGCGAACGGCTGGAGGCGCTATGCCGATGACCCCGCAAACACCGCGCGCACTGCGTGCGTTGCTGTCCATACGAGACCGCGCGCTCGCGGCGGCGCAACACGACAGCCGGCAACTCGCCGAGCGGCACGTGCGGCTCACACGCAACGTCGACCAGCTCACGCGGTTGTATCGCGCTGTGGCCATCGGCGGCACGCGGGCGAATGCCTACAGCTTTCAGAATCGCGCCGATTACAAATGCACGCTCGTGCAGATGATCGAGACGCAGCAAGCACCGATGGCGCAGTTGGCGCGATGGCAGGCGGTCGCGGCGCAGGCCGTGCGCGACGCACAGCGCCGGCGCGAGGGCGTGGCAACGCTCGTCGCCCGCCATGAGGCGGCAGCGAAGCAGGCACGGTTCAGGCGCGAGGGGCAGGCGCAGGTGGCTCAGGCCCTCGCGGTTTGGCAGCGCGGCGAGGCGGCGCGTGAGCGAAATGAGGAAATTGCCTCGGGCGCTCGCATTGACAAAGCACGGGCGGCGGTCGCTTTGGTTGGGAAAGCGCGTCTCGCGTCTCGTCTACCTACCGAACCAGGAGCTTTGCCATGCTGCAAGTAAAAAATCGTATCGATGATATGGCCGCCGAAATCGCCCAGAGAAAGATGGGGGCGGAGTTCGGTCGTCTGGGCAAGGACAAGGCGGGTAATGACGCCCGTCAGAAAGGCGTGGCCACGCTCAAGGAAGCGCTCGGCAATTTCGAGAAGCAACTGCGGCGCGTCGGCGACAGCGCCGACTTGCATCAGCACAAGGCAACGCAATCGAACGATTCCGCGTTCTCCGTCAAGCTGGAGAAAGGCGCACAGCAGCTCGATTTCGACGTGCACGTCAAACAGCTTGCGACGGTGCATCAGGTGCAGATCACGAATGTGGCGGCACTGGCCGATGGCAACCTGAAGGTTGCCGGGCGCGCAGACGTGATCTCGCTGAACACATCGGGACTCGATCTGACGACGGCCGAGGGAGTGCGCGAGCTTGCCAGACGAATCAATGCGAACGCCGAGTTCAAGGACGCCGTGCGCGCCGACTTGCGGCACGTGCCGGGGCAACAGACGCCGTACCTGCTGCTGACCGCGACGAAGTCCGGTGCCGAGGCGACGTTCGACGTGCAGTCCACGACCGGCGTGGAGCTCGGGGCGCCGGATGCGGCGGTGCTCGCGCAAGGGCAGAGCGCCATCGTGCGGATCGGCAACCAGGGAGCGGAAGAGACTTACCCGACCAATGAGATCACGCTGTTCACCGGTGTGACCCTCTCGCTGAAGAAGGCCAACGCAGCAGCCGAAACCACGCGTGTGTCGATCACGCCCGACATGGAGGGCACGGCCGCGAACATGCGCGCCCTCGTTCAGGCTTACGACGCGGTGCGCAAGCAATTGCGCGATCTGATGGACCCCGGCACGCCGGGGGCGTCGATGTCGCCCGATAGCGAAGAGAAGGGCGACACCAAACCGGCCGGGGCATTTTATGCGGACGCCGGCGTGCGCGCCTTGCTGCGCGATCTCGAACGCAACTTCGAGCGGCCCATGACGATCGACGGCAAGACGTTCGACCCCGCCCTGTTCGGCGTGAAGCGAAACGCCGACGGCTCGGTCACTTTCGATCAGAAGCGTTTCGAAGCGGCGTATTCCGACGACAAGGCGTTGCTGAGCAAGTGGTTTGGCGAGAGTGCCGACGTGATGAAGCGCGATACCGGGACCGATCTGGACAAACAACCGGCGGGCATGCGCCTTGCCGTTCGGATTCGCGAATGGACCGACGAGATCACGGGGGTGCTCAAGCACCGCACGGATACCGACGAAGTGATTACGCAGCGGCTCGCCGCCAAGGAAGACCAGCTCAAAGCCCGTTTTCTGGCGCTCGTAGCGCGCTACACCGATGAACTCGCTCGCGCCGAGCAGGTTCAGCAACAGATGAAAGAAACACGTGGCTTTGTCGATGCGCTCTTCCGCGGATCGCGCAAGTCCGACGAATGACGCGTGTGACCATCCTTTAGGGAGTCAATCCGATCATGACTTACCAGCAATACCATGCCTCCGACCTCGATGCACGCATCGCAGGGGCAACGCCCTTGCAGCTCATGCTGATCCTTCTGGATGGTCTGCTCGACGAACTGGCCCGCGCGCGTGGGCATATCGAACACGCACGCCATGACGCGCGTCTGCGCAGCGTGACCAAATGCCTGAATCTGATCAACGGCCTGGCATCGCATATCGACGTTGCCGATGGCCCGGGTGTCACGCAGCCGCTGAGCGCCGTGTACGACTTTTGTATGCGCGGCGTCGCACAGGCGAGCGTGGAACTCGATGTTGCCAAGCTCGACGAGGTCGTGGCGGTCATCACGCAACTGACACAAGGTTGGCGCGCGCTGGAGACGCGGCGTGGTTAATGCGGCGACCTTCCGGGCGCTGGCACGAGATCTGCGACGGCATTCTGCCGCGCGCGAATGGGGCTTGCTGCAAGCCACCGACGCTCTGCTTCGGCGGGCGTGGCGACATGCACCTGCGCCCGGCGCGCGGGACGTCTCGCTGACGCAGGCCATGGCCGATGCGCGTGCCGCGCACGACCAGGCATACCTGTTGACTCAGCGAGCCACGTCGGAGGCTCGCAGACATCTGGCCGGACTGGGTCATTGGCGCGACGGCGCGCTCAGCTACCTGAGGATGCACGATGATCGTTGAATACTCACGTCTCATGATACCTGCCCATACGGATCTGTCGGCGCCAGTGGCCGACGGTGCGTTGCTCATCGGGTTGGCGCAGGGTGTGCCGTCTCTCGCCGAGGAAGACGTGTTGTGCGACTTCGCCGCGACACTCGGTCGCTCGACGGCGCAAGGGCTTGAACTGCCTGCCTACGAGGCCGGCGCCGTGCCGGAAACCCCCGAGCAAGCGCTGAAGGCAGGTGCGCCGGAGCGCGTCGATGTGGCCCCGGTGGCGGGCGCGCCAGTGGTGGCGGACATGCCGGAGATCACGCCGGACCTCGGGGAGCTGTCTATGGCAAACGATGCCGCGCGAGACGTTCCCATCACGCCGGGCGTCATGGCGGCCGCCGCGGGGGATTCGGTGCGTGCGGCGCAGGACATACCCTCACGCGGGATCGAATCTCTGCGCGACCCGGTGTTGCCACACATCGCGACGCTGCTCGCCGCACATGAGCATCGGATGCGCGGCACGCTCGAAAGCCATGCGCCGGCCGAGCCAGGGGAGCCAGCGGAGCCAAGGGACGGGGCCGCCGGCGCAATGACGTCCTCGCCGGCCGCTGCTGTTCGCGTGGCATTCCCGGTGGCGACGCCTCCTGGCGTCTCATTGCCCCTTGGATTGGCGAGCCCGTTGCCCGCGTCACTGACGGTGCTGCCGTTGGCGGCGCTGCCACTGGCGGCGGACCCGGCAACGCCGGGCGCTGCATCCGTCGATAACGCAGCGGCACAAGCGCTTCGCACGACGTTTGCCGCAGGGACATTCGGCAACACCTTCGTGGGCGAGCCGTCCACCGTCGTAATGCCGGGCGGATTCCCGAGTACCAACGGGATGGCGGGGGACGGTACGTCCGTGGCCCGCACGCTGTCCGAGCGCGTGCAGACCATGACGCAGAACGGTGTCCACGAAGCTCGCCTGCGCCTGACGCCGGATGAACTGGGAGACATCGCCATCGTGGTCCGGAAGTCGGCCATGCAACTCAGTGTGAGTTTGCAGGTGGCGCGTCCCGAGGCGTTGAGTCTCGTCCAGAGCACGGCGGCGCTGCTGCGCGACATGCTGTCGCAACGCCACGCCGGGGATGTCAATGTGAGCGTCGGGAGCATGCCGTCGTCCGGAGGCGACGGCGCGTCGGGCAACGGGCGCGAGCGGCATTCGCGCGACGAGCGGTCCGGCGATGTGGGGCCCGGCCTTGCCCTGGGTGAAGCGGCGCGTCAGCGCGAGGCATTCCGGTTATGAACACGCCGATGTACGGCCCCGTCGTGCGCAAGCGGGGCGAAAAGCGCGGCAGTGCGCACCCGGCAAAAGTCGCCGAAGGATCGGAGACGTCGACGCGCCCCGCGCCGGCCACGCCCGGATGGCAGGCCATACCGGTAGCCGACGAGCAGGCGCAGGTACTGAGTCTGATGCCGGTGATCGCGCGCATCGTGCGCTCGCTGATGCCGCAGACAAGCGTGGCGATCGCGCAGGAAGACATGACGCAGATTGCGCTGATCGCTGCGCTCGATGCCGTTCGACGCTATGGGCCGCCCGACGAACGTTTCACCGCTTATGCGGCAACGCGCATTCGTGGCGCGGTGCTGGATGAACTTCGGCGCCTCGACTGGCGCCCGCGCACGTTGCGTCAGGCGTCGCATCGGCGCCGTGATGCCGAGCGCGAACTGACACGTGCCCTCGGTCGCGGCCCGACCCGTGAGGAATTGAGTGCGCACGCCGGTATGGGCGATGCCACGCTGGACGAAGCCGAAATGGCCGGATATGCAGAGAGCATCGCGAGCTTCGATCAGTTGCTCGCCGATGGGGGACTTGAGGCAAACGATGCACTCGTCGAGCGGCGCAGCCCGGAGTATCTGGTCGCCACGCGGCAGAGCCTGACACGAGCGCTTGAAGCGCTCGACGAGCGAGAACAACGCATTGTGCAGCTTTACTACGAGTTCGACATGAATCTTGAAGAGATCGGCGAAGTGCTGGGACTGACCCGGGCGCGAATTTGCCAGATCCATCAGGGGGCGCTCGCAAAAATGAACGCCGCCATGCAGGACGCAGGACGAGGCGGCGCGCGCGCCGCACGTACACCACTACCGAATTGTTAGACGAGGCAAGGGAAATGAAACTATTGATGCTTGGGGCTGCCGTGATCGGGGGCAGCGTGTTCGGCATGTTCTGGCTCAATGGTGGCCAGTTCGAGACCGTCTTCCATCTGAACGAACTCGTGCTGGTTGTCGGCACGGCGCTGGGCGCGTTTCTCGTCGGCAATACGGCCCGCGTGCTGGGCGACTTGCGCGCCGTGGTTGTAGCGGCAATGCGGCGCCGGCGTCATGGCGATGCCTTCGAGCAGGAATTGCTCACCCTCACTTACTCGCTGCTTCAGACCTCGTCGCGCGACGGCGTTCGCGCGCTCGATGTGCACCTCGACGACCCGTCGCGCAGCCCGATCTTCCAGCGCAGCTGCCACGTGCTCTCCAATACGAAACTGGTCGACTTCACGGTCGATGCCCTGCGTGTGGCATCACTGAGCAAGGGCTCGCGCAGTGAACTCGACAGCCTGCTGGCGATGGAGATCGAGAGCCGCGAGCGCCGCATGATGCACCCGGTACAAGCGCTTCACAAACTGGGAGAATCGATGCCGGGTTTCGGCATCATCGCGGCGGTGCTGGGACTGGTGCTTGCGATGTACGACATCGGCGCGGGTGCCGCTACCGCCACGATTACGCGCCAGGTTGCGGTCGCCATGGTGGGCACGTTCTTTGGCGTTTTCGCTTGCTATGCGGTCATCGGCCCGCTGGCGAACCGCCTGTCGCAGTCCGTCGTCGTGGAAATGACCGGCTACGAATGCGTCCATGCGGCGCTTATCGCCTTTCTGAGCGGCAAGACGCCGCTACTCTCGGCCGATGCCGGCCGCCGCATGCTGCAATACGGCACGTTGCCCAGCTTCAACGCGCTTGAGGGGTGGGTGCGCAACGTCGAGGATGGGCGATGAGCACGCGTCGATCGCGCTTCGCACAGGAAGAGCATAGCGGTGCCTGGAAGGTGGCGTTTGCCGATCTGTGTCTGGTCCTCATGTGCCTGTTCGTCGTGATGTGGATGCTCGAGCGGCGAGTCTTCGAAGCACCGTCGCCGGCCGACTCGCAGGCGTCCAGTACTCAGCAACCGGCGTGGAAGTCGTCTTCCTCCGCGAGCGCCTCACCGTCCGACGCCCGACAGTCGGCGGGCGAGACGGCGGGCGAGTTCCCCCACGGTCAGTTCGAGTCGCCGGCCGATATGGCGCGGCTTGCCACCGCCGTGCAGCAACTCAGCGAAACCGCCAAGCTGTCGGATCACGTGAGCACGGCCATCACGCCGGACGGGTTGCGCGTGCGGCTGGCGGACTCCGATGAACGTGGCATGTTCGAGCGTGGCAGCGCCGTTCCTTCGCCCGGCGCACGCGCACTCCTGACCCGCATTGGCGGGCTGCTGTCGGGCGTCGAGAATTCGCTGATGATCGTTGGTCATACCGATGCGGTTCGCTATCGCACGACGGCGGCCGACGGGTATACAAACTGGCATCTGTCCTCGGAACGCGCGCTCGCGGCGCGCACCGCACTCGTTGCGGGGGGGCTGGAACTCGATCGCGTGTTGATGGCCGTCGGCATGGCAGACCACGCGCCGTTACTGACAGACGATCCCGTCGCGGCAGCCAACCGGCGCATCGAGTTCGTGGTGCTCACGAAGGCGAGGGCGATGCAACTGGCCCAGATGTTCAGCGCGCCGCACGCTGGCGAGATGGTGCTTTCCGGTCAGCACGCTGCGGCAGATGCGGCCGAGATCGCCACGCTCCCTGCGCGTTTAACAAACGACGGCGACCGGTCGCCTGATGCGAGTGAACCGTAATTTCCAAGGACACCTCTCATGCCCAAGATCGACTCGATTGCCAATGTCACGCCTATCGACGCCGTGCGCCCGCGCCTGGCGGCAGGGCAGAACAAGGGGCAGGCCGCGATGCCGGCCGCCGCCGGTACCGCTCGTGCGGTGCCTGCCGGCGCGAGCGAATGGCTCGCCAGCGCACGCGCTGCCGTCGAGTCCGCGCCGCGCATCGACGCCGGCAAGGTCGCCCGAATCAAGGCGATGCTGGCAAGCGGTGAGCTGACTTTCGACGGTGAGCGCGTGGCGAACGGGATTCTCTCGCATCACGGGATGTTGCGTTGAGTCCCGAGCTACAGCGTATGCGCAGCGAGTGCGTGGCGCGCATCGTGGCGGACGTCGATGCCGATCTCGGCGACTATCGTCAGTTGATCGAGACGCTCGACGTGCTGCATCGCGCGCTCGTCGACGAGCAACTTGGCGCGCTTGGGCGCGCACATGACCGGGCGGCGCAGTTGGTGAGCCGATTGCAGGTCCGCGCACGGCACCGGGTGCAATGGCTCGAACAGGCGTTCGGCGAGGCATCGGCCAATACGATGGCCCCGGTATTGCAGTGGCTGGACGCGCCCGCGCGTGAGACATTTTCCGCGCGCTGGCAAGTCCTTCAGGCATGCGCGGCGCGGTGCAAGGCCAGTAACGCGCGCAACCTGCAAGACATCGGCATGCGCCTTCAGGCACTCGATGTCGTGTTGTCTCCTGCCTCGGCGACCTACTCGCCGCAGCGCTGAATCCCCGGTATCGCGCTCAGCGACGGGCGACATCGCGTAGCGCAAAAATCAAAGTCAATAGACGACCGCCTACGCAACCAGCGTCATTTGCCCAAAGCGAGGCAAGCGCCTTGGGAAACACGTCAATTTCAAGCGCTTTCGAGCCGCTTTTCGATAGTTTTGCCGACAATGAGTGCAGTCGATATCAGTGACCCACGGAGGCGGAGTTTTGCAGACATTTTTTTCTCAGGCGCTTGGCGTACACGCTGCGGCTTTGCGCGCGAGAGAGGAACGCACGCGCGTGCTTGCGGCCAATCTCGCGAACGAGGCGACGCCCGGCTATCAGGCGCGCGACCTCGATTTCGGCGAGCGGGTGCAGCGGCATCTGGACGCAGGCATGGCGCCGCTCGGCAGTGCCGATGCGTTCCATGCAGGCGATTCATCCGACGCTTTGCGCTATCGCGTGCCGATGCAGGCGCGCACCGACGGGAACACCGTGGAACTCGGTACCGAGCAGGCGCTCTTTGCGCAGAACCTGTCTGACTGGCAGGCCAGCCTTTCCTTTCTGAACCGGCGTCTTGCCGGATTGCAGAAGGTCATCGACGGAGGCCGTTGACGATGAGCTTCAGAGAAATTGCGGGAATCGCCGGCTCGGCGATGGCCGCGCAGACGATTCGACTGAACACGGTAGCGAGCAATCTGGCGAACGCCAACGCCGTGACGGGCGACGCCGAGACGGCGTATCGCGCGCGCAAACCGGTGTTCGCCACGGTGCTGGGTGAGGCGCAAGGCGCGCAGCACGTGCAAGTCATCGACATTTATGAGAGCGAGGATTTGCCGCGTGTTGCTTACGAACCTGGCAATCCGGTCGCCGATGCCGATGGCAACGTCTTCTACGCGAACGTGAATGCGATCGAGGAAATGACGGACATGCTCGATGCGTCGCGCGCGTTTCAGACCAATCTGGAAGTGCTGGCCCGTGTGCGCACGGCGCAGCAGGAATTGTTACGACTCGGAGAACGCGGATGACGCCACATATTGGGAACCTCTCCGGCGCGTTGAACGCGCCGGCGAATACCGCAGCCGCCCCGGCGCCCGCAGGCAATGCGGGCAAGACGGGCGATTCGGGTGAAGACATCCGGATGATGTTCACGAAGTTGCTGGTCGCGCAGATCCGCAATCAGGACCCGCTCAATCCGACCGATCCGGCGCAGTTTGTCGCGCAACTCACGCAACTCAGCCAGACCGAAACCATGCAACAGGTCGGCCAGCGCATGCTGGCGCAGACCAACATGCTTTCCGGTTTGCAGGGCTACGCGTTGGGCAGCCATGTCGGCCGGGACGTGAGCGTGCAGACGTCGAGCATAGCGCGCGTGAGCGGACAAGGCGTTCGCGGCACCGTTGAACTGCCGGCGGGCAGCGAAGCTGCCGAGATCGTGCTCACGAGCCGCGATGGCAAGACGTTTCGCAAGCCGTTGCCGGCCGCCACGGGACGAACGGAATTCAGTATCGATGACACCTGGTTCGCCGCAAACAACCTGGGTGCGGGCCAGCTCGGTATCCACGTTCAGGCGGGCACCAACAAGCTGCCGGTTTTCGTCTCGGGGCGTATCCAGCGCGTGCATCTCGACCGTGCTGGTGCACAAATCGACGTGTCGGGCGTGGGTCGTCGCATCGACGCGGCAAACATCAAGGAATTGTCGGCTGGTACGCCCTCGGGTGCGGCCAATAACGGGAGTGCAGCATGAGTTTCGATATCGCCCTGTCGGGCATCAACGCCATCAACAAATCGCTTGAGACGATTTCGCAGAACATCTCCAATTCGGAGACGAACGGTTACAAGTCGGGGCGGACCCATTTCGCGTCGGCGATGGCCGAGACGCAGCCAGCGGGTGTCAAAGTGAGCGGTACCCGGTATTCGGTCGAGGCCAACGGCAGCTTGCGCAGTTCCGGCGATCGCCTGCATCAGGCGATTCAGGGCGGCGGCTTCTTCATCCTCAAGGAGACCAACGGACAGCGCGTCTATTCGCGGGTGGGCGACTTCCAGATCGACAAGGACAGCAAGCTGGTCGACGGAAGCGGGCGTAGCGTACAGGGCTTTGCCCAAGGCCAGTCGAATGTGTCGGATGTGAAGATCGACAAAAGCCCCGTTGGCGCATTGCCGAGCACGGCAATCAACGTTTCCGGCCGTTTGCCCGACCCTTTGCCGACGGCGCCCAGTCAGGTCGGAGAGATATCGGTCACGTACCGTGACGCCAGCGGCGAACTTGCCGTGAGAAACCTGAGGTTCGAAATGGTGGCGGGCGCGCCGGACACGGTGCGAGTTTCCGAAGTCGACGGGCCGAACGCCGTTGCTTTGGGCGATCTGGATCCCACAACGATGCTATTGACCCGGACGCCGGGCAGCGGCACGCTTCCTGACCTGAATTTCAGCGGCATGAACGCCCAGCGCGGTGCGTTTTCCGCGACCGCAACCGAAGTCGGGGGCCGCGAAGCGGGCGAGTTCGTCCGCGCGCGCATCGACAAGGATGGCTCGGTCGTCGCGGAGTACAGCAACGGCACGAGCAATACGCAATATCAACTCGCCCTCGGCGAATTCGCCAACGTGGGCGGTCTGGTGCCCGTGGACGGCACCGTCTGGCGCGAAACCGGCGATTCGGGGGTTGCCCAACTGCGCCGGCCCGGCGAGGGCGCCACGGGCGTACTCGTCAGCGGTTCGCTCGAAGGGTCGAACGTCAACGTGACGGACGAACTGGTCAGCCTGATGTCCGCACAACGCAACTATCAGGCGAACACCAAAGTCATCTCGACGCAAAACGAGATGATGCGCAACCTGATGCAATCGATCTGACGCGATGGACGCCCTGATCTATACCGCCATGTCCGGCGCGCAGCGTGCGCAGGATACCCAGCATATGGTGGCCCACAATCTCGCCAACACCACGACCACCGGCTTTCGTGCGTCATTGGCCGTGGCGCAGGCCAATGCCGTGCCCGGCGCCGGCCTGGCTTCGCGCCACTATGCGGTGCAGGCGCCGGCCGGTCTCGATACCACGCCCGGCGTTCTCGAATCGACCGGACGCGCGCTCGACGTCGCCATCGATGGCGATGGCTATCTGGTGCTCGCGGCGCGTCCCGAAGACGGTGCGGATGCCGTCTACTCGCGTGGGGGCTCGCTCAAGCTCGATGGCGAGGGCACATTGCGGTTGCATGGCCGCCCGGTCATGGGCGAGGGCGGTCCCATCGTCGTGCCGCCGCATCGAGCCCTCGACATCGGCGCAGACGGCACGGTGGCCGTGCTGCTCGAAGGCTCGACCGAACTGGTGCCGGTAGGCACGCTGCAACGTGTGCTCGCCATGCCGGGCGACATGCGCAGCACCGGGGGCGGCCTGCTCGTGAGCGATGCAGGCACGTTGCCCGGCGATGACGTCGTGTTGCGCGGCGCCCATCTCGAAGCGAGCAACGTCTCGGCCGTGGGCGCGATGGTGCAGAGCATGAACGCGAGCCGCGACTTCGAAATGCAGATGCGCGTGCTCAAGATCGCCGACGACATGGCAGAAGGCGGCAATCGCCTCATGCGCGGATAAACCGCGCCCATTCACCCCATTCCCATCGAGATGTCATGAATCCCGCACTCCTCATCGCCCGCACGGCGGTTCGCGCGCAAGACGCGCAGTTGCAGTCCATCGCCAACAATCTGGCCAATGTGAATACCACGGGCTTCAAGCGCGACCGGCTCGCGTTCGAAGACACGTTCTATCGCGCCGTGCGTCCTGCGGGCGCACGCACGCAGGGCGACGCCACGCTGCCCGGCGGCATGTACTTCGGTACCGGCGTGCGGCTTGCCGGCACGCAGAAGCAGTTCGTCAACGGCACCGAACAGGACACCCAGAACGAACTGGATGTCGCCATCACCGGGCGCGGCTTCCTGCAAGTTGAAATGCCCGACGGCGAGACCGCCTACACGCGCGCCGGCAATCTTCGTCTGGACGTGGATGGACGTCTGGTGACGCAGGCAGGCCACCCGTTGGTGGGCGACATCGTCGTGCCGCCCGGTGCGCGCGATCTGACGATCAGTGCTGACGGCGATATCAGCGCCCTCGAAACCGGCGACACCGAGCCGACCTCGCTCGGCCGCCTGCAATTGGCCGGTTTCGTGAACCCGTCGGGCCTGCGCCCGATGGGCAGCAACCTGTTCGCAGAGACGGCCGCCAGCGGCCCGGCCATCGAAGGCAACCCGGGTGAAGAGAACCTGGGGCTGCTGCGGCAGAAGGCGCTCGAAGGCTCGAACGTGGTTGCCGTCGAGGAAATGGTGAACATGATTCAGGCCCAGCGCGCATACGAAATGAGCACCAAGGTGCTGTCGGCGGCCGACAACATGATGCAGAGCCTCGCGCAGGTCGCGCGGTAACGGACGGGGACGATGATGACGGACACGACCCGCCACCTGCCGCGCGATGCCCGGATGGCTTATCGCGGCGTGCGCGCGGTGGTCGTGGTAGCGCTTGCCGCCGTGCTCACGGGCTGCGCGGGCTATCTGCCACCGCAACTCGAAGAGAGCGACGACCTGCCCAGCGTGGCCGAGATGTCGTCGCAGGGGCAGGCGGGCGGCCTCTTTTCCACCGGGAACGCGCTGTCGCTGACATCGGACCAGCGCGCGTTTCGCTCGGGCGATGTGCTGACCATCGTGCTGCAGGAGCAGACACAGGCGAGCAAGCGTGCAGGCACGCGGCTGGACAAGCGCAGCGACATGTCGATCGACGAGATCACGTTGATGGGCAAGTCGACGTTAGGCGACTCTGCGCTCGGCGCGCGACGCGGCTTTCGCGGCGATAGCTCGAGCACGGCGCAGAACACGTTGCGTGGCGCGATCACGGTCGTCGTACATCGCGTATTGCCCAGCGGGCTGTTGCACGTGCGCGGTGAGAAGCGCCTGTTCCTGAATCAGGGCGAAGAAACCGTGCGCGTCGCCGGGTACGTACGTGCGGGCGATATCGATACGACCAACCGTGTGTCGTCGCTGCGTGTGGCAAATGCCCGCATTCAGTATTTCGGTACGGGCGCGCTTGCCGACAGCAACAATCCCGGCTGGCTCACGCGCTTCTTCAACAGCCAGTTCGCGCCGCTCTGAGGGGGAGATTCGTATGTTCGGAATATCTGGCGCGCTTTCGCGTGTGCCCCGCTGGCTCAACGCATTGCCGTTGTCGACGACGATCGCCGCTATCGCTGTGATCGCGGCGTTGGTCGCGGCACCGGCAGGTCATGCACAAACCGTGCGCAACTACGTGAACGTGGAAGGCGTGCGCGACAACCAGCTTGTCGGCTACGGTCTGGTCGTGGGGCTCCCAGGGAGCGGCGACGGTCCGCGCTCGCGCCACTCCAGTCAGTCGCTCGCCAACCTGCTCAAGCAATTTGGCGTGAGCATGCCCGATAACGTGCGACTGCGCTCGCGCAACGTCGCGGCGGTCATGGTCAGCGCAACGTATCCGTCCGGCTTCCTGCGCGGACAGACCATCGACGTGACCGTGTCGTCGATGGGCGACGCGCGCAGCCTGCGCGGCGGCACGCTGCTGCTGACCCAGCTTCGCGCGGTCGACGGACAGACCTATGCGCTCGCACAAGGCAACCTCGTCGTGAGCGCCATGCAGGCCGAGGGGCGCAGCGGGTCTCGCGTTCAGAAAAACACCCCCACCGCCGGACGCGTGCCCAATGGGGCGACGATCGAGCAAGAGATTCCCGTGCCGGTGGGCGAGGGCGGCGCCATGCGTCTGAGCCTGAAGCGGCCCGACTTTCAGTTGGCGGCCAACATCGCCGACGCTATCAGCAACCGCTTTGGCGAGCGCGTGGCGCAGGCCGTGAACGGCAGCACGGTTGAGGTGAGCGCGCCCGAAGATGCCGATGCGCGCGTGCGTTTTCTGGCGGAGGTTCACTCGCTGCCCGTGCCGGGGGTGAGCCGGGTGCCGCGTGCGGTCATCAATGCCCGTTCGGGTACGGTGGTGATCTCGCAAGGAGTGACCGTGCGTCCGGTGGCCGTGTCGCACGGCGCGTTGCGCGTGACGGTGACCGAGTCGCCCATCATTTCCCAACCCGCACCGTTCTCGCGTGGCCGTACGGCCGAGGCGCAACGCTCGCGCATCGACGTGCAGGAAGACGGCATGGACATTCAGGTCTGGCCGGATGGCGTCGATCTGCAAACCATCGTCGACAGTCTGCGCCGCTCGGGGGCGACCCCCGACGACGTGATTGCGATCCTGCAAGCTTTGGACGAAGCTGGCGCGCTTAACGGCGAGCTGCATGTGATTTGAGAGATCTGATGACGCCGATAACGCACAACCATTTGATAAATTCCGCCGCCGGGTCGCCTATGCAGAATGCGGGCGCGGCATCGGCTGCGCCGAGCGCGAATCTCGAGGCGGCCGCCGAACAGTTCGAAGCGATCTTCATCGCGCGGCTGCTTGGCGAAATGCGACGGGCCACTCAGGCGTTGCGCGACGGTCGCGACGACGCCGGCGGGCTGGGCACGCGCGACCGTTCGACCGACGGCCTGCACGACTGGGCCGACACGCAGGTCGCGCAGGCGCTGGCATCGCGTCGCGCCTTCGGCATTGCCGACACGATCATCCGGCAAATGACGCGCCGCTGAGCGCGCGCCGCACCCGCCCCGCACCCACGCCGCGCCAACACGGACACGACAGGCACTTAACCATGAACATGCTGAACATCGCCACGCAAGGCGTGAAAACTGCGCAGTTGCTGCTCGATAACGAGTCGCTGAACATTTCGCAGATGGGAAATTCGGCGTACACGCGCCGTAATGTGCGCGTGACGTCGCGCGCCGATGGCACGGTGCAGGCGCAGGAAGTCGCGCGCGTGGCCGGGCTGGAGCAGCGGCGTCAGTTGTGGCGCGCTGTGGCCGGCGCCAGCGAGCTGGAGGTACAAAAGCCGCACGCCGACGCGTTGCTCACGCAACTGGGCGGGACCGACGTGGCGAGCGACCCGCTGGGTCTGCGTGACTTCGTCAAGGCGCTCGACCACGAGGCGCAGACGGTCGGTGGCGACGTTCATGCGGATGAAGTCTTCGCGGCGTTGGGGCGTGTTGCCGAACGCACGAACCTGATGTTCTCTGCGTTGGAACGCATGCGCGAGAACGTCAACATGGTGCGCACCGGGGATGCGGAAAAGGTGAATCGGCTGACGGCCACGCTTGCCGACCTGAACCGTCTGCATCGGCTGGCGCCGGACGAGGCTGGCCGTCTCGCCATCGAGGATCAACGCGATCAGGCACTGGGCGAACTGGCGACGTTTATCGATGTGGATGTCCGCGAGGACGGCAGTGGGGCGTATCACATACTCACGCGCAGCGGGCACCCGCTCGTGCTGGGCAATCGCGCGGCGCAACTCGAAGCCCTGCCGGCTGGCGGGTACGCGCTTGTGGCCGGCGCGTCGCGGGTGAATGTGCCGGCCGAAGGGCTGGGCGGCCGCCTGGGCGGGCACGACAGGTTTCTCACACGCGAGCTGGATCAACGCATTGCCGACGTGACGGAAGTTGCGCGCACGCTCGTCGAGCAACTGAATCGGGCGCATGCCGACGACCAGTCCTCATCCTTCAGCGGTACACCGCTACTGTCGATGACGACGAGCCCGAATGGCGCGCCGCGACTGGAACGCACGCTCGCGACGGCGCAAGGTCTCGACCTCAACGCCGATAGCCTCCACGGCAACGGCAAGACGTTGCAGCGCCTGAAAGGTGCGATCAACGCGCCGGTATCGCTCCCGGGCCGTGTGAGCGGGACGCTCGTCGAAGCCATGAGTGCGCTGGCCGCCGACACCGGCCGCCGGGCCAGCGAAATCGAAGCCAGCGGAACGTCTGCCGGTGCGGTGCTGGTGTCCGCGCGAACCCAGTTTCAAAAGCAGGCGGGTGTCGACGAGACCGAGTCGGGCGGCGCACTCATGTCCTACATGAAGCTCTACCGCGCGAACGCCCGGGTGGCCTCGGTTGCCAACGAACTGTTCGACGCCACGTTGGCGATGGTGCGCTGATCCGGGTAACGCCCGGGAAAGGAAAACACAATGCAGATCAATCACCACTTCAGCCGTTTCGAGCGCGAGCACGTGCTGCGCGACATGAAAGAACGGCTGGCGCGCATGACCGACCATGCCCGCGAAGAAAAGCGCGTACTGCGGGCGTCGGACGACCCCGTCGATTTCGAGCGTATCGCCCGCATCGACCGTCAACAGCAGACCATCGCGCATCGCACGAAGGTCATTGCCAGCCTTGAGGCCGATCTCAAGCAAGCGAGCGTGAGCCTGAAGAATGCTCGCGACCGGCTCAGCGCCTTCAGGAACGAAGTGTCGCTGAAGGCCGATGCGTTGCAGGCCGGCGAGGCGCAGGCGTCCGCAGACAAGATTCGAGAACTGATGAGCGGACTGGTTGGCGCGATCAACACCCGCCGCGCGGACGGCAGCTATCTTTTTGCCAGCAGCGGTGCACCCATCAGCGACACTGCCGGGCCGGGCGCTGCGGCAGTGAACTTTGCGCTGAGCGCAGCCGCGCAAGCCCCGGCGGCCGTCGAAATCGGCGACGGGTTGCACCATACCCACGCGTCGCAGGTGTGGCAAGGAATGCCGGATCTGCTCAATCGTCTCGGGGCGGCAGCCGCGTCGTTGACGAATGCGGGTAACGCGGGTCAGGGCACCGTGTCGAGTGCTGTGCTGCGCGGTCTCGCCGAGCCGGTTGGCAATCAGGCCAGCCAGGTCTCGGCCGCCGAGTTTGTGAATGACCACAGCGTGAAGCGTCTTGAAGCCGTGCGCAAGGATCATGTGTTGCAGGGCGAGGTGTTGGTGAAGGCCCGTGTCGCCATCGAGGGCAAGAGTGCCAACGAGGCGTTGCCGGCGTTGTTGGCCATGTACCGTGCCATTTCGGCCGCGCGCACCGCGCACGCTGAAGTGGGTAAGTTGTCGTTCTTCGATGCGATCTAAGAGGCTCGTCGTGGACTTGCACCGTCTGACCCAAGAGGATTTTGTCCATGGTTGACATCGTCCGTGAGATTCCCGGGAGTGCCGCGCTCGACGACGCACTGATGCCGTCGCGTCTGAATCCCCGCAGGGGCGACGCTCAGGAAGCCGGCGCTTCGGCCCGTGCGCCCGCCGGCGTCGGTTCGACGAATGCCGCGCCGGGCGTGACCGGGGGCGCGCGCGTTGGCGCGCCGGCATGGCCCGCGTCGCGGGGCGCTGAGTGGTTCGACAAGCAGCGCGTCGCGCAAGTGACCGAACTGATTGCTCGGCATGCGACGGCCAGCCGTGCGAGTGCCGGTGCGCAATGGTTGTCGACGCTTCATGCCTCGGCGAGTGTGGCAATGACGTCGCTTTCGCGCTGGCAAGACGGCGACCCCGTATCGCAGGCACAGGCCCGCCGGGCGCTCGACGCCCTCGGCGCGCATTGGCAGAACCGCGAGCGCGGTAGCCTGGGCACGGTCGATGACCGCTTGCATTTCGACGAACGGGGAAACGCGCCGAGACGGTTCACGGTCGATGGTGTCGCCCCCGCGCAGTGGCGCGCGTCGAAGGCCGAGCAGATTACGCTCTTCCCCGCCGGCCCCCACAAAGCGGGTGTCGAGATCGACGTGGCGAACGCGGTGTCGCAAGCCGGGTTGCGTCGCCGCGCGACGCGAGCATTGGCGGCCTACGGCATCACACTGGAACCGCCCCCGCCCGAGCGCGGATGGGTGATGAGCACGCCGGGTACGGCGTGGCCGTCGCTGGTGTCGCGCATGGCCATTGCGCAAACGAGCAAGGGCGCTAGCGGCCATGCGCAACGTGCAACGCTTCGGGAGGCACCTGATGCCATCGCGCCGCAGACATGGCGTCTCGATGGCGCGGATGCCGTTGCACAGACGCGCCGCGCACTCGCATCGATGGTGCGGGCCATTCGGGCATCTCATGTGTTGGCGCAGAACACGGCGCGAGCTTCGACGCAGGCTGTCGGCAGTGCGGCGTTGGTGAATGACCGCGCCGCTATCGACGACGAAGCATTTGACATTGCATTGGCATCGGCAAAGGCGTGGACGTCACGACTGGGCAAACAGCCGCCGTTCGTTGCGCTGACGCTCGCGATGCCGAAGGGTATCCCCGTGACGCGTGCAAACGTGCGGGCGTTGCTTGGCGCGATCTAGGTAAGCGTCGCGGATTTGGCCAACGCCCTGTCGAGTGGCGGGTGCAGATGGGAAAAATCTCCGGGGGAAAGGGTTAACAAAATTCGCGGAGGGACGCCTTAACACGGTGAGGCAGGCAATCCGGTCTGCCGAATAGCTCACCAGAACAAGGAGCCCTAGCAATGTTGACTCTGCATACCAACGTGGCGCAAATGTCGTCGCTGAACTCGCAACGCAGCACCGGCGGCAAGCTGAACGCCATCATGCGCGATCTCTCGACCGGCAAGAAGAACGACCTGTACAAGAACGATCCGGCCGCCGCTCGTATCTCCGCCATGCTGAACATGCACGCCAGCGGCACGAAGTCGGCGATCAGCAACATGAAGTACGCTCAGTCGAGCACCCGCGTTGCGCAAGGCGCGCTGGACAAGGCCAACGAACTGCTCGTGACCATGAAGGATCTGGCCACGCAAGCGAAAGACGGCCTGAAGGGCGACGCTGAAAAGGCCGCGCTGCAACAGCAATACACGAACAATGCACAAGCGCTGCAAGCCATCTTCGAGAACACCACGTTCGCCGGTAAGAACCTGTTGAAGATGGAGTTTGGTCAGCAGGCAACGGGTATTCTGGCAGCGGGCGCGATCGATCTGCAAGTCGGCGCTGGCGCCGCCGAAACGAAGACGCTGAACCTCAGCGCGGACCTCGGGACGCTTTTCAACAGCATTGGCAGTGCGACCGGCAATTTCGGGACCGTAGCAACGGCCCAATTCTCCAACGGTACCGCCGCGGCCACGGTGCTCGGCTACACCTCCGCGGCCGACGGCGCTGTCTCGCTGCTTTCGGAACTCAAATCGAATCCTGCGATGGCCCAAATTCTGGCCAAGACGGGCACAACAGCGCCTGCCACTGTGGATGCCACTGTGGAGGCGTCGCTGACAACATTGTTGGCACTTGATTCTGCCACTAATGCTACGGATTTCAACGCGCTTCTGAACACTGCCCTGGGTAGCCTGCAAACAGCACTGAATGCGTCTGGTCCCGGTTCGGCTAGCGTGAGTGAAAAGGCCCAGCTCGTCGCGGAAATCGATAAGCTGTTCCAATCGAAGCTGACGGCGCAGGATCAACTCGCTGATTCTGCGAGCGCAGGCAGCGTTTTGACCAACCTCGAAGCGGCCATCGGTCAACTCGCCACCGTGCAAGCCAGCATCGGCGCTGCCATGATGGATCTGGACGGTCGTGAAGAAGTCCAATCGACGCTGCTGCAAAATACGCGTGAAGCGAACTCGCGTCTGAACGAAGTGGATTTCGCGGAATCGGTGTCGGAACTGACCAAGCTGCAAACGCAGATGAACGTGAATCTGCAAATGCTGCAAAAGGCCGGCGAAATGCCGGGCATGATCCAGATGCTGCTGCGTTAATTGCGCCGCACCGGCCGGGTGATGTCTTCCGGCCGGCAAGTCTGACAAAAGAGCTAACGGCTTCGTGCCATTGGCTCTTTTTTCTTATGCAGCATGGAAAAAACGCCAACGACCTCATGCCGTTGGCGCTTTGTCACTGCGAACCCACCTACGCGTTGATAAACCCTTTCCTTACCCCAACGTTCCCGCCACTTCGATCTCTTTGGTCTGCGGCACTTCGTTATACGAGAGCACATGCAGGCCGCTCGCGAACATCCGTGCATAACGCGAGAGCAATGGACGCAGTTGCGGCATGACAAGCAGCACCGGCGCGCGGCCTGTTTGCGTCATGTTCTCGCGGGCCTGCGGCATGTGCGACTGCAATTGCTCAAGCAATTGCGGGTCGAGCGGGAAGGCATCGGCGGTTGACTTGCCCGCTTGCTGCGCGGCCGTATAGGCGCCCAGCAGCAAGTTCTCCAGATCCGTCGTGAGCTGGTAGACGTGAAGCGTCGGCTCGTCGCCGATCAGCCCGTGCACCAGCCGCCGCTTGAGCGCGCTGCGCGCCTCGGCAGCCAGCATCAGCGGCTCCTTGCTCACCGCGGAGGCGTTGACCAGCGCCGTCGCCAACACGTCGATATCCTGCAACGACACGGCCTCCGCGAGCAGCAGACGGATAACCGCCAACTGCTGCTGATGCGTCAGCGCCTTGTCCAGCGCATCGGCCAGCGATGGCGACAGTTCCCGCAGCCGTTCGCCGAGCGACGTCACATCCTGATAGGTGAACAAATCGGCCAGATGCGCCTTCATCGCCTCCTGAACGTGCGTGGCGATCACCCCCGCAGGATCGACGATCTGGTAGCCCAGCCCTAGCGCATGCGCGCGTTGCTCGGGCTCGATCCACACCACGGGCATGCCGAATGACGGATCGATGGCCGGCATGCCGTCGAGTTCGCCGTAGCAATCGGGCGCGGCAATCGCCATGAGACGATCGTGCGGTACCGACGCGCTTGCAACGCGTACGCCGCCAACGTCGATGGCATATTCGCTGGCGCCGAGTCCGAGGCCGGTGTCGAGCCTGACCGCAGGCACCACGAAGCCCATCGCCTGCGAAAGCGTTTGCCGCATGCCATAGAGCCGTTGCACGAGCGGGGCGCCTTCGCGTTTGTCCACAAGCCCCACGATCTGGTAGCCGAGGCTGACCGTTACCGGTGAGACGAACGGCAGTTGCTGCCAGGTGAGCGCCGGAGGTTCATGCGCCGTCAGTGCGGCTTCCAGAGCTTCGGTGTCGTCGGCGGCGTCGGGCGCACGCCGCTGGCTCACGCGCCATGCCACGAACCCCGTGACGCCGGCAAAAGCCAGAAACGGCACCGTTGGCATACCCGGGATCACCGCGAGGATGAACATCAACACCGCCACGCTCGCGAGCACCGAGGGCGACGCGAGCAACTGGTTGCCCACCTGCTTCTCGAAGTCGCCCGCGTCGGACACGCGGGTCACGATGATGGCCGCAGCCGACGACAGCAGCAGCGCCGGAATCTGTGCGACCAGCCCGTCGCCGATGGTCAGCAGGGAATACTGACGGAAGGCGTCGCCGGCGCTCATGTCGTGCATCGTCACGCCGATGGCAGCACCGCCGATCAGGTTGATGAGCAGGATCAGGATGCTGGCAATGGCATCGCCGCGAACGAACTTCGATGCGCCATCCATCGCGCCATAGAAGTCGGCTTCCGAGCCCACCTCGCGGCGGCGCGTCTGCGCGGCTTCCTGATTGATGAGACCCGCGTTCAGGTCGGCATCGATGGCCATCTGCTTGCCGGGCAGTGCGTCGAGCGTGAAGCGCGCCGAGACTTCCGAGATGCGCTCCGCCCCCTTGGTGACCACCACGAAGTTGATGATCATCAGGATCACGAACACCACGAGACCCACGACGAAGTTACCGCCGATGACCACATTGCCGAACGATTCGATGACGCTACCCGCCGCGTGCGTGCCTTCGTTGCCCTTGAGCAGCACCACGCGCGTAGAGGCCACGTTCAGCGTCAGACGCATGAGCGTCGTGGCGAGAATGACCGTCGGGAAGACGGAGAAATCGAGCGGACGCCGCACCGACAGACTCACGAGAATCACAACCATCGAGAGCACGATGTTGAACGTGAAAAGCGTGTCGAGCAGCAGCGGCGGCAACGGCAGGATCACCATCGCGAGGATGGCGAAGACGATAAGCGGCGTCAGAAATTTGTGACGCCGAAGGTCGGTCAGTAGTCGGCTCATAAGTTCAGGGATTCGGTCGCGTGACGGGTGGATCGGAGAGCGTCGCGGGCACGGCGGGCGTGTCCGGACGGTCGGGTTGGGTAGTGCGCTCGCCTGCACGCCAGGCGCGCAATTGCAGGACATAGGCCAGAATCACGGCGACCGCGTCGTAAAGGGCGGCGGGAATTTGCTGGTTGACCTGACTGGTGTGGTACAGCGCTCGCGCGAGCGGCGGAGCGCTCACGACGTCGATCTTGTGTTCGCGGGCAATCTGTCGCAGTACGGCGGCCATTTCGTCGAGGCCGCGCGCCACCACATAGGGCGCTTGTGCCCGGCCGGTGTCGTACTTCAGAGCAATGGCGTAGTGCGTCGGGTTCACGATCACCACGTCGGCCGTGGGCACCGTGCGCCGCAAGCTGCGCTCGGCCATGCGGCGCTGGATCTGGCGAATGCGCTGCTTCACTTCGGGGCGTCCCTCGGTCTGCTTGTGCTCGTTCTTCACTTCCTGCTTGGTCATGCGTTGATCGCGCATGAACAGGAAACGCTGCAAGGGCAGATCGAGCAGCGCGAAGGCGACGAAGGCGCCGCCCAGCACGAGCACGGCATCGCGCAACAGCCATAAGCCCACGGTGATCGCCTCACCCGGTGCGCTCGCCTGCAACACAAGCAAGTCGTTCCAGCGTGCGCTTACGACAAGGACCAGCACCGTCACGACCAATGCGACCTTGAAGACGGCGGTGCCGACCTGCGCGTAGTGTTTCATCGAGACCAACCGGCCGAGGTTCGCCTTGGGCGAGAGACGCTGCCATTTTGGTTTGAGCAGCGTGGTGCTGAAGACGTAGCCGCCGGGCAGCATGGCGGCCACGCTGATGCATAGCGGAATGGCGGCCAGCGGCGCGACGAGTTTGACGAGCAGCCACATCGCGGCGGGCAGCAGGGCCGTCCAGGCGTCGTCGAAGCCGATGCCCGCGAGGTCGGCGAACGCCGCAGCGTAGAGCGAGTGGAAATCGTCGAGCTGCGCAGGCGCGGCGACCGCGAGCACGGCCACACTGGCCATGATGCCCACCGCAGTGGCGGTATCGCGCGAGCGCGCTACCTGCCCTTGCTCACGCGCGCGGCGCAGCTTCTGGAAGGAGGCGGCTTCGGACTTGTCGCCGGTGTCTTGGGTCGTCATGCGCTCACCCCGGTCGTGCGACGGGGCCGAGCGAGTCGAGTACGCGCTCGGTCAACGTCAGGTAATGGGCGGGCAGGGCCGGCACGATCGCAGAGAGCACGACCAGCCCGACGAGCGTCGTGACGGCGAAACCCAGCGAAAACAGATTCAGGGCCGGCGCGGCGCGATTGAGCAACCCGAGACCGAATTGCACGATGAAGGTCGTCAGCACGACGGGCAACGCCAGCGTCATCGCAGCAGCCAGCGTCCAGCCGAGGGCGCGCAACAGTCCGCTCAGATCGGCGAGCGGCAGGCCGGCGCCGATGGGCCACACCTCGAAGCTGCGAGCGACGACGGATACCGCGATCAGGTGGGCATCGGCGATGAAGAAGAGCAACGTGCCGAGGCAGACCATCAGCAGCGACACCGGTTCGCTGGCCTCGCCGTTCATCGGATCGTTCATGGCCGCCATGGCTAATCCCATCTGCGACGCGCAGAGATACCCCACGAGCGTGAGCAGACTGCGCACGATGAAGAACGCCAGACCGAGGCACGCGCCGATGATCGCTTGTTCGGCGGCGAGCGCAATGCCCGCGAGCGAGAACGGATCGGTCGGCGGCACACCGGTCTGGGCGAACACCGGCCACAGCGCCAGGCTGAGCACCAGCGACATGAGCACACGCCAGCGCATCGGCACCACGCCTTCGCCAACGAGCGGCAGCATGCTCAGTGCCGCAACGAAGCGGCAGAACGGCCACCACAGCATCACGAGCTGTGCGGGCCACTGGGCGAGCCAGCCTTCGAGGCCGGGGAACGCGGTAAAGGGCAGGGGAAACGGCATGATCGTTCGTCCGGCTGCGGGCGTCGGGGCGCGCAGCGCTAACCGGCCAGTGAGGCCGCGCGGGCGAAGGTTTCGGCGGCGAAATCGGTGAGCGTGCCGGCGAGCCACGGCGCGGCAAACCCGAGCGTGAGCAGCGTGACGATCAGGCGAGGCAGGAACGACAGTGTCTGTTCGTTGATCTGCGTGGCCGCCTGAAATAACGCCACCACCAGTCCCATGACGAGGCTCGGGACGATCAACACGAGCACGATGACGATCACGAGCCGCAGGGCGTCGAGTCCGATGTCGATGGCAATATCGCTGGTGAGCATGGCGTTCTCCTCAAACTGCCTGCACGCTGGTGACGAGCGTGCTGACGGTGAGCGTCCAGCCGTCGATGAGCACGAACAGCAAGAGCTTGAGCGGCAGAGAGACGACCAGCGGCGAAAGCATCATCATGCCCATTGCCATGAGCACCGAGGCCACCACCAGATCGATGACGAGAAACGGCACGAAGAGCATGGCGCCGACTTGAAACGCTGTTTTGAGTTCGCTTAACAGGAAGGCCGATGCCTTGACCAGAAAGCTGTGGGCCTGCGGATCGGCAATGCCGGTCTCACCGGTCAGACGGGCCATCAGGTCGAGCGACGACTGACGGGTTTGCGCGAGCATGAAGCGTGAGAGCGGTGCCTCGCCGGCACGGATCGCTTCGGTCAGCGTGATCTGGTTTTCGTCGTAAGGCACCACGGCTTGAGTCCAGATCGCCTCGCCGACCGGGCGCATGACAAGCAGGCTGAGCAGTAGCGCCATGCCGGTCAGCACACGCGCGGGGAGCCCCTGCTGAAGCCCCAGCGCCTGACGCAGCAGCGCAAGAATGATGGCGAAACGCACGAACGTGGTCATCACCATCAGCATCATGGGCAGCAGGCCCAGCAGCGTCATGAGAATGAGCAACTGCGTCTTGACGGTGAAGTCGGTGGTGCCGCCCTGCGAGCGCAGGCGCATCAGGTCGCCCGTCTCGTCGGCGCGGGCACCGGTGGCGAACAGGGCGAACCCGATCGCCAGAATCGCGAGAATGAAGGTCTCCGAGGCGCCCAGCGGGAAGCCGCGCGCCCTGAGCGGGCGCAGCACCCGCTGACGCACGACCTGTAGGGCGGCGTTCATCGGGCTAGCCGGTCCAGCTCGATTGCGTCGAGCGTGAGGATCTTCAGCCCGTACTGCGCGCCCGAGGCGACGACTTCCGCGAGTCCCACCGGTACGCCATTGACCAGCACCGCAAGCGGCGCACCCGCTGCGCGATCAAGGCTCAGAACGTCGTCGGCGCGCAGGGCCGCCAGCTCACCCAGCGTGAGGCGGGTCGCCCCGACCTCAAGTGTGAGTTTCACAGGCACGCGGCGCAGTGTCTCGCGCATGGCGAGCGGCGCCTGTGCCGGACCGCCGGCTTGCGACAGGGGCGGCGTCGACGTTGATGGCGCACCTGCGTCGCCGAGCCAGTCGCCCGAAAGGTCTTGAGAGAGATCGTCCAGGGAAGGCAGATCGTCGATGTGCGCGTCCGGGCGCAGGTCGCTCGCATCGGCGGCGCCGGAGACCAGACCGGAGGGATCGTGAGGGAATTGGGTAGACATGGGAACCTTACTCAAGAGTTTGGAAGTGCGTGAGACACAGATGCGCATCGCGCTCGATGATGTCGGCGCTCATCAGCGGGTCGTTGTCCACGCAAACGAGGGCGCGCTGCACGAAGCGCACGGGCAACACGTCGCCCGGCTGTGCGTCGAGCAACGCGCCGAGCGACAGGTCGATGTCAAGCCAATGTGCGCTCAGACGCACCGGAATCGTGGCGATGTCGCATGCCGGCCGGGTGTGTTGTGCTGCGCGTTCGCTTGCATCGGGGCCCAGCATCGTGAGCCACCGGCGGGCGTCTTCGGCCGCGAGCCGGAATGTGACGGTGCCCAGTGGCGTGTCGCCGGCGCGATCCGCAATGCGCGCACCGATCCATAGGGACGGGGGTGTCGATTGGGGATCGAGGTCCATCGTCTCGACATCCGACGGCACCGGTGCCATCTCGGACGAGACAGCCTGGCGCAGCGCATCGAGCATTTGCCTCGCAAAGCGTGTGACAAAGCGCTCGTACGTTGCCGCCGGCAGCGCGGCATGCAAGGCCGGGGGGCCGACGAATTCATCCGCGTCGTAGCGCAACCGGAACGCGTCGTGCAACAGGCCGGCGTCGAGCGTCACGTCGATACAATGCCCGTCGACGCGAAAGCGTTGCACGATGACGTCGGCGGTAGCCGGGGCGCTGGCACTCACCGACATGGCGGCGACGCGCCACGCCATAGCATGGCGATGACGGACGTGCTGCGGTAATTGAACATCGAGGCGTGAGCGCAGCCGCTCGGTCAGAGGATCGAGGAGCTGCGTCGGCTGTCCGAGCCGGCACGGATCGAGTGCCCGGATCGCGCCGGGCGGCGTAGGCGCGTGCATAGTGTTCATTTGGTTGATAGACGGTTCGCAGCGCTTCAGCGCGCAGGGGAGTTCGCATCCTAAAGGCGTCGCTCGTCCTTGTTGATGGGGAAAGACTCAACCGCGCGCGCTTTAGGGGATTGCCCAATCACGGTGGCGTCGGGTGTGCGTAGAGTGCGGAGTCTAGTCAGTGCCGCTGCGCATCGCGCGGGGGCACACGTTTAAACGCCTTACGGAGATTCGAATGCCCGTCTCGATGGAACAGTCGCTGATGACTGAAATGCGTCGCATGCAAGCGGCACAACGCGAACTGGATATGGCCGCTGGCGTGCGCGAGGCGGCGCCTGCACTGGCGGGGGCCTCGGGCAAGCCCGATTTCGGTGCGATGCTGCGGGGGGTGGACGCCGCCCAACGCGACGCGGGCGACCGGATGAAGGCGGTCGATCTGGGCCATAGCGACGATCTGACCGGCGCGATGCTGGCGAGCACTCAGGCCGACCTGTCGTTTTCCATGCTGATGCGAACGCGCGACAAGGTAGTAGGGGCGGTGGAAGAGTTGGTGCGCATGCCGTTCTGAGTCGCACGCACTGTGTGGCGAGCGTGGCGTGAGGGTCGCACCCGGCCTCTACGCCGGGCGCGACCCGATGGCTTCAGCCGTTCGCTGGTTTTGCGTTGAGCTTCGATGCGAGCGCGAGCAACGTGCCGCTTACCGTCATCGACACGACACCCATCGCCATCCCCTGCCCGATGGAGCCTTGCTCGAACTGACGCCATACGAAGATCGAGACCGTCTGAACCCCGCTGGGGGCCAGCAGCAACGATGTCACCAACTCGCGCGACGCGATAGCGAACACGATCATCAGCGACGCGCCGAGCGCAGGCATGACCAGTGGCAACGTGATGCGCCGCAGCGCCACACCGGCCGGTGCGCCGTGCACGCGGGCGGCCGCTTCGAGCGAGGCGGCCGTCTGACGCAAGGCGGCGCTGGTGTAACGCACCGGGTAAGGCAGCAGCAGGCAGCTATACGACAGCAGCAGAATGCCCCATGTGTTGTAAGGCGTCACCGGCCAGAACGGCAGGTTCCAGGCAAGGATCAACCCCACGCCGACAACGATGCCCGGCAGTGCATGCGGCAGCAGCGAGAGCCCGTCGATCAGCACACGGGCGCGCATCGTCGACTTCACGACGCACCACGCACACAGGAACCCCAATACCCCGGTCACGAGCGACGTGCCCAGCGCCAGCGACAGACTCGTCGCCAGCGCTTCGACGCCCTCTGCGCCCTGACCCAGCAGCGCCGCGAAGTGCGCGGTCGTCAGGTTGGCGAGCGACAAGCCGCCCGAGAGCGTGCCCGAGAACGCCGTGGCCAGAATCGAGAACAGTGGCGCGACCGTGGCGAGCAGCGCAACCAGACCGAACCCGAACAGCACCGGCACCCGCCCACGCCCCAACGCACGCGGCGGCGAGGCGATCGGCTTGCCCGTTTGCGTCTCGAAGTCCTTGCCCGCCGCGAGCCGGTGCTGCAACACGAAGGCGAACAGCGCGATGACTGCCAGCACGACCGACAGGATCGACGCGCCCGGCAGATCGATGGGCCAGTCGGCGAAGCGCCCCTCGATGGACGTTACCAGCACAGAGAAGCCTGCACGCGCTCCCAATGCGGCGGGCGCACCGAATTCCTCGATGGCCATCGTGAAGGCCAACAGCAGACTGGCCGCGAACGCGGGCAGCGCGAGCGGCAACGTCACACGGGCGAACGCCCGCCATGCCGATGCGCCGTGCACCCGCGCGACGTCGGCCAGACGCGACCCCGTCGTGGCCAGTGCGCGCGAGACGGCGAAGTACACGACCGGGAAGATGTTGAGCGTCATCACGAAGACGAGGCCCGGCAGCGAGAACAGGAACTGTCCGGCATCCAGCCCGGTAAGCTGCTGGGCATACCCCCCCGTTTGCAGCAACAGCATCCAGCCGAGTGCCGCGAGATACGGCGGCACGAGAAACGGCAGCAGGAAGCACAGATCCCAGAGCCGGGCGCCCGGTACATGAAACAGGCCGCGCACCGCCCCCAGCGCGCCGCCGACCAGTGCCGTGCCCAACGCCACCGAGAGTCCCAACCGCAAGGTGTTGGTCAGCAACGGCAAAGTGTTGTCATGCGACAGCGTGGGCCAGACGGCGGAGAAGGGCTTGGCGAACGAGCCTTGCGCGAGGTGCGGAAAGACCGCCTGCAACAGCACGAACGCAACCGGCAACGCCACCACGACGGCGAGGGCTGCAACCGTCGCTGCGGGGAGTAGTCGGAACGATTTCACCGTCAGTGCTGGCCGTTGAGTTTGGCGAAACGTGCCAGGACATCGGCGCGCGAAGCGCTCGACGATTGCGCGTCACCCTGCGGCAGCAGGCGCAGATCCTTGAACGAGGCGCGCTTGATCGCGATGTCCTCGCGCGCGGGAATCAGCCACGCCTCGGCAACCATCTGCTGACCTTCTTCCGAGAGCACATAGTCGATGAACTGACGCGCTTCGCTCTGCTGCTTCGACGTGTTCAGGATCATCATCGGACGCGGTGCGATGACCGTGCCGCTCGTCGGAAAGATGACCTTCACCGCTTCGCCGTTCGCCGCCGCCGCGTAGGCAACGTAATCGACCGCGCCGAACACGGCAGCCTTCGCACCTTGCAGCACCGGGTTGAGCGCCTGCGCGTTCGGGCCGGAGACGACCATGCCGTTGTGCTTGAGATCCTCGAAGAGCTTCCAGGCTTCGCCGCCCAGACGCGCTTGCAGACCCAGCAACAGATCGGCCGATGCGCCCGACAGCGCCGGGTCCGGCATCGTCACGAGATTGCGGTAGGCCGGCTTGGTCAGATCGCGCCAGTCACGCGGTTCGGGCGTGCCCGACTTGGCGTTCCAGACGATGCCAAGCGCCGAGAGGCCCTGGGCGACGTAGTGCGGCGTCTTGAACGGAGCGGGCACGCGTGCGGCGTTAGCGCTCTGGTAGGGCGCGAGCCAGCCGCGTTTCTCGAGATCCTGCGCGGTGTCCCACGAGGCGGAGATGAGAACATCGGCACGCGGGTTGGCCTGTTCGGCCTCGATGCGCGCCATCACCTTGCCGGTAGTGGCTTGAAACACATCGACTTTGATGCCGGTTTTCTTCTCGAAACCTGTAGCGAGCTTCTTGCTGAGGTTGCCGGGGCCGGCGGTATAGACGGTCAGCGCATGCGCGTGTTGTACGCCGACGCTTGCAGCAAAGGCCATGGTGAGTGTCGCGATAATTTTGCGGTGAAACATTATGGGCTACCTCGTAATACGTTTGTCAACGCGCCCGTGGGCGAGGATCACGATCTGGTCCGCCAGCGCCTCGGCTTCGTCGCGGTCGTGTGTGACGTAGACGGCGGTGGTGCCAAGACGCGAGAGCAGCGCCCCGATATCGGCGCACAAACGTGTGCGCAGATCGCGGTCGAGGTTGGATAGGGGTTCGTCGAACAGCAACAGGCGCGGGGCCGAGACGATGGCGCGCGCGAGCGCAACGCGTTGTTGCTGCCCGCCCGAGAGCGCCTGCGGTCTGCGCGGGCCCAGCCCGGCCAGACCGACGAGCGAAAGCGCCTCTTCCACACGGTCGCTGCGCTCGGCGCGTTTAACTCCGCGCATCTCGAGCGGGAACGCCACGTTGGCGGCCACGCTCATGTGCGGCCACAGCGCGTAGTCCTGAAACACCATGCCGAGCGAGCGCCGCTCGGGGGCGTGGCAAATGCTGTCGCTGGCGACGACCGTATCGTCGAAACGGATTTCGCCCCCGGTGGGGGCGAGCAGGCCGGCGAGCAGCTTGAGCAGGGTGCTCTTGCCGCAGCCCGAGGGGCCGAGCAGGGCAGTCGTGGTGCCGGCCGGGACATCGAGGTCGATGCCCTCGAGTACGCGCGTTGCACCAAACGTCTGGTGCAGCGCGCGCAGCGACACGGACACGCCTTGCGAAGCGCGAGTGTCGCTCGTCATCAGAACGTGTGCTTGATACCGGCCATCGTACCGAACTGGTTCTTGCCGGCGACCACGTTGTTGCCGAAACCGTTCAGACCGAGGTCGGACCCGTTGCGGTTCACGACGTAGCCGAGATTGACGTAGACGTCGGTGCGCTTCGAGAAGTTGTAGTCGGCGCTGACCTGGAACGACAACGGGTCGCGGTTCGTTCCGTAGAAGTCCTGATACATGGCCGTGGCCGACAGGTCGAGCGCCGGCATGGCGTGCCACGTCGTACCCAGCCAGTAGTAACTCGACGCTTCCACCGGGCTCTTGTTCAGGGCCGAGAGATGGATCGCCTTGGCGTTCAGGTAGCGATAACCCACGTACAGATCGACGCTTTGCAGCGAGTACTGCACGGCGGCGGCGATACGGCGATCGATGTTGCCTTCATAGCCGCCGACCTTCGGGGTCATGGCCGCTTTGGGCAGCGTCGAGCCGCCGTTCTTCTGATCGTAAGCGAGCACGAACGACAGCGGGCCGTTGGCATAGCGCACACCGGCGTCGACGACTTGCGCCCGGCGGTTGTCGCCCGGCGTGGCGCTGCCGAAGCTCACGTCGTCGTAACCCTTCGAGTACTGGACCATGGCGTCGAACGCGCCGAGCTTGGCCGTATAGCGAAGGCTATTGTCCAGACGGTCGGAGAACGCCGTGTCCTGCATCTTGATGGCGTACACGGCGTTGTTGAGCGGGTTGAATTTGCTCACCCAGTCGAGGAACACGCCGCCCTGACGGCCGATCGTGACGGTGCCGAGCGAGCTGTTCGACAGGCCGACGTAGGCCAGACGACCGAACTCGCGGCCGCCCTGGAGCGACTGGCCGTTGCCGAGGTTGAAGCCGTTCTCGATCAGGAACAGGGCCTTGTTGCCACCGCCGAGGTCTTCGGTGCCCTTGATGCCCCAGCGCGAACCGGCGAGGTTGCCCGAGGTGATGCGTGTCAGGTTGACGGTGTTGCCGGCGGCGTTCTTGTCGGCGTTGGTGAGGAATTCGACGCCCGAGTCGATCAGCCCGTAGAGCTGAACGTTAGACTGGGCCAGCGCGGGCATGGGCAGGCTGCTGGCGAACGCCAGACAGCACCCCGCCGCCGCAATGCGGAAGTTGGGTTTCATGACAAGGTCCTCTTTGGGATTAGATTGAGCCGCCAATGTAGGCGGTCAACATGTCGTGAACATGACAATTCATCGTTATCCGAAAGGACGCTGCAATGAAAACGGCCGGCGAATGGTTCGCCGGCCGCAAGGTTTGGGATCGAGGTATGCCCGGAGGGGGCTCGATGTCAGCCTGTGGAGGTGCCCGGGAGCGTGATGGTGAATCGCGCGCCGCCCAGCGGCGACGTGTCGACGCCAACGTGGCCGCCATGCAGCAGCGCGATGCGTCGCACGATGGCGAGCCCCAGACCGAAGCCACCCGTCGCGCGGTTGCGACTGCTGTCGAGCCTGTGGAAGGGCTCGAAGATGCGGGCGCGCTCAGCTACGGGCACGCCCTCGCCGTCGTCGTCGACGTAGATGATGACGCCGCCGCCTTCGCAGGTCTTCGCGCCGCAAACGATGCGCCGCGATGTATGACGCATCGCATTGTTGAGCAGGTTCTGTACCGCGCGCGCGAGCAGCTTGGGTTCGACTTCGACGCAATCCGCACCGGGTTCGGCGGCAATGTCGAGCGCAATCGAACGCGCCGCCAGCACTTCGGTGCAATTCGCCGCGAGACTGTCGAACATCAGGCGTAGCGAGACGGCGTGACGCGTGGGCGGCACCGTGATCTGGTCCAGCCGCGCGAGAGAGAGCAGTTCGGTGACCAGTTCGTCGAGTTCGCGGATGTCGCCTTTGAGCGCGTTGATGCGCTCGCGGGCGTCGCCGTCATGGCGGCGCTGCTGAAGAATTTCCAGCCCGAAATCGAGGCGTGCGATCGGTGTGCGCAATTCATGCGACACCGCGTTGATCATGTCTTTCTGTGCCTTGACGGAACGATCGATACGCTCGGCCATGGTGTTGAAGACGTGGACGAGCGAGCCGAGATTCGAGAAGCGCGACACTTTCGCCCGCGAGTTGAAGTCACCTTCCCCGAAGCGGATCGCGGCGCGATTGAGCGACTGCAAATCGCTCCAATACCATCGAACCCAGGTCAGCACGGCCATCAGCAGGAGCAGCGCGAGCAACGCGTAGGCAAGATAGTTGGTCTGCTTCATATTCAGGTCGGTGCCGCTCTTGTAGGAGAGCACCCAGTCGGAGTCGCGCAATCGAAGCGCGATGTGATCGCCCTGGGTATCGTTCACGACCGGCAGGCCGGCTTCGAGTTGCGGCCGCACGTACTCGCGTGCGAGCTTGAAGCCCTTGAGCGGCACGATCTCCATCTTGTCTTTGCCCTTGCTCTCGAATTCGGCAATGAACTCCGGCCACTTCGACTCGGGAATCTGCGAGAGAGACTTGTTGATGATCCACACGTACGAGCCCAACTGCGTTTGCGCGGAGCGGTTCATGAGGTCGTAGAACAGATAAACGAAGGTGTTCTGGATCAGCAGAATCGCGACCACAAGCGAGATGCCGGCCAGCAGGTACACCTTCAAAAGTACGCGAAACATGGCTCAGCTCTCCCAGGCAGACGGGCTGAACAGATAGCCGCGTCCCCAGACGGTTTTAATGCGTTGCGGCTCACCGTCGGTGTCCTCGAAGCGTTTGCGCAACCGGTAGATGCCTACGTCGACCGTGCGGTCGATGCCGTCGAATTCAATGCCGCGCAACTGTTGCAGGATCTCGTCGCGCGTGACCACACGCCCGGCGCTGCGCGCCAGAATCAGCAGCAGGCTGAATTCGTTGGACTTCAATTCCACGGGTACGCCGCGCCAGAACACCATGCGGTCGCGCGGCACGATGCGCAACAGCCCGAACGCCAGCCCGTCGTCGCTCGCGACTTCCACCTCGGCGCTCGGCACGGCACGCCGTAACAGCGCCCGCAACCGGGCGAGCAACAGCCGCGGCTCAACCGGCTTCACGACGTAATCGTCGGCGCCGACCTCCAGACCGGCCACCTGATCGTAAGTGTCTTCACGCGCCGTGAGGATGAGGATCGGTGTGGTACTCACCGCGCGCATCTGGCGGCAGATTTCCATGCCATCCATGCCGGGCAGCATCAGATCGAGCACCACGATATCCGGTGAAAACGCGCGAAAGCGCTCCAAAGCGCGCGCCCCATTGGCAACGACCATGACTTCGAAGCGATAGGCATGCAGATATTCCGTGACAAGCGCGGCCAGCCGCGCATCGTCTTCGACAAGCAAGACACGGTACATGGCCGTATTCCTTTCGTGTTGTGCCGTGCCGCACACGCTCGGCGGCACTCCCGTGATGTGCATTCTACTGCCCCGGAGCCCCGCCGGGCGGGCGTTTCAAACCTGCGAACAAATGAAAACATTTGTTCACAACTCTCCTAAATCAGGTAACAGCCAGGGAGTCGCTTCACGCCTACCATGCGCTCACCTTGCGATCCGTGCGCAGATCGCAATTTCCCAACGCCAGAAACGCATCGAACTTGTAGGAGTGCCATGAAAGGTCGCTATCCCAGTCACACCCGCCGCAATCGCCATCTCCCCCGTCTTGCGGCAAGCGCCGTGGGGCTGCTGCTGGCGGGCGTTGCGTCGCAGGCCTTTTCGGTCGAACCCGCGCGATACAGCGGCATTCAGCCTGACCAGAGCCTGCCGACGCAGGCACCGGAAAGCGGCTACGAATTCACGATTGGCGGCGGTGTGGGCTACTCCCCTCGCTACATGGGCAGCGACGAGTATCGCGCCACGCCGGCCCTCAACCTTGCGCTGCAAACGCCTTACGGCGTGTTCGTGGGGCTGGGCGGCATCGGCTATCGACTCTCGCTGCCGGCGGGCTTCTTCGTGTCTGCGGCGCTCTCGTATGACGGCGGGCGCAAGGACAGAGCCAAGGGGGGCGACGCCGGCTCGGACAAGCTGCGCGGCATGGGCGACATCAAGGGTTCGGTCTTTACCACGCTGCAAGCCGGTTATGCGATTGGCGATCTGGCCGTCGTGAGCGTGGCGACGGATGTCCCGCTGACCCATCGCGATCGCGGCAATGTCTACCGCTTTGCCGTGGACAGCGTGCTTTTCAAGTCGCCCACGGACTCGGTCGGTGTCGGGGCCACGGCGCACTTTGCCAGCGGCAAGTATGCGCAGACCTATTTCGGCGTGAGCGCGAACCAGAGCCTCAATTCGGGCTATCGCCAGCACGCGGTGGGCGGCGGGCTTTACGGCGTGAGCCTCACGGCGAACTGGACACACAAATTCACGAAGCACTGGAGCACCACGGTAGCCGGCGGCGTCATGCGCTACACGGGCAACGCGTCGAAGAGTCCCATCGTATTCAACAAGACCAACTATCAGGTCGCCGCAACGCTCGACTACACGTTCTGACGAACACGTCGCGGTTCCGTTTTTCTGCGAGGCCAAAGCCATGCGAATTCTCGTCACCGGCAGTACCGGTTTTGTGGGCGGCGCCGTTGTCGCCCAGCTTCTCAATGACGGATTCGGTCCGTCGCTGTTGCTTCTCGTGCGCGCGCGCACCCGCAGCGATGGTCTGGCGCGCGTGCGCGCCGCGATGGATCGTTTTCGCGTTGCAGCCGTGCATCGGCTCGCGCTCGGCGAAGCGAACATTGTGTGCGGCGACCTTGCACAGCCGGTCTCGTTCGAAGACGACCCGCGCATGCGCAGCGTCACGCATGTCGTTCACGCCGGGGCGATTGCGTCCTTTTCAGCGCACCCGCAACTCGACGCCGTCAACGTCACCGGCACCCTGGCGCTTGCCCGTGCGGTCGCGGCGTCGCCGGTGCTCGAGCGCTTTGTGCATGTCGGCACCGCCATGGCGTGTGGCGATTCGCTCTCGGGGCTGGTTCGAGAGTCGCACGATCTGGCGCTCGCGGATCATCAGGTCGTGCCCTACACCGCATCGAAGGCCGAAGCCGAGCGTCGCCTGCGCCGTGCGTGGCCGAGCCTGCCGCTGGTGATTGCTCGGCCCTCCGTCGTCGTGGGCCATACGCGCCTCGGGTGTGAGCCGTCCGGCAGCATTTTCTGGATGTTCCGCATGGTGCAGTTGCTCGGTGCATTCACCTGCGGTCTCGACGACCGGCTCGACGTGGTGCCTGTCGATTTCTGCGCCAACGCGCTGATCGATCTCGCATTCCTGCCGCATTTGCGTCACGACCTGTATCACGTCTCGGCCGGCGAGGGCAGCACGCGCACGATTCGCCAGATCGAAGCGGCGCTGGCGAGGGCGCGCGGCGTGGCGCCCCTGGGCGAGCGTTTCCGGCACATCGGCGACGCCGAGATTGCGCGCCTGACGCCTGCGTTGGCCCGTCAACTGGGGCATGGAAACAGCCGTCTGATGGCGAAGGCGCTGCGTCGATATGGCGCGTTTGCGGCGCTCGATTACGTGTTCGACAACCGTCGTCTGCTGTCCGAAGGGACGCGTCCCCCGACGCCCGTCACCGATTATCTGGAGGTATGCGTGCGCTCGTCGGAAGCGACGTCGGTGGCCGAGCAAATGGCTTGGGATTTCAAATAAGGCCGTAGGAGACGGTCTGACGCGCCGGTCCGGCGGGCGATGCGACGAGTGCCGTGCAGCGTACGATGGGGTCGCTGTCGCGTGTCACCGCAGCGCGGCCGGACCGGGAGCGTCCCCCGCAAAGCACTGAGCGAGAAAGCGCTCCGTGGGACGCGACAGGGCATCGGCGTGCGGCACGAGCGCAGTGAGCAAACGCTTGAGACCGTGCGGCGGATCGATGCGTACCGAAGCGAGGGCGGCATCTTCATGTCGCATCGACATCGCCGAGACGAAGCCCACCCCCATGCCCGCCCGTACCGCCTCCTTGATACTCTCCACCCCCGCCAATTCCAGCGCCACGCGCGGTGTGAGCCCGGCCACCGAGAACGCGCGGGCCACTAGCGCCCGCACCCCCGAACCCGGTTCGCGAAGGATCAGCGGATATTCGGCGATGGCCTGTAACGACGCCCCTTCCGGTTGTTGCGCCAGCGGATGATCGACGCGCGCAATCGCAACGACTTCGTCGTCGCGCCACGGGCGCACCGCAATCTCCGGCGACAAGCCCGGCGGCACCGCACCCTCGATGAAGGCCACGTCGAGACGGTCGAGCTGCGCCACGATTTCGCTGGTGTTGCCGTCGACGATGTGCAGGGCCACGGCGGGGTAGCGTTGATGGAATTCCGCGATCACGTAGGGCAGCAGGTAACTGGCCGGCGTCGTGCTCGCGCCGATGCGCAATGCCCCCGTTTCCATGCCGCGCAGGCTGTCACGCAACGCGAGCGCCTGACGGTAGTCTTGCCGTAATTTGTTGGCGTACACCGCGACCTGCTCACCCACGGCCGTCAGCCGGATACCGCGTCCGTCGCGCCGATACAGCGGCTCGCCAAACGATTCCTGCAACAGCCGCAATTGTCCGGAGACTGCGGGCTGCGACAGATGCAACGCCTGCGCCGCGTGGCTGATGTTGCCCAGTTCGGCGACCGTCGCGAAGGTCAGCAATTGGTCCGGCGTCATGTCGAATTCATCGGCTATGGTGATGATTGGCTTTCATCATAGCCATTATTTGGATGATTGACTCGACGACGTGTCGCGAACGCGTTGCGCGGCGATGAGGGCTTCTACCGCCTGCCAATCTGGCGCATGGGCGCCTGTGCGCGTGCAGGCGAGGGCTGCGGCGGCGGCCGCGCGGCGCAAGTGACGGCCAAGCGGCGCGTTGGGTTCGCGCGACAGACTGGCCAGCCAGCCGCCGATGGTGGCGTCGCCCGCGCCCACGGTGTCTGCCACGTCGACAGGGTATGCCGGTTGGACGAGCGCTGTGCCGTCGGGCAGAAGCAATCGCATGCCGCGTTCGCCATCCGTCAGCAATATCGATGCCTGCGGTGCAATACGACGGACTTCCGCCAACGCATCGTCATCCGGACGACCGGGGTAAAGTCCGCGCAGGTCTTCCATCGAGAGCTTGAGCCACGTCGCGAGCTTTGCCATCTGCGTGAATGTGGCGAGGTATCCGGGGCCCATCAGATTGCGCAGGTTGGGATCGAAGCTGATGGCGGTACCTCGCGCATGCAACTGCGCGGCCAGCGACACGAGCGTGCACGCCAATGGCTCTCGCACAAGGCTGATGCAGCCGAAATGCGCGACGTGAGCGGCGTCTTGCCAGCCGGACGGCAGCGCGCCGGGATCGAAGGCGAGATCGGCGGCGCCCTCGCCAAGAAAGAAGTACGCGGGCGGATCGTGACGGTGCACGACGGCCACGAGCGGCGGCGCATCGACCGGCTGCAAGTATCGGTCGTCCAATCCGGCAGCGCGGGAGAGCGCGAGCAGTTCGGTGCCGAACGGCGCATGAGTGCTGATCGCGCCGCCGTATCCGGTTGCCACGCCCATCGCGGCGCTCACGCGCGCGACATTCCAGCACGCCCCCCCCGCACGACTCACCCACTGGCGAGCGTCGCCGCCGGGTTGACGAATCAGATCGGTGAGGGCTTCGCCGAAGACGAGCAAGGCGGGCAGCGACATGAGATGAGGGCCGTGTGTGATGAGCAAGGCCGTCAGCATACCCGCTGCCTGCGTGCTTCGGGCGTCCGGCGAATCGACGCGCCAGTGCTATTGGCTGCGTATCAGGAGCGCGACGCCCGCCGCCAGCACAGCGAGATTCACTGCCTTCACGAACTGTTGGCGCGAGAGCCGCAGCGTAATGTGCTTGCCAATCCACATGCCGGCGATCATCGCCGGTATCAGCGATGCCGCCGTCACAAGCATCGACAGGTTGGCGTAGACGCCGGCAAACAGGAAGAGTGCTGCGCGTGCCAGGGTACTGAAGCCGATGAGCGTCGCCTGCGTCACCCGCATGGCTTCCACACGGTCGAGACGACTCGTCAGATAGATCGCGAAGAGAAAGCCGCCGCTGCCGAACATCGCGCCGAACATGCCGCCTAACGCACCGAACGGCACCGCCCACGCCTGCGATAGACGCGATTTTGCGCGCGGCCCGAACAGCGAGAACACGGCATAGCAGCAGATGAACCACGCCAACGAACGTAACAGAACCTCGGGCTGCAATGTCAGCAGGAGCACCGCGCCCGCGAGACTCCCGGCGATAATCGCGGGCACGAGGCGGCGTAGTTCATCGACGTCTGCCGCGCGCGCGTTGCGCACGACGTTGCCCGATGCCGCACCGAAGTCGAGCAAGGCGAGCATTGGGATGATCTGGGCAACGGGCATCGCATAGGCCAGCGCGGGGCTCGCGACGAGCGCAGTGCCGAAGCCCGCAATGCCGAAGATGACATAGGCCACAACGAGCGCGGCGCTCATCAGCAACCAGTGACCCGGTGTGGGAAGTGCGGCGACAAGGGTGTCGAACAGGGGCCGGGAGAACGTCGAAAGCATGGCGCGGACGAAGTGACGAAATGAGATGAGAGAGGCGCAGCCTGACGAAGCAAGCAGGGTGTGCGCAGGTTTTCCGTCAGCATAGGGCCGCGTGTCGGGGCGGCGCCAATATAGAATGTGGCGATATTCGATCTCGAAACGGCATGATCATGGTGTCGCTGCGGCAGTTACGGTATTTCCTCGAAGTGGTCGACGCCGGTGGATTTAGTGCGGCGGCCGAACGGTTGTTCGTCGCGCAATCGGCGCTGAGCCGCCAGATCTCGGAACTCGAACGGGAATTGCAGGCGGTGTTGCTCGAGCGCTCGTCAAAAGGTGTGACGCTCACGCCTGCCGGCCGCACGTTTCTGAACGAGGCGCGGCGTGTACTGACCGAACTCGAAGGCTCGGTGGCGCTTACGCGCAGCGTGGCGCGCGGCGAGCAGGGCACCGTACGGCTGGCGCACTCGAGTTCGGTGCCGTTCGCCGGGGCATTGCCCGCCGCGCTGTATGCACATCTTCAGGCCAATCCCGGCGTGAGCGTCGACGTCTCGACACTGTCCTCCGAACAGCAGCAGGACGACATCGAGGCCGGCCGTATCGATCTGGGGCTGGTGCGGCTGCCGGTACTGCGCCCGGCGGCTTCGCTCGTGTGCGAAATCATTTCGCAGGAGCGTTTGCTGCTGCTCGTGCCGCCGGGCCACGCGCTCGCACACCAGGCGTCGGTGAGTGTGGCGGCGCTGGCCGCCGAGCCGTTTGTCTCGCTGCCGCACCGGGAGCGTGGCGGATTGAGCTACCGTGTTGCGCAGTTGTGCCAGCAGCACGGCTTCTTCCCGAAGGCCGCCGTGGCGACGTCGCGAAAGGCGACGCTGGTCAATCTGGTCGCGGCGGGATTCGGTGTGGCCATCGTGCCGCAAAGTCTCGCTGCCATGGCCGGGCCGGGCGTGCGCCGCGTGGCGCTCGACGACGCGAACGCCGACAGCGAAATCGCGTTGCTGCATCGCCGCGACGCGGGGGGGCTGGTCGTGGCCGTGGGCGAGGCGATGCGTGCCGCGATAGGCGCTGCGGCGTCTCCCGGCCTGCCTGCCGGGCAGTAAGTCCTGCGTAAGCCGTGCATGAGAGGGTGGCTTCACAAAGTCGGAAGTGCGGGGCCGCGACAAGCGACGAAACCCTCAAGTCGGCCGTTTTTTCTCCCGTTATAATTTTCGACACATCAGCGTGTGGCGCGAACGTCTTTCCGGCGTTTTTGGCAGTTCCGGCGGATGTCGTGCCCTCGTCATAACAAGCAGATCAGCGATGCGAGGAGACTGACGATGGGGCTATTCACGCGCACAAGGGGAGCGGCGCAGACCGTCGATATCATGAACGAGGTGGCCGCCAACGCCGGCACCCTCGGCATTGAATTGTGCGACGTCGCCGGTAACGTCGACGAAATCGCCGTTCGAATCAAGCGTCAGGCCGAAGTGTTTCAGGCGCTTCGCCGCGCCGCGACAGACACCAGCGCAGGCAACCAACGCATCGCCAGCGCCGCGCGTGAGGCGCGCGATGTGGCCGATCGTGCAAGCGCGGAAATCTCGGCGTCACGCAACACGGCAGACGCGTCGCTTGCCTCCATCCACGGCCTCGTGGAAGGCGTATCCGGCATGGCCGGCGAAATCACAGGGCTACGCGAAGCGCTCGACCATGTGGGGAAGGTAGCGGAGGGCATTTCGGTCATCGCCCGCCAAACCAATCTGCTGGCGCTCAATGCGGCGATCGAAGCGGCTCGTGCGGGGGTGGCCGGGCGCAGCTTCGCCGTCGTTGCCTCGGAAGTCAAATTGCTCGCCAGCAAGACGGCGGAGGCGACCCAGCAGATCGAGCGCACGCTCGCCGCGTTGGGGGAGCGCACCGAGCGTCTGATGCGCGAGAGCAACGCCAACGTCGCCCGCGCCAACGATGCCCGCGAAGGCACCCGCGCCATTGCGAGTGTGATCGAGACGGCCGGGACGGCGCTCGACACGTTCGATCGTCAAGCCGGGCAGATTGCCGAGGTCAGCGAAGCCATCGAAAACGAGTGCACGACACTCGCTGCGCACGTCGACGAAATGGCCGACGGGGTATCGCATTCGGCGGAACACGTCGAAAGTGCGCGCGAGCGCATCAATGGGCTGCTGTCCGTCTCGGAGCATCTGATCGGGCTGATTGCCGAAGCCGACGTCGAAACGCAGGACACGCCGTTCATTCGCGCCGTGCGCCGGGCGGCCAAGCAGGTGGGGGAGAGTTTCGAGGCGGCGCTGGCCAAGGGCAAGATCAGCGAGCAGGAGCTGTTCGACCGTCGCTACGAGCCGATTCCGGGATCGAACCCGCCGCAGTTGATGGCGCGCTTCACACGTTTTACCGACGAGACGCTGCCAGCCATTCAGGAGCCCTTGCTCGGACTCAACGAGCGCATCACCTTCTGCGCCGTTGTTGACGAGAACGGCTATCTGCCGACGCACAACCGCAAGTTCTCACAGTCGCCGACCAACGATCCCGTCTGGAACGCCGCCCACTGTCGTAACCGCCGTCTCTTCAACGATCGCACGGGGGCTGCGGCGGGACGCAACACTAAACCGCTACTCCTGCAAACCTATCGGCGCGACATGGGGGGCGGGGAGTTTGTGGTGATGAAAGACGCGTCGGCACCCATCTATGTGAACGGACGTCACTGGGGCGGCTTCCGGATTGGCTACCGGGTTGAGCGCTAAGCACACATCACCGTTCGTCCCCTGAAAGCGAACGCGCCACCGACCTCGCAGTCGGCGGCGCGTTGTACGTTCGGCGGCCGGTCATGCCGGCCGTCGATCAATAGCCATACCAGCGGCCGTGGCGCCAGTAACCGTGGCCGTAGTAGGGACGGCCGTAGTAGGGGCGACCGTAATAGGCCGGCGGCGGCGCGCCATAGTAGACCGGCGCAGGCGCGACATAGACGGGGGGCGGCGCGTAATAGACCGGCGGAGGCGGCGCCACGTATACCGGGGCCGGGGCATACACCGGGCCGGGGACGACCAGAGGTATGCCAATGCCGATACCGACCGAGACGTGAGCCTGCGCCGTTCCGATCGCACCCGCGGCGAGCGCGATACCGGCGATGGCAAGGGCGGCAAACTTGGTTTTCATGATATTTCTCCTGCGGACTTGGCAGCGTACTGATGACAGCGCCCGAACGGCACCATGCCGTTCGACGCGCCTGGTGCCCGCCGACACCCTGGTTCGTCACATTTCCCTGACTTAACTCTACTGAAGTTCCGAAACGCAGGCGTGGCGCAATTGTTGCAAAGTATGCGCATTGACACGGCATGGGGAACGTTCGGGCGTAGAAAAGCAGCCGTCGAACGTGTGAGTTAGGCGCCTATTCTATTCAGAATCAATGGTTTGCGCTCGTTCCGACTGGCGCGCCAGAAGGTGGCGGCCGCAAGCAGGCGCGCCGCCTCGGGCGACACTTGTTACATTCATTTACAAGGGGCGGGCGGCGTGTGGCGCAAAAACAGCGGCAGATGCCGCGTTCGCGACATGATGTCGTCCGAGGTGCGAGGAAGAAGGGAGGCCGCCTCCCGGTGGGCATGGCGACACTCGCTTACCAGAGCTTGTGCCGGTTGTTCCAGGTGTCGACCTCGCGCTCGGCATCGGCCTTCGCCTTGCCATAACGCTCCTGAATCGCGCCCACGAACTTGTCGCGGTTTCCCTCGATCTTGAGCAGATCGTCGTCGGTCAGGTTGCCCCACTGCTTCTTGGCTTCGCCCTTCAGTTGACTCCACTTGCCCTTGATCAGATCCGAGTTCATGGCAACTCCTTGAGGTTGGGTTCAGGTGTTTCCATACGACAACTTCGCGCATCGTTACCGCGCGATTACCGCACTGTTGGGGCGGCAAGTGATTCCATGATAGGGAGTGCGAAACGTTCGCGCTGTCAGCTGCGCCAGCCTCGCGACGTAGGCGGAGTCGGGTTGCGCTGTCAGTGCATTCCGACGGGCGGGGAGGGGGGCTGGGGTGTTTCGGGTGTTTCGGGTGTTTCGGACGTTTCGGACGTTTCGGGCGAGTTGCCGGCATCGCTGTCGCGATTCGCAATGGCGGGCACCTGCGGTGCGGTGCTTTCGGTCACTTCCGTGGCAATGTCCAGCGCATCCGCCGGACTGCACAGCGGCAGCACGACCTGAATCTCGGTACCGAGGCGTTGCGGCAACGAGTGGATATCGATGCGTCCGCCTTTGGCCGAGACGCGCTGGCGCATGCCGAACAGGCCGTGTGTCTTGGGTTTGTTGAATTGGTCCGGCGTGAGGCCGATGCCGTTATCGATGACTTCCAGACGCACACGCTGATCGTCGCACGCCAGCGCGACGCGCACGGCCGTCGCCCGCGCATACTTGCCCGCATTGGTGAGCGATTCCTGCGCAACGCGGAAAAGCGCGATGGCGGTCGACTCAGGCAGTGCGAAGTCTTCTTCCGGCAGATCGAGATCGAGTTGCCAGTGTTGCTGGTCGGCGGCTTCCTCGGCAAGCGAGCGCAACGCGGTGACAAGGCCGAAGTTGATCAGCACCGTCGGGCGCAGGTTCTCAATGATGCGGCGCTTGGTCTGAATGCCGGAGTCGAGATTGCGCTGTGCACGCGCCAGCTTCTCTGCGATCACCGGATCGGTGCTCCGCAGCTTGTGGTGCGCCCATGTGACATCCATCTTGCAGGCCGTCAGAATCGAGCCGAGTTCGTCGTGCAACTCGCGCGACAGGCGCGTCTTCTCGTCTTCGCTGACGTTTTGCAAGTGGGTGGCCAGTTCGTCGAGTTGTTCGGTGCGTTCGCGCACGAGCCGGTCCAGGTGTGCCTGCTGTTCGCGCAACTGGTCGCGCGCCAATTCCTCCTGCCGCATCTGCCGGCCGAGCGTGCGGAACAGCAGGATGAACAGCAGGATGGTGAGCACGGAGAGCGCGCCGGCGCTCACCGCCGAGATCGCCTGATCGAAGCGCCCGTTGGCCTGCGCGGCACGCGCGCGCGCCAGCTCACGGTTGTACAGATCGGTGATGCCGTTTTGCACGGGCTCCAGGGTGCCCATGCCGAGGTTGGCAGGCGAGAGCGCCTCTTCGAGACTCATTTCCCCTTGTCTGACCGCCGCGCGCGCTGCTTCCATCGCCGCGATGCGCTGCGAGAACAACGTCATCACGTCGGCAAACTCCCGCGTCGCCTGTGCATCGCCCACGTTTTCGTAATGCTGGATGACGAGCATCGCGAGCGCGCGAATGCGCCGCACGGCCGACAGGTACGGATCGAGATAGCTCGCGTTGTTCGTGAGCAGGTACCCGCGCTGGCTCGACACCACGGTTGAGGTGTGCGCCATGATCTCGTTGAGTTCGTTGGCTGCGATCATGGCTTGCAGCGCTGTCTCATAGGTGGAGGCGAGACGGCGGTGCGCCGATTCGAGACCGATCAGGCTCCCGACCGTGATGACGATCGCGGCAATCATGGCGATGATCCAGCTTCGGCGGCGCAGCCAGGACGAAAACAATCGGGGCATGAGGGGCTCGTCGGGGTGGTTTTGGGGTAATCCTGCAAGGAATGCGGTGGACGAGACGCGCTTTGATCATAAGTCGAAATTCCCGTCGTTTTGGGAAATGTCAGCGAATTCCTACGCAAAAACCAGCGCCGGCCGGGCAGTCCCGCCAGCGCGCTTTTCCTACCATGCACTTAGTGCTCGATGGGTTGCGCCGCACTATGCAACACGTTGTCAGGCCATCGGGTGCGAGGGATATCTCCGGGAGATGACGTATTAACCAGGGAGAGTGCTATGTTGAAATGGGCTTTGCTATTTGCACTGATCTCGATTGTGGCCGGCCTGTTGGGCTTCACCGGGATCGCCGCCGGTGCTGCCGGGATCGCGAAGATTCTATTTGTGCTGTTCTTGGTGCTATTCGTGATCTTCCTGCTGCTTGGACTGACCATCGCCAAGAAGATGGTTGATTAGACGGCGCGCTGCGGCGCAGGCTGTGGTCTTGCGCCGAAGCGATTCCGCGATGCGCCGGTTATGCGGCTTGCGGGCCGATCCCATTCAAGGAGGTTGCGATGCTTCACTATGCTGTCGTGTTTTTCGTGATCGCGTTGATTGCCGCCGTTTTCGGCTTCACGGGAATTGCGGCCGGTGCGGCCGAGATCGCGAAGATTCTGTTCTTTGTCTTCCTGGTGATCTTTCTGGTCACGCTGCTCTTCGGGGTCGTCCGGCGATAGACGTGCCTATTTCGCGCGGCGCATATTGCGATTGAGAGTTACCGCGAGATGATTCATTATTTGGGCGACCGGGATACCACTACGCGGCGCAGGCTTGGGGGAATGCTGACGGTCGGGCAAACGCATGCCGATGCGATGCGCGATCTGCGCCGAGCGCGAATAACGGGCGACGACGGCCATGATCTGCGTGTCCCGACATGTGGGTGAGGCCATCTGACCGATGAGGACAGTCTCTGGAGCTTAGATGTCATCGACAATAAAAATCCTGATTGCCGACGACCACGCGATCGTTCGTACTGGCTTCAAGCAGTTCATCGTCGACGAGTCGGACATGGAGGTGCTGGGCGAGGCTGCGAGCGGAGACGAAGTGATTCGTGCCGTTCGCGAGGCGCCGTTCGATGTCGTGCTGTTGGATATCGCCATGCCCGACAAGAACGGCATCGATACCCTGCGGGTGATCAAGCAATTGCGTCCGGAGCAGGCCGTGCTGTTCCTGTCGACGTATCCCGAAGCGCAGTACGCCGTCAATCTGCTGCGTGCCGGGGCGAACGGTTATCTGATGAAGGACGCGCCGCCCGAGGAGATCATCCGGGCGATTCGCACGGTGGCGCGCGGTCACCGCTACGTCAGCGAAGGGACGGCCGATCTGCTCGCGCAGAAGTTGGAGCAGCCGATCGACGAGCCGATGCACGAACAACTCTCGGAGCGCGAGTTCCAGGTGTTCTGCAAGCTCGCGCAAGGACGCACGCCAACGGAAATCGCCGACGAATTACATCTCTCGGTGAAGACAGTCAGCACGTATCGCGCGCGGGTGCTGGAAAAGATGCATTTGAAAACCAATGCCGACCTGACGCTCTACGCGCTCAAGAACGGTCTGATCAGTTGATAGAAAAGAGAGGCTTGTGATGTCGACCGGGAACGCGGCAACGCATACGGGGTCCCGTTTGCCCCTCAAGGTGCTGTTGATCGAAGACTCGGCGGTGATTCGCGAGAGCCTGTCCGAAGCGCTCGGCTCGACCGGGATGCTCCAGGTGGCAGGTGTGGCGGAGACTGCCGACGACGCGGTTCGCACGCTCAAGGAAGATTCGTTCGATGCCGTGATCGTCGATATTCAGTTGCGGCGCGGCTCGGGCATGGACGTGCTCTCGTATCTGCACGACGCGGGCATGTTGCCGCACCTTATGGCCATCGTGCTGACGAACTACGCTTTGGCAACGTATCGCAAACGCTGCCAACAACTGGGCGTGCAGCATTTCTTCGACAAATCGCTGGAATTCGACCGCGTGATTGAAGTGCTGGACGACTTTGCGTCCAGCCGGCAAGTCTGACATTTTCCCATTTTCCCATTTTCCCATTTCCCGATTTGCCGGTTCGAGCCGGCATCTGCGCTCCCTTTAGTCACCCATTCCCGCCGGGCAAGAATGCCGTTCGCCATTAGCGAAATCACCTCACTTTTTCCCGTTTAAGAGGGCCGGTGTCCTGCCGTGCACCCAATTTTTGCTGCATTGCGGCACGAAGCAATGGCCTTCATTTTCGCGTTGCGACGTGATGCGAACTTCAGTTGAAATTTAGTATAAAGAGATCAAATTTTATTATTTTCAACTATTTAGATGCATGGGCTAGAATGTCGCCTTTGCGCTATATACCGGGTCAGGGCGGCGGCACTGCGGGCAGTTCCGGCAGTGGGGCTGCCATTTTTTTGCATGATCGAACTCCAGAACATTACCCAGCGTTTCGCTGGACCCAAGGGGCCGATCGACGCGCTTTCCAAAATTAGCCTGTCGATCGAGCGTGGCGAAGTTTTCGGCATCATTGGCCGAAGCGGCGCCGGCAAGAGCACGCTCGTGCGCGTGATCAACCTGCTCAATCGTCCGAGCGATGGAACCGTGCGCGTTGACGGACAGGACCTGACATCGTTGTCGTCGGACGACCTGCGTCAGGCGCGCCGTCGCATCGGCATGATCTTTCAGCATTTCAATTTGCTCAGCTCGCGCACAGTCTACGATAACGTGGCGCTGCCGCTGGAGCTGGCGGGCATGTCGGCCGCCGAGATTCAGGCGAAGGTGCTGCCGCTGCTCGAACTCGTGGGCCTGACGGCGCAGAAGGATCGCTATCCGGCGCAGATTTCCGGTGGTCAGAAGCAGCGTGTGGGTATCGCCCGCGCGCTGGCGAGCGAGCCGCAGGTGCTGCTGTCAGACGAAGCCACGTCGGCGCTCGATCCCGAGACGACGCGCTCGATTCTCGAATTGCTCAAGCGTATCAACCGCGAGCTGGGGCTGACCATCGTGCTGATTACGCACCAGATGGAAGTCATCAAGCAGGTGTGCGACCGAGTTGCCGTACTCGACGCCGGCCGCGTGGTCGAACAGGGCCGCGTGATCGACGTGTTTCTGCGCCCGCACCACGAAGTCACGCGCGCGCTCATCGGCGATGTGATTGCACAGGAATTGCCCGCAGGCGTTCGCGAGCGTGTCGCGTCGCGCATCGGTAACGGCCACGACCATCTGTATCGTCTGGCGTTCTCCGGCGCAGGCGTGGATCAGCCGCTGCTCTCCGAGGCGATTCGCCGCTACGAACTCGATTTCAATATCCTGCATGGCCAGATCGACGAGATCCAGGGGCAGGCATTCGGATCGCTCGCCGTGATGGCGGGCGGCACCCCGGCCCGTGTGGCCGAAGCCATGGCGTTCCTCGCCAGTCAGGGCGTTGTCGTTGAGGAGCTGAGCCATGTGGAGTGAAATGTTCGATCTGTTCGTCTCTTCGTTCTGGGAGACGCTCATCATGGTCGGGATTTCCGGCCTGATTGGTGCCGTCGTCGGCGTGCCGCTTGGCGTGCTGCTCTACCTGACGGATCGCAACGGCGTGTTGCAGAACCTGCCGACCAACCGCATCGTCGGCATCATCGTCAACGCCGTGCGCTCGACGCCGTTCATCATCCTGCTCGTCGCCGTGATTCCGTTCACCCGGCTCATCGTCGGCTCGTCCATCGGCACGATGGCCGCCGTGGTGCCGCTCACCATCGCCGCCGCGCCGTTCGTGGCACGTCTGGTGGAGACCGCACTGCGCGAGGTCGATCGCGGTTTGATCGAAGCGGCCCAGTCGATGGGCGCGACGACCGGTCAGATCGTCATGAAGGTGCTGCTGCCCGAGGCGCTGCCCGGCATCGTGGCGGGCCTGACGATCACGTTCGTCAGCCTGGTCGGCTACTCCGCAATGGCCGGCGCCATCGGCGGCGGCGGTTTGGGCGATCTCGGCATCCGCTACGGTTATCAGCGCTTCCTGCCGGAAGTCATGATTACCGTCGTGCTGATCCTGATCGTCTTCGTACAACTGGTGCAGACGTTCGGCGACTGGCTGGTGCGCCGTCTGAGCCATAAGTAATCACGCCCCATATAACAACGTCGCCGGCGAGCCGGCACTTCACTTACACGCGAGGTTTTCTATGCAACGTCGTACGATTTTCAAGCTGCTGGCTGGTGTGGGTGCCGCCACGGTTTTCGCCACGCAATTCGCAGCGCCCGCCGCCGCAGCCGACGCCATCAACCTGAAGGTTGGCGTCACGGGCGGTCCGCATGCCCAGATCTTCGATGAAGTGAAGAAAGTGGCAGCGAAGGACGGCCTGAACATCAAGGTCATCGAATTCAGCGATTACGTGCAGCCGAACGCCGCATTGTCGTCGGGCGATCTGGACGTGAACAGCTACCAGCATCAGCCGTACCTCGATGCTCAAGTGAAGGACCGTGGCTACAAGCTCGAGTCGATCGCGAAGACGGTGATCTTCCCGATGGGCATCTACTCGAAGAAGCTCAAGTCGCTGGCCGATCTGAAGTCGGGCGACAAGGTATCGCTGCCGAACGACCCGACCAATGGCGGCCGTGCGCTGCTGTTGCTGCAAAAGCAGGGCCTGCTCAAGCTGCGCGCCGACGCCGGTCTGAAGGCAACGCCGCTGGACGTGGTGGAGAACCCGAAGAAGCTGAAGTTCGTGGAGTTGGACGCCGCACAACTGCCGCGCTCGCTCGATGACGTGGCCGTGGCCGTCATCAACACCAACTTCGCGATGGAAGCCGGTCTGAAACCGAAGCGTGATTCGCTTGCGATCGAAGACGCCAACGGCCCGTACGCCAATGTGCTGGTCATTCGCACGGCCGACAAGAACAAGCCCTGGGTGGCCAAGCTGATCAAGGCTTACCACTCGCCGGAAGTGAAGGCGTTCATCGAGCAGAAGTTCGGCGGCTCGGTCGTCACGGCCTGGTAAGTTTCAGGCGGTCGCTCCAGCCAATGGAGTCGTCCTCAAAAAACGGCAACGCTTTGCGGCGTTGCCGTTTTTTTTCGTCCCCAAGCCAGCGGTGCATCTCGCTGGTGCGAGCATTCTCGTCTGGTGAGATGCCGGAGGACGTGTGGGGGCGAGGAGTGTGGCAATTCCAGCACTGTCACGGTTCTGTCAAATAACGGCGATAGCCTGAGTGTCAACTAAAAGAGGGTGCCTGCGGGCACCGTCACAAGACGCGGATATGGGCCACAGAGCAGCTGCCGCACGCGAAGCACGGGGAACACGGGTGAGACACTTCATCGGAGCGCACTTGCCTTCGGCGCGCCTATTCGCGCCCGACATATGCCCGCACAACGCATTGCGGTTTGCATGATGGCGGCGCACCGCACCGACTTACGGAGTCTCAGTTGAACCCTCCCCCGCCTGTCGCGATACGTCCGTCGGAGCGCTTTGACATCCCCGGCGCTTCACGCGATGCGAAATCCCCGTCTGCCAATTCTTCCGCGCCTTATGCCGAGCCCGACGAGAGCGTATTGCTCGCCGAGCTGTGCGAGGGTATCGGTCTGACCTGCGTGTTTCAGCCGATTCTCGATTTCCGGACTTCGGAAATCGCCGGTTATGAGGGGCTGGTGCGAGGGCCTGCCGGCACGTCGATTCATTCGCCGATGGCGCTGTTTGCCGCCGGGCGCCGTCACGGCCTCATCGGTCCGCTCGAACTGGCCTGCCGCCGTGCGGTGCTGCGGGGGTTCGTCGAGCAGAATCTGCCGGAGCGTCTGTTCCTGAACATCGGTCCTGTCACCCGTGCGCAACCTGGTGGCGGTGTGATCGAATCGCTGGGGCTCGACGAGACGTTTGCCATGCTCCAGTCGTTGCGCCTCGCGCCTGAGCGCGTGGTGCTCGAACTCACGGAGCATGCCCCCACCCTCGATCTTGCGAGCACGCGGGCATCGCTCACGGCCTATCGCGCGCTGGGTTTCGAAGTCGCCCTCGACGACATGGGCGAAGGGTACGCCAGCCTGAGACTGTGGTCCGAGCTGCGGCCCGATTACATCAAGATCGACCGGCATTTCGTGGACGGTATCGACACCGATACCCTCAAGCTCCAGTTCGTGCGCTCGATGCGTCAGATTGCGGAAACCAGCGGCACGCGGGTTATTGCAGAAGGCATCGAGCATGCCGAAGAACTGCAGGTGGTGCGCGATCTCGGCATCTTCCTGGGGCAGGGGTACTTTATTGCACGCCCCGAAGCGCAGCCGCAACGCGCGATCACGGCCAACGTGCAAGACGTTGTGAACGAGCGCCGTGCCTACGTCCATCAGCAGCCGAGTCAACTAGGCTCGGGAAACGTGACGCTTGAGCGCATCGCTGCCCATGTCGAACCTGTTTCGCCCGATACCCGTAGCGAAGACGTGGTGGCGCGCTTCGAGAGCGACCCGGCGTTGGAGGTATTGCCGGTAGTCGAGCGTGATCGCGCGGTGGGATTGATCGGACGGGCCTCGCTCATCGGCCGGTTTGCCCGGCCCTTCACGCGCGAGCTTTATGGTCGCAAGCCGTGCTCGGCCGTCATGGAGCCGCGCCCCCTCACGTTCGACAAGAGTGCGCGCATGGAAGACCTGAGCCGCATGATTGCCGAAGGGGCGAGCCGACAGATTACGGCTGGTTTCATCGTGACGGATCAGGGGCGCTATTTCGGCGTGGCGCAGGGGCATGCCCTCATGCGTCACATTACCGATATGCAGCTCGATGCGGCGCGTTATGCGAACCCGCTCACGCTGTTGCCGGGCAATGTGCCGATCGACGACTACATGGATCGAATGATCGGTGAGCGCCAATCGTTTCACGCCTGCTATGTCGATCTTGACAACTTCAAGCCCTTTAACGACATGTTCGGCTACCGTCGCGGCGACGATCTGATTCAACTCGTCGCGCGCGTGCTCATGGCCGTGCGCAATCCCGAGCGCGACTTCCTCGGGCACATTGGGGGCGACGACTTCCTGATTCTGTTCCGCAGTCCTGACTGGGAGGCGCGTTGCCGCGAAGCGCTCACGCGTTTCGGCGAGGCGGTGACGGAGTATTTCCATCCGGACCAGATTGCGGCCGGCGGGTTCGAGGCGGAGGATCGCCGGGGCATGGTCATCTTCCACCCGATCACGAGCTTGTCGATTGGCGTGGTGGCTGTCACGCCCGAGAGCTTTCCCTCGCATGTGGAGGTTTCGGCAGCGGCGGCCGATGCCAAGAAGATGGCCAAGCGCGCGCTTGGCAACAGCCTGTTCATCGAGCGCCGGCGAGCGCACCGGTGAGCGCAGGACTGAGCCCTGAAAAAAACAAAATGAAAACGAGCCGCCGGACGATCTCGCGATTAGCGCGGCGCGGAGTATGAGTGGAGAGTTGAGAAGCGGGGAAGGTGTCGGTGGAAGTGCTGAGAGCGTGGAGGGGGATGGACCGGGGCCCCTTTCTGCAGCGAGTTGGGTTTATGTCTGAGAGGCGGAAAGGGGCCCCGGTCCATCGGGGGGGAGGTGGTTGAGGGCATCCCTCCCGACGCGAATTCTTCGTTGGAAGATGGTGTGACGCCGGGGCGCTTAATGCGCGAGCGCAGGCATGCCCTCCATGTCGGCTGCATCACGCTCACGTTCCTGGGCGAGGTACGGGGTGCGCCAGCCGGCCTTTACGCCCCAGTGATAGAAGGCGAGCGCCAACGACGCCACGATCAGCATGTCCCAGCCATACGGCAGCAGGCCGATACCGCCGAATTCCTTGCTGCCGGCATACGAGCACAGTGCCATTATCGGCAGGTAACCGATCAGCCACCACGATGCCTTGAGGTCGCGGCGGAAACCCTGCCACTGGTCTTTCGCCTGATAGTAGAAGTAGACCGGCAGCGCCACGACCACCAGCACGATGATCTGGCCGGTAAGCGGCCAGCGCGCCCAGTACAGAATCAGCGACGCGCACACGAAGGCGAACGGTGCAATCAGAGACAGGCCGGGCAGGCGCAACGGGCGATGCATTTCGGGCACCGAGTGACGCAGAGCCATCACGCTGATCGGGCCCGTCAGGTACGAGATCACGGTGGCTACCGAGATCACGGCGGCCAGCGAGTCCCAGCCACGGAAGAAGAACATGAAGACGAACGAGATCGCCAGGTTGAACCACATTGCCTGACGCGGCACGCCGTACAGCGGATGCACGCGGCCGAAGATCTCGGGCAAGGTGCGATTTCGCTCCATGGCGTAGATCATGCGGCTCGTGGTGGCCATATAAGTGGTGCCGGTGCCACTCGGGCTCAGGAACGCGTCGAAGTACAGCACGATCGCGAGCCAGTTCAGGCCGAGCGCAATCGCTAGTTCGGCGAACGGCGAGCTGAAGCTCACCATTTGCCAGCCCCCCGTCAGTTGCTCGGGCGAGAGCGCACCGACGAAGGCCACTTCCAGCAGCAAATAGATGACGGTCGCGAGCAGAATCGAGCCGACCACCGCAAACGGGATGCTGCGGCCCGGATCGCGCGCTTCGCCCGCGAGGTTCACCGGACTCTGAAAGCCGTTGAACGCAAATACGATGCCCGACGTGGCGACCGCCGTCAGCACGGCCGACATACCGTTCGGCGCGAAACCGCCGTGCTCTGCCAGAGTGAAGTTGCCCGGATGGAAGCCCGCCATCGTCAGACCCGCAATCGTCAGGGCCGGAATCGCGAACTTGAACAGTGTGATCGCCGTATTGGCGCGCGCAAAGAGCTTCACGCCCCAATAGTTCAGCATGAAGTAGACGATGACGAGCAGTGCGGAGAGGGCAAGGCCGCCAGCGGTGAGCGTGCCGTCCACGAACAGGTTATGTGCCCAGTCGTACGGCCACGTGCTCATGTACTGAATCGATGCTTCGGCCTCGATCGGAATCACCGACACGATGGCGATCCAGTTGGCCCAGGCGGCGATGAAGCCGACCAGACTGCCGTGCGAATAGCGGGAATAGCGCACCATGCCGCCCGACTCGGGGAACATCGCACCCAGTTCGGCGTAGGTGAGCGCAATGGCCAGAATGACCACAGCGCCGATAATCCAGGCGAAAAGGGCGGCAGGGCCGGCGATCTTGGCAGCCTTCCAGGCACCAAACAGCCAGCCGGAGCCGATGATCGAGCCAAGACCGGTCAACATCAGGGCGAACGGCCCGATGTTGCGCATGAGGGATTGATTGTTATCCATTCGATGTCTTCTCCACGCCCGGGGGAGCAGGCACCTGACCCGGTGAGGGCGGGGCGGCACGCTGCGCGAGGGGCGGACAAACTGCCGGCCAGGCCGGTCGCAGTCACAAGGGGAATGACGGCGGGGGGGACGGCGCTGACGGACGCGACTTCTGTTGATCGGCTTCGCGAATATCGACCGTTCCCGTGTCGTGGCGCACGGGGAAGCGTGCACTGCCAGAATTGGGGTCGGGGTCGCCGTTCGCGAAAAAAAGCGCGATTCTACCCGAGGCGACCCGCATCTGTGGGACTTTGTAACACATTCCCAATGGCATCCGGTTCGGCGACGTTAAGGCAAAATGCGTGCAAGCCAGTCGGGGCGCGGATCTCGGAGTGGGAATGTGCCTATTACAAATTGTTAAAGGGTCAGATAAAAATCACATCCCGGCAAGACAGAGATACTTCATTTCAAGGTACTCGTCGATGCCGTATTTAGACCCTTCCCGACCCAGACCCGACTGCTTGACCCCGCCGAAGGGAGCCACCTCGTTCGAGATCAGGCCGGTGTTGATGCCGACCATGCCGGCTTCGATGCCTTCGGCAACGCGCCAGACACGTCCGACGTCACGGGCGAAGAAATATGAGGCGAGGCCGAAGTCGGTGGCGTTGGCCAGACGAATGCCGTCTGCTTCGTCCTTGAAGCGGAAGACCGGTGCCAAGGGGCCAAACGTTTCCTCCTGCGCGACGAGCATGTCGGCGCTGGCATCGGCGACGACGGTCGGCTCGAAGAAGCGGCCATGCAGCACCTTGCCGCCGACCGTGACACGGCCGCCCTTGGCGAGGGCGTCTTCGACGTGGCGCTCGACCTTCGCGACAGCGGCGTCCTCGATGAGCGGGCCGATCGCGACGCCCGGCTCGAAGCCGTTGCCCACGCGCAGCTTGCTCACGGCGGCGGTGAGTTTCTCGACGAACGTGTCGTAGATGCCGTCTTGCGCGTAGATGCGGTTCGCGCAGACGCACGTCTGCCCGGCATTGCGGAATTTGGACGCGATGCAGCCTTCAACGGCGGCGTCCACGTCGGCATCGTCGAAGACGAGGAATGGCGCGAGGCCGCCCAGTTCGAGTGCCACTTTCTTGATCGTCGGCGCGCATTGCTCCATGAGTTTCGCGCCGACCGGTGTCGATCCGGTGAAGGACAGGTGACGCACGCGCGGGCTCGACGTGAGCACGTTACCCACGTCCGACGAGTTTTTCGACGTCACGACATTGAAGACGCCCTTGGGTAACCCGGCGCGGTGAGCGAGTTCGGCGAGCGCCAGGGCCGAGAGTGGGGTGAGGCGAGCGGGTTTGACCACGATCGTGCAGCCTGCCGCAATTGCCGGGGCGATCTTGCGGGTGATCATCGCGATGGGGAAGTTCCAGGGCGTGATCGACGCGCATACCCCGATGGGCTGCTTGAGCACCAGCAGGCGCTTGCCGTTTTCCGGGGAGCTGAGCACGTCGCCGTCGATGCGTTTGGCCTCTTCGGCGAACCACTCGATGAACGATGCCCCGTAGGCGACTTCCCCTTTGGCTTCGGCCAGGGGCTTGCCTTGCTCGGCGGTCATGATGGCGCCGAGGTCGTCCTGTGCCTGCATGATGAGGTCGAACCAGTGACGCATGATGCGGGCGCGCTCTTTGCCGGTCTTGCGGCGCCACTCGGGCAGCGCGATTTCGGCGGCAATCAGGGCGCGCTCGGTTTCTTTGGCGCCCAGATCGGCGACATGGGCGATCTGCGCGCCGGTGGCCGGGTCGTTGACGACGAACGTCGCGTGGGAATCGGCGGGCGTCCAGTCGCCGTCAATATAGGCGTCGGACTTGAGCAGGTCCGGATCTTTCAGACGGGCCAGTGCCGGATGGACGCTGGCCGTTGTGCGCGAATGCGCGGATTGGCGGGGGGATGACACGATCAGCTCTCCTCTCGATGACCGGGCGGCGCGGTCGGCGGGGGCTGCGCGCCGCTCGGGGGCGGAAACGGATACGGCTTGTCGGTGTGTCGTGCGTCGGGTGTCAGCTTACTCCAATGCCGTGCGCCGTTTGTGACGCGTGCGCATCGGATGGAGGGATGCGGTGTCGAACGGCGCTGCGCGCGCGATACCGGCAGCCCGGTGGCCGCCGGCGTCTCGCGATTCGGCTGGCGTGGCCGGTTTTACAAGCCGAGATCCTTATACAGAACCGCCATGCGAGCCTCGACGTCGGCGCTCATTTCGATGGGGCGCCCCCACTCGCGCGAAGTCTCCCCGGCCCACTTGTTGGTCGCGTCGATGCCCATCTTGGAGCCCAGTCCCGCTTTGGGCGAGGCGAAGTCAAGATAGTCGATGGGGGTCTGGTCGACGAGCGTGGTGTCGCGGATCGGATCGACGCGCGTGGTGATCGCCCAGATGACTTCCTTCCAGTCGCGGATATCGACGTCCTCGTCCACCACGACGATGAACTTCGTATACATGAACTGGCGCAGAAAACTCCACACGCCGAACATCACGCGCTTGGCATGCCCCGGATAGGCCTTCTTCATCTGCACGATGGCCATCCGATAGCTGCAACCTTCCGGCGGCAGATAGAAATCGGTGATCTCGGGGAATTGCTTCTGCAGCAGCGGGACGAACACTTCGTTGAGCGCCACGCCGAGCACGGCCGGCTCATCGGGCGGTTTGCCCGTGTACGTCGAGTGGTAGACGGTGTTGCGGCGCAGGGTGATGCGCTCGATCGTGAACACCGGGAACCACTCCTGCTCGTTGTAGTAGCCGGTGTGGTCGCCGTAAGGGCCTTCCAGCGCGTGATCGTAACCTGCCGTCGCACCGCGCGACGGCGGCGGCGGGGCGCCATCGGGGATGGCCCGCGCTTGCCCGGACGGATAAATGAAGCCCTCGAGCACGATCTCGGCGCGTGCAGGAACACGCAACGATTCCAGTCCCGGCGTCACGCATTTGGCCAACTCGGTGCGACTGCCGCGCAGCAAACCGGCAAACTGATACTCGGACAACGTATCGGGTACGGGCGTCACGGCGCCAAGCATGGTGGCCGGATCGGCGCCGAGCGCGACAGCAATCGGGAACGGCTTGCCGGGGTTCGCCAGCGCGAACTCGCGGAAATCGAGCGCGCCGCCCCGGTGGGCGAGCCAGCGCATGATGACCTGATTGCGGCTGATGACCTGCTGGCGGTAGATGCCCAGGTTCTGACGTTTGCGATGGGGGCCCTTGGTAATCACGAGGCCCCATGTGATGAGCGGGGCGGCGTCGCCGGGCCAGCAAGTCTGAATCGGCAGGCGCGCGAGGTCGACGTCATCGCCTTCCCAGACGATCTCCTGACACACCGGGCTGCTGACTTCCTTGGGCGCCATGTCCCAAACCGCCTTGGCCATGCCGAGCAGTTTGCCCGCATCCTTGAGTCCGCGAGGGGGTTCGGGTTCCTTGAGTGCCGAGAGAAGGCGGCCGATGTCGCGCAGCGAACCCAAGGCGTTTTCGCCATTGTCGATGCCCATGCCGAGCGCCACTCGTTCAGGGGTGCCAAATAAGTTGGCAAGCACCGGCATGGCGTAGCCTGTCGGCCGCTCAAACCACAGCGCAGGACCTGCCGCCTTGAGTACACGGTCGGCGAGTGCCGTCATCTCCAGCACCGGCGAAACCGGCACGTCTACGCGACGAAGCTGGCCGGATCGCTCCAGTTGCGCGGTGAAGTCACGAAGATCGAGATATTTCATGAAACAAACCGTTACCAAAAATTTTTACGAATTTCCTACGCCCGGTGTAAACGGTCGTTTGAATTCGAAGAATGTCGGGGTGGCACCCTTGTAAACGCGGGGTGAGGCAGGGCATTTTACCGGTCAAGGCTCCCGAACGTCACGGCAAAACAGCTGTTACAAATTACTTTTAGTAATGATTTTTGATAATAATAGTATTGACGGTTTATATGTGGCTGCTACAATCCGCCCGTTGAATCCAGAAAGGCGGCTTCGAAGACGGGTAGGCCAACCCGCTCGAGCTTAGCGACAACTACAACATCGACGTGGATTTTCAGTGGCTGGTTTTCTCACCGAGGTCGGGAAACCAGTGTTTTAGGAAGCAGCGCGAGCGATAGCTCGTCAGCGCCGGGGACCTGAACAGGTCGGCGCGCTGCGGCGGTAGCGGCATCGTCAATGACAACCGCGATGCACCGCCTCGTTCCATATGCCGTAGATGAGCAATTAACGGGATGCCTGGCGGGCATGCTGGCTCGTTTCCTTACGCCCCGGGGCCACCCCGTGGTGACGGCGTAACCGGAGTACGTAGTATGAAGAAGTCTGGTTTATCACCCTGGCTACTGGCCGCTGTCCGTGCGTTTGGCGCACGCGGTGCGGCAACGGTAGCCGCGGCTCGCCGCGATTGGCGTCGTCTTGCCTGGCACGGCGGTCGTGTTGGACTGTATACGTCTAGCGCGGTTGGTCTGGTTGCCGTGGTCGGCACGCTGGCGTTGTGGGCCCAACCGACGTGGCGCGCCGATCTGGCGTCGCGCGTGGGTCCGCTGCTCGAGGCGGCCACCGGTACGGCCAATGCGGCCAGCCAGGGCACCAACGGCAGCATCGTCGTTCAGGGTTCCCCGTCCGACTCGTCGTTGATGGCGCAAGCGGCACAACACGTGCCGTCGGCCGCCGTTCTCGCCGCTTATATTCCGAACCAGCGTGTGGCCGCCGATGCGCGTGCCCCCAAGGCGCTGGACACGCGTGAGCAGATCGCCGTGGCCGACTATCTGGCACGACGCTATCGCGTGGCAGGTGACGTGACGGGCAATCTCGTGCGCGCAGCCTATTCGACGGGCAAGGAAGTCGGCCTCGATCCGCTGCTGCTGCTTGCGGTGATGGCAATCGAATCGGGCTTCAACCCGTATGCCGAGAGCACCGTCGGCGCACAGGGCCTCATGCAGGTCATGTCGAAGGTGCATCAGGACAAGCTCGAATACTTCGGCGGTCCCGAGGCAGCACTGCATCCGCTCGCGAATATCAAGGTGGGTGCGTTGATCCTGAAGGAATGCATTGCGCGCGGCGGTTCGCTTGCCGGTGGTTTGCGCCTCTACGTTGGTTCGACCAGCGCAGGTGACGGCGGTTATGGCGCCAAGGTGCTTGCCGAGCGCGATCGTCTGCGTGGTGTGACCATGGGCCACAAGGTCTCGCCGAATGCGCCGCAAGCGCCGGTGATCGTCAGTTCGGCTTCGGCCAAGCCGGCCGTGAAGCCGGTCTCGGCGGGCAAGTCGGACGAATCGGCACCTACGCCGGCCGCGTCGACATCGACGGGCAAGGCCGCTGCGGCGGCCAAGCCGCTCGAAGCGGACGACAGCACCGCTGCCTGATCGGATCGGCCTGATCGACCTCTCGGATGACCTCGGATGATGCGCCATGGCCGGCGTATCGCCGTCCGGGAAAGTCACCTTCGGCAAGTGCGATGCCTATCTATATAGAGAGGCGATGCGCAGCAAACAAAAAACCCATCGAATCGCTTCGATGGGTTTTTTGTTTCCCTGAGGGCGGGGCGCCGTAACGACGGGCATCTGCGCGCATCATCAACCTGCGGTAAAGACCTTTCCGATCCGGTCCATGGCCTCGTGCAACTGCTCGAGCGACGTGGCATACGACAAACGGATGTATCGGTGTGGTTCGGCGAAACCGAAGTCCAGTCCTGGCACGAGCACGACGTCTGCCTGCTGAAGCAGCGACTGCGTGAGGCGATCGCTGTCGGCGGCGTGCGGATGCGATACGCCGGTGCAGTCTGCGTAGACGTAAAACGCACCGTCAGGCATTACGGGCACCTTGAAGCCAAGGCGTTCGAGCGCCGGCACGATGTAATCGCGGCGTTCGCGGAACGCTTCCTTGCGGGATTCGTAAATCGCCAGGGTTTCCGGAAGGAAGCAGGCCGTCGCGGCATGTTGCGCCACGGCAGACGGGCAGATGAACAGATTCTGCGCGAGCTTTTCGAACGTCGGCACCATCGACGTCGGCACGACCAGCCAGCCGAGGCGCCATCCCGTCATGTTGAAGTACTTCGAGAAGCTGCTCACGACCAGGACATCGTCGCCGAAGGACAGCGCGGTGGTCGGCTTGCCATCGTAGGTGAGGCCCTGATAGATCTCGTCGACCAGCGTGAAGCCGCCGCGCGCGCGTACCGTCTTCACGATGCGGGACAACGCTTCCGTCTCGATGGATGTGCCTGTCGGGTTCGACGGTGAGGCAAGCAGCACCCCCTTCGTTGCCGGCCCCCAATGCGATTCAATGTGCTCGGCCGTGAGCTGGAAGCGGTCTTCCGGGCCCGAGGGGATCAAGACCGGTTTGCCGTCGAACGTCGACACGAAATGGCGATTGCACGGATAGCAGGGGTCCGGCATCAGGACTTCATCGTCCACACCAACGAGCGCTGCGCAGGCCAGCACCAGAGCAGCCGAGGCACCGGCTGTCACGACAATGCGCGACGGATCGACGTCAACACCGTAGTAACTACGGTAATACGCGGCGATGGCTTCGCGCAGGGCGGGAATGCCCATGGCGCCCGTGTACTGTGTCCGTCCATCGCGCATGGCCTTCGCCGCCGCCTCGATCACTGCGTCGGGTGCCGTGAAATCCGGTTCGCCGATGCCCATGTGAATCACACGATGTCCCGCCTTTTCCCGCAGTGCGGCTTGCTTGGCTAGCTCCATCACGTGGAACGGGGCGATGTTGTCGACACGTTGCGCGAGTTTGAACGAGGCTGGGGAGAGGTCGAGCGTGCGGTCCATGATGTCGGGGGGGGGCAGGAGCGAGTGGGTAAGGGCAGGCGAGGCTGAAGGGGGCTGGCGGGAAAGGCCGGGTGGGGCACCTCGGGGCAGGCGCCCCACCGTCTGGCTCATCCGGCGGCAGGCCGCTTCGGGCCTCTGGCCCGAAATGCCTTGCCGGGCGTCAGGCGCTTTTACCGCGACCGCCGTTGCGATTGGCGGCAACTTCATCCGGACGCACTTCTGCCGAGAACTTGTCGAGGACACCGTTCACGTAGCGGAAGCCTTCGACACCGCCGAAGGTCTTGGCCAGCTCGACGGCCTCGTTGATGACCACGCGGTACGGAATGTCCAGGTGGTGAATCAGTTCGTAGGCACCAATGACGAGCACGGCATGTTCGACCGGCGACAATTCGGCGGCCGGGCGGTCCAGGTACGGCTGGAGTTGCTGCGACAAGGCGTCCGCTTCCCGGATGCTGCCGTGCAGCAGCGCATCCAGGTGAGTACGGTCAGCCTTGTCGTAGCCGGGGGTGGTGCGCAGATGCGCATCGATCTCACCCGCGTGGTCGCGCGAGAGCAGCCATTGATACAACCCTTGCAGCGCAAATTCGCGCGCGCGGCGGCGAGCACTCTTCATTACCGGTCTTCCTCTTCTTCGTCTTCGTCTTCATCCGATCCGTCGTCGCCACTGAGCATGTCGATAGCTTCGAGCAGATTGGCCATTTCCACCGCCACGCGGGCCGCATCGCGGCCCTTTTCGGCGGCACGCACTTCGGCCTGTTCGTCATTTTCGGTCGTGAGCACCGCGTTGGCGATGGGGATACCGAAATCGAGACCGATGCGCGTAATACCGGCACCGCTTTCGTTCGAGACAAGCTCAAAGTGATACGTCTCGCCGCGGATCACCGCGCCGAGCGCGATGAGTGCGTCGAACTGGCCGCTCTCGGCCATCTTCTGCAATGCCAGTGGAATTTCCAGTGCGCCGGGCACCGTCACGAGCAGCACGTCTTCGCCGTCAACGCCGAGGCGATCGAGTTCAGCCACAGCGGCAGTGCGCAGTGCCGTGCAAACGGCGTCGTTGAATCGTGCTTGCACGATGCCCACGCGCAGGCCTTCACCGTCGAGTTCCGGCTGGTATTGTCCGATGTCCATAATGGGCTTCCTCTAAAAAAGTACCGTCCAGGCGGTGCAGCCAACGTTGTGCCGGCATGCCCGAGACGGGCAATGCTCGGCGAGATGATTCTCTGCCGTTTGCCGGCGGAGAATCGATACGGAAATGCTCAGGCGGTGCTGGCGCCGGGCATCGGTTGGAAACCGGTGACCTCGAGGCCATAACCTGCCATGTTGGGGATCTTGCGCGGGCTCGAGAGCACGCGCATTTTACCGACGCCCAGCTCGCGCAGGATTTGCGCCCCCACGCCGTGGGTACGGAAGTCCACCGGGCGGCGCTTGGCGCGCGCAGCCTTCTCGGACTCGTCCAGCGCTTCGAACTGGTTGAACAGGTGATCCGGCGTTTCCACGCAATTGAGCAGCACGACCACGCCCTTGCCTGCCTCGGCAATCGCTTGCATGGCGCCAGCAAGCGTCCAGGAGTGGGTCGACACGCCGGTTTCGAGCAAGTCGAGCACGGAAAGCGGCTCGTGGACGCGCACAAGTGTCTCGTCAGCCGGCGTGGGCGTACCGCGCACCAGTGCCAGATGCGGATTGCCGCTCGGCTTGTCACGGTACAGGGTTGCCTGGAAGGTGCCCCAGGCCGTCTGCATTTCGCGCGTGGCGACCGTCTCGATCATCGATTCGGTGCGGCTGCGGTAATGAATCAGATCGACGATCGTGCCGATCTTGATGTTGTGCTGCTCCGCGAACTCCAGCAACTGCGGCAGGCGCGCCATCGTGCCGTCGTCGTTCATGATCTCGCAGATCACGGCCGCAGGTGTGAGACCCGCCATTGCCGTCAGATCGCAACCGGCTTCCGTGTGACCCGCGCGCACCAGCACGCCGCCGGGCTGCGCCATGATCGGGAACACATGGCCCGGCTGCACGATATCTTCGGGACGCGCCTCATGCGCAATGGCCGTCTTCACGGTATGTGCACGATCTGCTGCGGAGATGCCGGTGGTGACACCCTCGGCCGCTTCGATCGACAGCGTGAACGCGGTGCCGTACTGCGTGCCGTTGCGGTACGTCATGAGCGGCAGGTTGAGCTGCTTGCAGCGCGCCTGTGTGAGGGTGAGGCAAATCAGCCCACGGCCGTACTTGGCCATGAAGTTGATGGCTTCAGGCGTCGCGAACTCGGCCGCCATGACCAGATCGCCCTCGTTTTCACGATCTTCCTCGTCAACGAGGACAACCATGCGGCCGGCCTTCAGCTCGGCAATAATTTCTTCTGTAGTGGCCAACGGCATAGCGGACAACGCGGGAGCTGAATTTGGAAAGGCTCTATTCTACGCCAAGCCGGTGCACGGCTGCGGCCGAATCTCGTGCTGTCCCCCTCGGAAAATCGGCCGACGCAGGCAATTTCGGTAGCATCCGAATCGGATCTCGGAAGAATCGCCTCAAGGAATCGATGGCCAGCTTGTTGCCGGTCGGCAAATTCCGGATACAAAGGTATTGACCTAAGTAAGTGGCGTCAATATAGTTAGGCGCATGGCTAACCAATCCATCCCTCTCGACCGGATCTTTCAGGCGTTGTCCGACCCCACGCGACGAGCGGTCGTCGAGCGTCTGACGCTCGGCCCCGCCTCGGTGAGCGAACTGGCGCGCCCGTTTTCGATGGCGTTGCCGTCGTTTTCGCAGCACTTGAATGTGCTGGAGGAGAGCGGTCTGGTCGTGTCCCGGAAAAGCGGGCGTGTGCGCACCTATGCGTTGGAAACCGAGACGCTGGCCGGTGCGCAGGATTGGCTCCAATTGCAGCGCGACAAGTGGACGCGCCGCCTCGACCAACTCGATAGCTATCTGCTACAGATGACGGAGACATGAGCATGAGCCGTGCGAATCTTTTCTCGATCGACCCGAAGCTGGATCTGGTGCTTGAGCGTTACGTCGACGTGCCGTGCGAGCGTGTTTGGGCGGCGTGGACACAGCCCGAGCACATCAAGAAGTGGTTCACGCCCGCACCGTGGCAGACCGTGGAATGCGAAATCGATCTGCGTCCGGGCGGACTGTTCCGCACGGTGATGCGCTCGCCCGAGGGGCAGCAGTTCCCCAATGACGGGTGCTATCTGGAGGTCGTCGAGAACTCGCGGCTGGTCTGGACGAATGCCGTCCTGCCGGGCTTTCGCCCGGCTCCTGCGCCCGTGAAGGAACACGGTGGCTTTCATTTCACTGCGGCCGTATTGATGGAGGCGCAAGGCAAGGGCACGCGCTATACCGCCATTGCCATTCATGGTGACGAAGCCACGCGTGCGCAGCACGAGGCCATGGGCTTCCATGACGGCTGGGGCAAGGCGCTCGATCAGTTGGTCGACCTGATGAAGTGACGTGCGGGCGATGCGAGGCACATGACCTCCACGCCGCCGCATGAAAAAAGGGACGCGCCCGACGACGCGTCCCTTTTTGCTTTCGACATTCACCGTCGGCGGCTCATGTCGCAGGCAGCAACATCACGCCCCGAGATAAGCGCGCTTGATGTCGTCGTTCGCGAGCAGGTTGGCAGCTGAGTCGGCGAGCACGACGCGACCGGTTTCGAGCACATAGCCACGATCGGCCACATGCAGTGCCTTGTTCGCGTTTTGCTCGACCAGAAACACCGTGACACCTTCTTCGCGGATCGCACGAATGATGTCGAAGATCTGCGCGATCACGAGCGGGGCCAGACCGAGCGTCGGCTCGTCGAGCAACAGCAGGCGCGGACGGCTCATCAGTGCCCGCCCAATGGCCAGCATCTGCTGTTCGCCGCCCGACATCGTGCCGGCGCGTTGCTTGCCGCGCTGTGCGAGTCTCGGAAACAACTTGAAAACGTGGTCCATGCCGGCCTCGATTTCATTCTTGGACGCGAAGAAGCCGCCCATCTTCAGGTTCTCGATCACGGTCAGACTCGGAAACACCCGGCGCCCTTCCGGTGAAATCGCGAGTCCCATACGCATGATTTCATGGGTGGGACACGCGGTGATGTCGTTGCCTTCGAACATCACTCGTCCGCTCGATGCGCGCGGGGTGCCGCACACCGTCATCATCAGCGTGGTCTTGCCTGCGCCGTTACTGCCGATGAGCGTGACGATCTCGCCCTTCTTCACTTCGATCGACACGCCGCAGAGTGCTTCGACGGCCCCGTAGTGGGTATGGATCTTTTCCAGCTTCAGCATTATTCCTCCCCGAGGTAGGCCTTGATGACGCGCGGGTCGTTGCGCACCTCGTCGGGCTTGCCGGTCATGATCGGCTTGCCGTGTTCCATCACGAGAATCCGGTCCGAAACGCCCATCACCAGACTCATGTCGTGTTCGATGAGCAGCACCGAGATGCCGAATTCGTGACGCAGGTTGTCGACGAGTTGTTGCAACTCGACTTTCTCCTGCGGGTTCAGGCCGGCGGCCGGTTCGTCGAGCATGAGCAGACGCGGCTCGGTAATCATGCAACGTGCGATTTCGAGACGTCGCTGATGTCCGTAAGACAGCGTGCCCGCTTCGCGATTGGCGACGGCGGTCAGGCCCAGGCGGTCGAGCCACCACTTGGCGCGCTCGAGCGCTGTGCGCTCGGCACGACGGAACGCCCCCGTCGAGAGCAACCCTTGCAGGAAGCCGCTGTGCACACGCATGTGCTGGGCGACGAGCAGGTTCTCCACGACCGTCAATTGACGGAACAGGCGAATGTTCTGGAATGTGCGGACCAGACCGCGCCGGGCCACCATGTGGCTCGGCAGACCGGTGATGTTGTCGCCGTCGAGCATGATCGAACCGCCCGTGGGGCGATAGAAACCGCCGACGCAATTGAAGACGGTTGTCTTGCCTGCGCCGTTCGGGCCGATGATCGCGAAGACTTCGTTCTTGCGGACGTCGAATTCGACGCCGTCGACGGCGAGCAGACCGCCGAAGCGCATCTGCAGGCCGGAGAGTTTCAACAGTTCTGCACTCATTGCGGCAACTCCACATGCGGGCGGGTGGCGGGCAGCAGACCCTGCGGACGCCACATCATCATCAGCACCATCACCAGACCGAAAATCAGCATGCGGTATTCCGCAAAGTCGCGGGCGACTTCGGGCAGGATCGTGAGCAGGATGGCCGCGAGAATCACGCCGATCTGCGAGCCCATGCCGCCGAGCACCACCACGGCGAGGATGAGTGCCGATTCGATGAACGTGAACGATTCGGGCGTGACCAGCCCCTGACGCGCCGCAAAGAACGCCCCGGCGAGACCCGCAAACGACGCCCCCAGCGTGAATGCGGAGAGCTTGATGCGCGTCGGGTTCAGACCAAGCGAGCGGCACGCGATTTCATCTTCACGCAGGGCTTCCCACGCCCGGCCGATCGGCATGCGAATCAGGCGGCTCGTGACGAACAGCGTGAAGCCCACCAGTGCAAACGCGAGCAGGTACAAAAAGATCACCATGTGCGAGCCGCTGTAGGGCAGGCCGATCAGCTCATGGAATGTCTTCGCGCCTTCGACACTCGACGAACGCACCATTTCGAAGCCGAACACGCTGGGTTTCGGAATGCCCGACACGCCGTCCGGACCGCCGGTGAGGCTCGTCAGGTTGTTCAGCAGCAGACGGATGATCTCACCGAAGCCCAGCGTCACGATAGCGAGATAGTCGCCACGCAGACGCAACACCGGGAAGCCGAGCAGGAAGCCGAACGTGGCCGACATGAGGGCGGCGAGCGGCAGGCATTCCCAGAAGGTCAGGCCGAAGTACTGGTTGAGCAGGGCATACGTATAGCCGCCAACCGCGTAGAAGCCGACGTAGCCCAGATCGAGCAGACCGGCGAAGCCGACAACGATGTTCAGGCCGAGGCCGAGCACGCAGTAGATGAGCGCAAGCGTGGCCACGTCCACCGCGCCGCGCGAGCCGATGAAGGGCCACACGAGCCCGACGGCGAGCAGCACCCACATCGCAGTCAGTTGTTGACGACGCCCCATGGCAGGCATGGCCGGCAGCTTCACCGCACGCTTCGAGCGAAGCAACAGGGGCTTGATCAACTGGAACACGAAGACGATGGCCGTGGCGATCCAGACCGGGCGCCAGTGCTGCTCAAGCACGACCTGATAGCCTTCGAGCTTCAGTTGCAGGCCCAGGATGGGGGCCGTGAGGACGATCGTCACGAGCGCGGCGATGACCGCACCCTTGAGCGTGTCGCCTGCCGGCGCGCGGTTGGCGGCGCCGGACTTGAGTGTGAGTTGTTGTGTCATGGTCGACCTCAGACTTTCTCGACGTCGGGCTTGCCCAGCAGGCCGGTCGGGCGGAACAACAGCACCAGCACCAGCAGGCAGAACGCCACGATGTCCTTGTACTCGGAGGGCATATAGCCCGAGGCGAGCGTCTCCGCCAGCCCCAGCAGCACGCCGCCCAGCATGGCGCCGGGAACGCTGCCGATACCGCCCAGCACTGCCGCCGTGAAGGCCTTGATGCCGGCGATGAAGCCGATGTATGGATTGAGCTTGCCGATGGTCAGGCCGATCAGCACACCGCCAACGGCAGCGAGCATGGCGCCGAGCACGAACGTGAACGAGATCACACGGTTCGTGTCGATGCCGAGCAGGTTGGCCATGCGCATGTCCTCGGCGCAGGCGCGGCAGGCGCGGCCCATGCGCGAGTTGGCGATGAACAGCGTGAGCAGGATCATCAGCGCGACCGTCACACCCACGATCAGCATACGAGCGTAGGGAATGGTCACGGTGAAGTCGCCCATCGGAATATCGATGGCGCCCGAGATCAGCATCGGCACGGATACATCACGCGCGCCCTGACCGATCTGCACGTAGTTCTGCAGGAAGATGGACATGCCGATCGCGGAGATCAGCGGTCCAAGACGAGGTCCGCCGCGCAGCGGACGATACGCCACCCGCTCGATCGCGAAGCCGTACAGGCCCGTGATCAGCACCGATACCAGCAGTGCTGCCCCCAGCACGAGAGGCAAGGGGTAACCCGCCGCTGTACCGATGGCAGTCAGTGTGACAAGCCCGACATAGGCGCCGATCATGTAGATCTCGCCGTGGGCAAAGTTGATCATGCCGATGATGCCGTAGACCATTGTGTAGCCAATGGCAATCAGCGCGTAGATCGCACCCAGCGTCAGGCCATTGACCAGTTGCTGGGCGAACTGTGGGAAAAAATCGTTCATGCGGGAAGCCTCGCGACGAGGGGGCCGAGCGCGAATGCGCGCCGCCCGCCGGAGTCGGCGGGCGGCAGGGGTGATTCGCTGGCGGGTAAAGCGTCAGGGAATCAGTTAGCGGCGGTCTTGGTGGCGTCTTTGTGCCAGGTGAACACCACGAACTTGAACGACTTCAGATCGCCGGCCGCGTCATACGCAACCTTGCCGATCGGCGTGTCGAACGTGTTGGCGTGGAGGTACTTGGCCACCTTTTCCGAGTCGGTGCTCTTCGCGCCGGCGATGCTCTTGGCGATCAGTTGCACGCCCGTGTAGGCCGGCATCTGGAACGGACCATTCGGATCGCGCTTGGCGTTGGCGAAAGCCTTCACCAGTTTGGCGTTGGCCGGATCGGCGGCGAAGTCGGCCGGCAGCGTCACGAGCATGCCTTCCGAGGACGGGCCGGCGATGGCCGTCACGTCCTTGTTACCCACTCCTTCCGGGCCCATGAACGTGGCCTTCACACCTTGTTCACGCGCCTGACGCAGCAGCAGACCCATTTCCGGGTGATAGCCGCCGAAGTACACGAAGTCCACGCCTTGCGACTTGAGCTTGGTGATGACAGCCGAGTAGTCCGAGTCGCCGGCGTTGATCCCTTCGAACAGCACCACCGGGATCTTGGCGGCGTCGAGGTCCTTCTTCACCGAGGTGGCGATGCCCTGGCCGTACGACTGCTTGTCGTGCAGCACGGCAACCTTCTTCGGCTTGACCTTGTTGATGATGTACTGGGCAGCCGCCGGGCCTTGCTGGTCGTCACGGCCGATGGTGCGGAAGATGAAGTGGCGCTTCTTGCCTTCGGTCAGCTGCGGGGCAGTCGCCGACGGCGTAATCATCACCACGCCTTCGTTTTCATAGATGTCCGATGCCGGGATCGTCGAACCCGAGCACACGTGACCGATCACGTACTTGATCTTCTGGCTGACGATCTTGTTGGCGACGGCGACGGCCTGCTTCGGCTCGCATGCATCGTCCATCATCACGGCTTCCAGCTTGTTACCGTTAGCACCGCCTGCCGCATTGATTTCTTCGATGGCGGTCAGCGCGCCGGCCTTGACCATGTCGCCGTATTGGGCAACCGAGCCACTGAACGGGCCGGCGATGGCGATTTTGACGGTCTCGGCATTGGCGGCCGTTCCAATGAAGGCGAGAGCAGCGGCGACGAACAGGGATTTGTGACGGAACTGCATTGTGGACATCTCCTTGATTTGTATTTTTTGACTACCCAGGCATGCGGTGGTCTTGATCGACTGCTGAACCTGTCGGTATTTGGATCATTCGCGCCGTTGGCGGCACGAACGATGCGCCATAGTAGCGTAATACGCAGCCCAATTGAAACAGGTATCCGGGGTGCCCTCGAAACCCGCATGAATAAAGGCTTTCAAAAGGGTCGGAAGAGAAAAATAAGAGTCCTCACAGCGATACTCCGTAGTACTACGCAGATAGGAAATCCATTGAAACCGATTCAAATCGATAAATCGGGGCCATGTTGAATCGACTGCGCGGATTATTGAAAAGGACATTTTGGATACAATCCGCGATTCATTGGAATCCAATCGTGAAGTTTTGCATCCGATGCCGTATATCGATGGATATGCGCGCCGGCTACATGGTCAGCGTGTGACGTTGATTGCGCGAGCGCCGGATGAGCGCGAGAAAGGCCGCGAGAATCGGAGAATCGTCGTCTCGCCGGTACATGCAGTTCAGCTCGATATCCCGCAGGTGCCGGGATGTCAACGGCCGGTACACCACGCCGGGCAGGCGCAGGTTCGCCGCCGACTCCGTCGTCACGCAAACGCCGAAGCGGCTTGCCACCAGCGCAATCGACGTTACGACGTCCTCCACTTCCTGCTCGACCCGCAGCGTGACGCCCTCGGCACGGAACGCGGCTGCGACTTCCTCGGCGAGGCCGGGCACCGGCGCGTTCGGATAAAGAATCATCCGCTCGTTGTCGAGATCGGCCAGCGTTAACGAGGCACGCTCGCATAGCGGATGGCCTTCGTAGAGCGCCACCAGAAACGGCTCCCGATGAATCCAGTCGACGACGAGGTCCGGTTCGTCGGGTATCAGGCGATTGAAGCCGATGGCGATGCGCCGCTCGCGCAACGCCGCGATCTGCTCTGTCTTCGACAGGTTGTGCAGACCGATCTTCACTTCGGGACGCTCGGTATGAAAGCCCGCCAGCAACCGCGGAATGACATCGAGAATGCCCGAACTGAAGATGCCGACATCGAGGCGTCCGATATAGCCTTCGCCCGCAAGGCGAGTCTGCTCTTCCGCACGGCGCGCCAGCGACAGGATATTCGGCACCTCGGCGAGCAGCGTCTGCCCGGCGGCGGTCAGTGTGGCGCCCTTGGGGGTGCGCACGAAAAGCGCGGTGCCCAACTGGGCTTCGAGCGCGTGAATGTGACGGGTGAGCGGCGGCTGCGCCATGTTCAACCGCGCTGCCGCCCGCCCGAAATGGCCTTCCTGCGCGACGGCAAGAAAGTACCGCATCTGCTTGATGTCCATGGAAATCCCGTCCCGGTGCAACGACCGGTGCCATTGCTCAATACCGAAATGGTATCGGAATCCGGAAATTTGGTATTGGACGGTATCCTTCCGGGGCGCGCATCATTGGGCCAGAACGCTCTCTATGCCGCATTTTCAGGAGACAGCATCATGCCAATCGTACATATCAATCTGATAGAAGGCCGCGACGAAGCCACCGTGAAGGCTTGCGTGAAGGCCGTGGCCCGCACCGTGCATGAAACGCTCGGCGCACCGCTCGAATCGATCCGCGTCTATGCCACACAGGTGCCGGCCGCGCACTGGGCCGTGGGCGAGCGCACCAAGGACGAGCCGGCGGCGCCGGCCAAGGCAGGCGCGTGATGACGGTGAGCACGCAACGCGACGCCGCTACGCAGGCGCGCCTGCAGCAGGTGGCCGACGCGCTTCTCGAAGCCGAACGCTCGCATCGCTTCATCGCGCCTTTGCGCGACACGTATGCGCCGCTGAGCATCGACGACGCCTATGCCATTCAGCGCATCAACACCGAGCGGCGTCTGGCTGCCGGGCGCCGTATCGTCGGCTGCAAGATCGGCCTGACGTCGGTTGCCGTGCAGAAGCAGCTTGGCGTTGACCAGCCCGATTTCGGCATGCTGTTCGACGACATGGGCTACGGCGACGGTGAACCGATCCCCGCATCGATCCTCACGCAACCGAAGATCGAAGCCGAGATCGCCTTCGTCATCGGCCGGGATCTGCGCGTCGATCACCCGGGCCAGCTCGATGTCATCAACGCCATCGAATATGCGCTGCCTGCGCTGGAGATCGTCGGTAGCCGTGTGGCCGACTGGAACATCCGCATTACCGACACGATTGCCGATAATGCGTCGTCGTCGGCGTACGTGATCGGCAATACGCCGAAGCGGCTCTCCGAATTCGATGTGCGCATGTGCGGCATGGTGATGGAGCGGCGCGGCGAGCCGGTGTCCGTGGGGGCCGGCGCGGCCTGTCTGGGGAGTCCGATCAACGCCGTGGTGTGGCTGGCTCGGACGATGGCGGCCGTAGGCACGCCGCTCAAGGCCGGCGACCTGGTGCTCTCCGGCGCCCTCGGCCCGATGGCCGCAGTGACGCCCGGTGACATTTTCGAAACCCGTATCAACGGCCTGGGCTCGGTCCGCGCCGTGTTCGACCCTGCCAGCGAGGCTGCGCGATGAGCCACATTCACGACTACGCCAAGTTGCTCGACGACGCGGCGCATTTCGCGCACGAGGTCGAGCAGTTCGATACCGACAATCGTCTGTCGCTCGACGACGCCTACGCCATTCAGGCCGCATCGCTCGCCCGGCGCGCACAGCGCGGTGAGACGCGCGTTGGTGTGAAGATGGGCTTCACCAGCCGCGCGAAGATGATTCAGATGGGGCTGTCCGACGTGATCTGGGGACGTCTCACGTCCGGCATGCAGGTCGAAGAGGGCACGTCCATCGACTTCAAGCGCTACGTGCATCCGCGTGTCGAACCGGAGATCGCCTTCATTCTGAAGAAACCGCTTGAGGGCAACGTCACGGGTCCGCAGGCGCTCGCGGCAGTCGAAGCGATTGCACCGGCCATCGAGATCATCGATTCGCGCTACAAGGACTTCAAGTTCACGCTGCCGGAAGTGATTGCGGACAACGCATCGTCGAGCGGCTTCGTGATCGGTGCCTGGCACGATCCGCATGTCGACTTCTCGAATCTGGGGTTGGCCATGACGATCAACGGCCGTACCGTGCAGGTGGGCTCGACGGCGGCGCTGCTAGGCCATCCGCTGCGCTCGCTGGTGGCTGCGGCGCGTCTGTCGGCGGCCGCCGGTGAGCCGCTGCAGGCGGGCTGGATCGTGATGGCGGGCGGCGCTACGCCGGCCGAATACATTCAGCCGGGGCAGTACGTGTCGGTCGAAATGGAGTCGCTCGGTCGCGTGGGCTTCCACGTCTGAGCGAGCGCGCGGCAGGCAGCACGAGCCCTTCCGGGCCCGCAAAGAAGAACGGGGTGCACCAGCCGGTACACCCCGCGTTTTCTGGCTTCTTGCTGTGATCGAAAGGCCGGCTCAGTCGCGTTTGAAGCGAGCCATGATGCGCAGATCGCTTTCGATCATGCGCACGTCCGTGAAGCTGAGGGCGAGCTTGTCGTCGAGCGACGTGAGCGCGGGCAGATTGAACATGCCCTGCGCATCGCCGACGATGCAAGGCGCGAGATACGTCAGCAACTCATCCACACAGCGTTCGCGCAGCAACGAGCCATTAAGCTTGTAGCCGGCTTCCACGTGAATTTCGTTGAGCTGACGCTCCCCTAGCGTGCGCAGCAGTGCAGACAACTCGACCTTGCCGTTCGGATTGGGCAGGTCGAGCACCTCCACACCCAGATCGCGCAGACGCGACGCCCGGCCCGGATCGCCGTTCGCACAGACCACGAGTGCGTTGCCGTTCGCAAGGACCTTGGCGGTTGGGGAAATCTCCAGACGGGAGTCGACCACGATGCGCAGCGGTGCACGCGTGGTCTCGACCTCGCGCACGGTGAGTGCCGGATCGTCTTCGCGCACGGTGCCGATACCGGTGAGAATGGCGCATGCCCGAGCGCGCCACGCGTGCCCATCGGCGCGCGCCGCCGGGCCGGTGAGCCACTGGCTCACGCCGTTGTTCAGCGCAGTCTTGCCATCGAGGCTCGCGGCCACCTTCAGACGTACCCACGGCGTGCCGCGCACCATGCGCGCGACGAAGCCGATGTTCATTTCGCGCGCTTCCTGCTCCAGCAGTCCGCAACGAACTTCAATGCCCGCGTCGCGCAGCATCGCCAGGCCGCGCCCCGCCACGAGCGGGTTCGGATCTTCCATCGCGGCGATCACGCGTTTCACACCGGCTTCGATAAGCCCCTTCGCACAGGGCGGCGTGCGGCCGTAGTGGCTGCACGGCTCGAGCGTGACGTAGGCCGTCGCGCCGCGCAACGACTCGCCGCGCGTGCGTGCGTCTTTCATGGCCTGCACTTCGGCGTGATCCTGACCGGCGGGTTGCGTGAAACCTTCACCGATGACGCGGCCGTCCTGCACGATCACGCAGCCGACGCGCGGATTCGGCGCCGTGGTGAACATTCCGCGCTCGGCAAGCGCCAGCGCGCGGCGCATGTAAGCAAAATCCTGTTCGGAAAACATGAGACGTCAGATCATCAGCGGCCGGTCGGTCAACGCATTGTCCGGCGCTGCGCCGGCGTGGGCCGGCAGGGATTCGCGCGCAATGCCGCGCAGGGTGTTCAGCGCGTCGAGCACGCTCTGGACATAACGTTCGTCATGGAATCCCGCACTCATTTCGCTAACCACGGTGTCCCATGTATGGGCAGGCACCCGCGCATGGACGCCTTTGTCGGCGATCAGCTCGATATCGTGATCGGCGATGTTGATGTACAGCAGTATGCCCGTGCGCTCGCCCGTATGGGCGATGCCGAGTTGGTGAAACAGTTGAACGGCGCGTTGACGGCACGTGTGGCCGTGCCACACCGCAGCCAGCGGCATGGCCGCTTCGATGACCAGACGGATCTCGCAGCGGTGTTCGGTTTCCGATTCCCGGATGGTGGCTTCGAGCGTATCCAGCGCCTTGTCGGGAAAAATCCATCGGGCGTGCGCGCGCCAAGTGCCGAGATGCCGCAGCCAGCGTGAGATGTCGTGCGGCCTTTGTTGCGCCGTGATCGGTTCGTGTGTCATCGCCATTACCAGTTCCCCGACGAGCCGCCGCCGTCAAATCCGCCACCCCCGCCACCGCCGAAGCCGCCACCACCGCCGCCGAAGCCACCGCCGTCGTTACGTCCCCAGCCGCCCCCCAGTCCGCCACCGAGGCCGGCGCCGAACCCGCCCGTACCGATGCGTCCGCGTTGGCCGGTGAATACGCGTGAGCGCGGGTCGTTGGGATCTCCACCCGGCAGTCCCGGACCGCGGAAGCGCCGGCGGCTCTCCATGATGACGACCATCGCAATGATGAAGACGATGAAGAGCAGCGGCAGGAAATCGGATAGATCTGAGTGCGGAGCGCGTGTCGAGGGGAGATTCGGCGCGGGCAGCGCCTCGTTGTTCATGGCGGCCTGTACCGCCGCGACGCCCGCCGCCAGCCCGCCGAAGAAGTCGCCGTTGCGGAAATACGGCGCCATCACGTCGCGCAGGATACGCCCGGAGACCGCGTCGGTGAGTGAGCCTTGCACACCGCGTCCGACTTCGATGCGCATCTTGCGCAGATCGTTCGGATTGTTCTTCGCGATGAGCATGATGACGCCGTCGTCCACTCCCTTGCGGCCGGCTTTCCAGGCATCCGCCACGCGGATACTGTACTGGTCGATGGTCTCGGGCGCCGTGCTCGGCACCATCAGAATAAAGATCTGACTGCCGCGCTCTTGCTCGTATTGCGCGAGTTGTGTCTCGAGAGCGTTGCGTTGCTCAGGCGTGAGCGTTCCCGTCAGGTCGGTCACGCGCGCGGTGAGTGCGGGCACGGCCACCAGCGTTTCTGCGCCGGCCGGCAACGCCAGCCAGCACAGACAGGCCAGCGCCAGTGCCCAGAGGCCCCAAAGCAGGCGCGCCGGTGCCGAGTGTCGTCGAGCGCCGGCGGCGTTGCCGTGTGCGGCGTTCGTCACCGGATGGCGCGCAGGCAACCCGCCGCCGTCCGGCATGACCGGGGAGAAGACAGCAGAGACGGCAGCCATGACGTGATCCTCAGAACTTGACGGTCGGCGCGGTCGAAATGGCCTTCTCGTTTTCCACCGTGAAGTTCGGCTTCGCCGCGTAGCCGAACATCTTGGCCGTCAGGTTGTTCGGGAACTGACGCACATACACGTTGTAGTCCTGAACCGCCTGAATGTAGCGATTGCGCGCCACGGTGATGCGGTTTTCCGTGCCTTCGAGTTGCGACTGCAAGTCGCGGAACAGGCCGTCGGCCTTCAGATTCGGATAGTTCTCCGAGACGGCCATCAGTCGCGAAAGTGCGCCGGACAGTTCCCCTTGTGCTTGCTGGAATCGCTTGAACGCCTCCGGGTCGTTCAGCGTCTCGGGCGTGACGGTGATGCTTGTGGCCTTGGCACGGGCATTGATCACTTCGGTGAGCGTCGATTGCTCGTGCGAGGCGTAGCCCTTGACCGTATTCACCAGGTTCGGCACCAGATCGGCGCGGCGCTGGTACTGGTTGACGACCTCGCTCCAGGCGGCCTTGACGGCTTCATCCTTGACCTGAATCTGGTTGTATCCGCAGGCAGACAGCAAGGACGTGAGCAGTCCCAGTGCGAGCCAGCGAACAAACGACTGACGGAGCTTGGTCGGCAGCAGCATTTGCATGGTGTTTCTCCCTGTTGGGGCGGGCGGGACCTGCCCGCAGCCCCGGTTCGATATGTGAGCGAATAAAGTCGGTGACTCGGTGCCGGTGACGCGCGCGGGATGCGAGACGTTCAGGCGACGGCCCGGAAGGCATCGCGGGCGGCGTCGAGCGTGGCGTCGATGATCGTGTCGTCGTGCGTTGCCGAGACAAAGCCGGCTTCGAAGGCGCTCGGCGCGAGATAGACGCCGCGATCGAGCATCGCGTGGAAAAACTTGTTGAAACGGGCAACGTCGGACGTCGTGACTTCGGCAAAGCTCTGCGGCACGTTGGCGCGGAAGTACAGGCCGAACATGCCGCCGACGCTGTCGCCCGAGAACGGCACACCGGCTGCCTGTGCTGCGTCGACGAGCCCGGTGACGAGCTTGGACGTGCGCTTGGCCAGATCCTCGTAGAAGCCCGGCGCCTGAATCAGCTTGAGCGTGGCGAGGCCGGCGGCGACCGCCAGCGGGTTTCCGGAGAGCGTGCCTGCCTGATAGACGCCGCCCAGCGGCGCGAGGTGCGACATGATGTCGCGCCGGCCGCCGAACGCCGCAGCGGGCATGCCGCCGCCGATGACCTTGCCAAGGCAGGTGAGGTCGGCCGCAATGCCGTAGAGCGCTTGCGCACCGCCCAGACCGACGCGGAACCCGCACATCACTTCGTCGAAGATCAGCACGGTGCCGTGCGCAGTGCACAGCTCGCGCAGCGTTTGCAGGAAGTGGCGTGAGCCGCGCACGAGATTCATGTTGCCGGCCACCGGCTCGACGATCACGGCGGCAATCTCACCGCCTTGCCCGGCGAACAGCTCGCGAAGCTGCTCGACGTTGTTGTACTCGAGCACGAGCGTGTCGCGCGTGACTTCGGGCGGCACGCCGGCCGACGACGGCGCGTTGCGCGTCGAATCGGCGAACGTCAGCAGACCCGAACCGGCCTTGACCAGCAGGCTGTCCGCGTGACCGTGATAGCAGCCTTCGAATTTGACGATCTTGTTGCGACCCGTAAAGCCGCGCGCCAGGCGCAGCGCGCTCATCGTGGCCTCGGTGCCGGAGGACACCAGACGCACCTGTTCGATGGACGGCACGAGACGGCAGATTTCCTCGGCCATCACCACTTCGGCCTCGGTGGGGGCACCGAAGCTGAAGCCTTGCGACATGGCAGTTTGCACGGCAGCGACGACGTCCGGATGCAGGTGGCCGACGATCATCGGACCCCACGAGCCGATGTAGTCGATATAACGGGTGCCTTCGGCGTCCCACATGTAGGGGCCTTGTGCACGGGCAATGAAGCGGGGGGTACCGCCGACCGAGCGGAAGGCGCGGACCGGCGAGTTCACGCCGCCGGGAATGGTTTGCTGGGCACGCTCGAAGAGAGCGGCGTTCGTCGTAGTTTCGGACATGAATTCGGCTTTTGGAGACGTCTTGATGCGTCGATTCTAGCGGATGGCGGTCAAGTCCGGGACTTCTCGCCGCGCGGGGCTTCTGTTAGATTGAAGGCCACTCTCTCAACGTCAAGGAAAAACAGGCCCGTCGACATGTCCACCGTTCACTCCCAACGTCCCTCGATCACTGTCTCGACTCTCGACCTCGAACGCCTGGAAGCGCTTATGGCGCAGGCGCCGCGTGCGGCATTGCCGTATGTGGAGGCACTCGAAACAGAGCTTGCCCGGGCGAGCGTCGTCGAACCGGAGCAAATCCCGGCCGATGTCGCCACGATGAATTCGGTGGTGCGCTATCGTGATCTCGCCACGCAGCAGGAGCACCGTGCGACGCTCGTGTACCCGCAGCATCTGGCGAGCACGCAAAGCGGCATTTCGGTACTGGCGCCCGTGGGCAGTGCGCTGCTTGGTCTGCGCGTCGGCCAGTCGATTCACTGGCAAGTGCCGGGTGGCCACCTGATCGAGCTGGAATTGCTCGGCATCGATTACCAGCCCGAAGCCGCTGGCGAATACCACCGCTGATTTCCCTCTGCGCATCATCACTGGGAGATTCGGATCTCCCGAGTCTCCCAACCCTCCCCGCATCTCCGAAGTTCCTCGCAGTCCCTCCGGCAGTTCCCACGTTTTCTTATTTCAGCGACGCAGCCAGCCGCGCGCGATTGGCCATGCCATCAGGCGGCGATAGATGCCTTCGAGGATGGCCGAGACGATACGGCTCGTTTCCCGTGCGCTCGCCGTGCGCATGATGAGTGCGGCCGCAATCGACACGACCAGTCCGCCAAGCATGTCGACCGGCCAGTGAACGCCGAGATAAATGCGTGCCCAGCACACCGGCAGCGCGCAAATCAACAGCAAGCGGCCGAGCAGGCGCGGCGTGCGTGCGGCCATCCCCATCAGGACGAATGCCGACGTGAACATGAGCGACGCGTGGTTGCTGGGAAATGCGCTGGTGGGGGCATGGGGGAGCAGGTTCGTGCCGACACCGGCGACGAACGGCCGCGGCTCGGCCCAGGCCAGCCCGATGATGAAGTTGATCAGCAGCACGAGCCCCACGCCCAGCAGACCGTGAACGGCACCTTCGCGGTCACGTCCGCCTGCAAGCCACAGGGTGACCAGCCCCACCGGGAGCAGGACGATCAGATACTTGGCGAGGAAGACGGCGACGGCCAATTCACCTTCGCTCACATTGGGCGAGGCGTTGATGGCCAGAAAGAGGGCGCGGTTGAGTGAATCCATGAAGTCCGGGAGGCCAGAGGTGACTGCCGGTGGTCAGCGGCGCTACCAGGCTGCACACGCAGCGCCGGCGCATCGACGGCCGCCGGCAGGCGGTTTGTGACGAAAACATGACGAATTCTGACTGAGCCGCTTTCCGTTGGAAAGTTGCATTTGTCATCATTTTGTAACGCGTTGAATTGTCACTTTTCTTTCGACGCACTTGGGGGTAAGATTGCGCCGTTATAGCTTTCAGGAGGTCCTTCCGTGGACAGTGGTTCTAGTGGTAGTTGCCGGTCGACACAGGTCGACACCATCACCGCGAGTTAGTCCCCGGGATCTTCCCCGCCGCTGACTCGCATAGCCGGGTTGGCGCGCACCTCTGATGTACGTCTCGATTGCCCTGTCCCCTTGGCCCACAGGCCAAAGGGTTTTATTGGGTCATACCGATAGCGTCCGTCTTTCGTAGCACGCTCCCTAATTAGCTTTACATCTGCCGTTCGGGCTGTCCCGCCGTGCGCGTGTGTTCGTTTTCGGACCATTTGCCGTTGTGCACCGGTCGCCGGACTCGATCTCATCGCCTGCGCCGGGCGGATTGCCGCGCGGCCGGGAGATTCATCGTGTTCCGTTACTCAATGACCCTTCGCAGCGGTAATCCGCAAGCCCTGATGCTGCCGAGCGAGTGCCTGCATCACTATCACGTCGATCCGCATCCGGAAGCCACTGAAACGGTGCGTCCGGGCGCAGGGGCGCGTCTCGGGCAGTGGCTGCGGGCGTTCGTGCGCCGCGAAAAAACGGCGGGCTGAGCCTGCCTCACGACTTTCGGGGGCGCAGGCGGTTCACCGGTGCCCCGGACATTTTCAGGATGTATCCGATGCAACAAGCTCTCACGCTCAGCGAGCGACTGATTGCGGTGCTTGGCGCGCGCCTTGGGCTGCGCTTCTTCCGTCGCCGCGACATGCTCGAAACCCTCGACGCACCAGCGCACGGCCATGAGGCACCGCCGGGTCTCGTCGACGCCGCCCGCGACGCCGGCCCGGATCTGCTCGCACGGCTGAGCACCACCCGCGACGGGCTGTCCGACGACGAAGCCGCCACCGTGCGGGCACATGTCGGCGCCAACGAAGTCGAGCACGAAAAGCCGTTGCCCTGGTGGCGGCACCTGTTCAACTGCTACCGCAATCCGTTCAATCTGCTGCTCTCGGCACTGGCCGCTGTGTCATTTGCGACCGACGACACCGAGGGAACGATCATCATCGCGTCGATGGTGATCATTTCCACGGTGTTGCGATTTGTGCAGGAAGCGCGTTCGAACAAGGCTGCGGAGAAGCTCAAAGCGATGGTGAGCACCACGGCCACGGTGCTGCGCCGCGAGGCGCTGGGCGACGGTGGCGCAGAGCCCGACAATGTGCGCCGTCTGGGCCGCATGGGCTGCGAAATTCCGTTGGCGGAACTCGTGCCGGGCGACATCGTGTTGCTCGCGGCCGGTGACATGATTCCGGCGGATGTACGCATTCTCGCGGCCAAGGACTTGTTCGTCTCGCAATCGGCCCTCACCGGCGAGGCGCTGCCTGTCGAGAAATTTGCGCACGCGTGCGAGTCCGGCGGGAGCCATCCGCTCGCTTACGACAATCTCGCGTTCATGGGCACGAACGTTGTTAGCGGCTCGGCCACGGCGGTGGTCGTGGCAACCGGTGCGCGCACCTTCTTCGGCTCGCTCGCGCAGCGCGTCACGGCGCTGCAACCGACGGTCACGTCGTTCCAGCAAGGCGTGAATCGCGTGTCGTGGGTGCTGATCCGCTTCATGATGGTCATGACCCCCATCGTGTTGCTCATCAACGGCTTTACCAAGCACGACTGGCTCGAAGCCTCGTTGTTTGCGCTGTCGGTGGCGGTCGGTCTGACACCTGAAATGCTGCCGATGATCGTGACGGCTACGCTGGCGAAGGGTGCGGTCGTGCTCTCGCGCAAGAAGGTGATCGTCAAGCGGCTCGATGCGATTCAGAACTTCGGCGCGATGGATGTGCTGTGCACGGACAAGACCGGCACGCTCACGCAGGACAAGATTTGTCTTGAGCGTCACACCGATGTCTGGGGCCATGGCTCCGAAGACGTGCTCGAGTACGCCTATCTCAACAGCTTCTACCAGACCGGCCTGAAGAACCTGCTCGATGTGGCGGTGCTCGATCATGCGGAGTTGCATCAGCGTCTGGACGTGGTGAACCGCTACCGCAAGATCGATGAGATTCCGTTCGACTTCCAGCGCCGTCGCATGTCGGTGGTGGTCAGCGAGAACGGTGCGCATCACGAGTTGATCTGCAAGGGCGCGGTGGAAGAGGTGATGGCGGTGTGCGACCGTGTGCAGCACGGCGCGAATGTCGAACCGCTGACGCCCGACGTGCTGGCTCGCCTGCGTCGCGTGACGGCCGATCTGAACGCCGAAGGGCTGCGCGTGGTGGCGGTGGCGACGCGTCATTTGCCGCCCGTGCGCGAGCGCTACGGGGTTGCGGACGAAAGCGAACTCGTGCTCGTCGGCTACATTGCGTTTCTCGATCCGCCCAAGGAGTCGACGGCGCCCGCGTTGACGGCGCTCGCGGCGGCAGGCGTCGACGTCAAGGTGCTCACGGGCGATAACGATCTCGTGACGGCGAAGGTCTGCCGCGAGGTTGGCCTGAAGGTGAACGGCTGCGTGCTGGGCGATGACATCGAGGCGATGAGCGATGCGGAACTGGCGCAGACCGTCGAGCGTGCCAACGTGTTCGCGAAGCTCACGCCGGCGCACAAGGAACGGCTCGTGCGGATGCTGCGTGCGAACGGTCACGTGGTGGGCTTCATGGGCGACGGCATCAACGATGCGCCGGCGTTGCGTGCCGCAGATATCGGCATCTCGGTGGATACGGCGGTGGACATCGCCAAGGAGGCGGCCGATATGATCCTGCTCGAGAAGAGCCTGATGGTGCTTGAGCAGGGGGTGATCGAAGGGCGTCGCACGTTTGCGAACATGCTCAAGTACATCAAGATGACGGCCAGCTCGAACTTCGGCAATGTCTTCTCGGTGCTGATTGCGAGTGCGTTCTTGCCGTTCCTGCCGATGCTGCCGTTGCAGCTGCTCACGCAGAATCTGCTTTACGACCTGTCGCAAACGACGATTCCGTTCGACAACGTCGACGACGAGCAACTGACGCGGCCGCAGCGCTGGAACCCGGCGGATCTGTCGCGCTTTATGGTGTTCTTCGGCCCGATCAGCTCGATTTTCGACGTGCTGACGTTCCTGGCGATGTGGCACCTGTTCGGCGCGAACAGCGCCGAGCACCAGACGCTGTTCCAGTCCGGCTGGTTCGTCGAAGGGCTGTTGTCGCAGACGCTGATCGTGCACCTGATCCGCACGCGCCGTATTCCGTTCGTGCAGAGCCGCGCCGCGTGGCCATTGCTGCTGATGACGGGCGCGGTGATGCTGATCGGCCTGATGCTGCCGATGTCGCCGTTTGCGGACACGTTCAAGATGCAGGCGCTGCCGCTCGCGTACTTCCCGATGCTCGCCGCCATCCTCCTCGCCTACGCCGTGTTGACGCAGATGATGAAAGGCATGTTTGCACGGCGGTTTGGGTGGCAGTGAGGTTGCTATTACTATTGCGAACGGGGCAGGCGAGAGGTGGTTGAGCGCAGTGGGCTTCGGGCGAAGACGCCAAGTCCCACTGCCGACACGCCCGCAACCAGGAACACGAGTTCGATGCTTGTGACGCTTGAGAGCGCTCCACCGGCCAATGGTGCGGTGATCAAAACCAGCAGTTGAAGGCTTCTGCCGGTCGAGGTCACTGTGCCTAGCGTTTCGCGAGGGCACTCGCGTTGAAACGTCACCATCATCAACATGACACCGAGTCCATACCCGAGCCCGTTGCCGATCCATAGGCAGAGCATGAGGGGCAACGGTACGGTGACATCCGCGTACACCATGACGGCCGGTATCAAAATCGTTAGCCCGAACAGTGAACAGGATGTTGCGAGCAATGTCGTTGATTTGCATAGCCTGACGGCGTGCCGGAAGACAAAGGCACCGATCATCGCACCCGCCGCCGTACAGCCGACGATGCTGCCGAAGGTACCGTCCGGATAACCGCGCGCCTTCAGGAAGAGGGATAACAGTGCATCGTAAAAACCAAGGATGAACGCTTGGCAAAGCGTCACGATAAACACGCGCCTTAACACGGCGTGATCACGTAATATCGAGTGGAATACCGTCCAGAGCGGGCGGGTTCGTTGGGTGGAGTGATGGACGCCGGTGTTGATAGGTGTTCTCGATCCCGACACGAGCAAGAAACCAGCTACACCAAGCGCTGCGGAAATAGTGAAGCCGGAAAAGCCGGCATAAGCGGTGAAGGCTGCAACGAGAGGCGCAACGAGTTTGGTGATTTGATCAATGAGCGTTACTCGCCCTGCGTTCGCGGAAAGTGCGTTGTCGTCGAGAAGATGCCGGAAGAGTTGTTGTTCGGCAGGGGCTGGCGCGATGTTGGAGAGCCCCTTGAGCGCGACGCATGCTAGGAATATGTCGAGCGTCGGTGCTTGCCAGAGCGCGATGGCGGAGAGCACTCTCACGACATAGCTCCAACGCAAGAGACGCCATGGGCAGACTCTATCTGCATAGGCGCCCAGCCATGGCCCGAATAGTACGCCGGGTAAGCCATACAGCATCATGGCTAAACCGACCGAAACAGCGTCTGCGTTCCAGCGGAATGCCAGATTCTCGAAGATCAACGTGAAGTCGATCCACAAGATGGCGGCCCCCACGGAACGGGAGGCGAGAAGGCGTGGGTAGTTTCCGATGTGGGGGGATGGGGTCACGACGTCTCTCCAAGTATTTCGGCGGGGCTGTTTTTTCGCATATAGAGCCTATCCTCAATGACAAATCCATCCAGATGGACCTCGCGCGCATAGTTGGCCAGATCGGAACCTCGGTTGATGAAGCCCGTACCGTTGAAATTCAACGACGTATTACAAAGCACGCCAACGCCGCAGAGTTTTCGAAATTCGGAAAGAACTGAATGAAGCGCAGCATTTTGCTCATAAGTCACTGTCTGAACTCGCGCAGATCCATCCACATGAGTGATAGCTTGGAGATGCGGGTTTAGAACCTGATGGAAGAAGAGCATGTAGGGGCTAGATTTGGCCGGGGAAAAATGCTCACCGACCTCCTCTGCACTGCAAACTGGGGCGATTGGTCGAAATGACTCTCGCCGCTTTAGTTGATTCAATCGAAGAAGTGTCTGTTTGCTAAATGGGCTCGCCAAAATTGAGCGATTACCAAGTGCGCGCGGTCCGATTTCCGCGTTTCCTCTCGCCCAACCCAGAATTGCTCCGTCGTGAAGGTACTTTGCTATATCTGCTGGTGTCGCTTTTGTGCAGACAAAATCTCGATACTCAATTTCGTCAACCACAAACGGCTGGCCTGAGTACACGGACCAATTGAGTTTCGCTGAGCCAGTGAGCACAAATTGAGCATCTGCTGCGGTGCCTATGGCGGAGCCACTATCGTTGGCGCAAGGCGGAACAAAAACGTCAGAAAAAAGCCCCGTGGCGGAGAGGGACGAGTTCCATTTGTCAGTAGTATTTGGACTACGATATAACTAAAGTGCGATGAATGAATATATTCGGCTATTTGGGAAAATTCAGTCGGGCGCGAGGTCCGTGGTGAATGATCTGAAGTGGTTTCGGGATAGTCTGACCTTTGGCGCGCGGCAAAGCGCGAGCGACGCTCGGTGTTACTCACACGCTAGAAGGCGTGGCCCACAACCAGACAGAGGGGAGCTTTCATACGGGGTCACGGACTTCGCTGGCGATGCCTTGAACCCCTGAGCTTCAAGGAAGTGTTCATTTCGCCGGGGCTTGTATGGATCGCGAAAATCGGACGTCGCGTCGCCGGGGATGGCTTTTGATTACGTGCGAGACGGGACTCCACCACGTGGATCACGGCGGCGAGCGTGCCGCCACCGGTCGCCATGACATCAATGATTTACCTAGCCTGTCAATCATCAACCCAGGTCCCTGACGGCCGGTCGAAGTGCTGGCTGCGGGGCGCGAAGACGTCGCTGGCATCGTCCAGTTCGAGTGTCACGTCGAGCGCACCATCGTTGTCGCGTTTAGCGCTTCCCAACGGATCGTTGCAGCATAGCCACAGCGACACGTCCGAGGGCATCCCATCGACGCGGAATGACTTGTGTTTGCCGATGAGAAACGGCTGCCCGTCCTTGCCGAATCGCCCAATCAATTGCCCCATCAGTGCGTCGGGGCCGTGATACGGATACCCGTCATCGCCCGAGACATTGTGCAGATACGTTGCGCCGGAATTCGGCGTGCGCCCGTCGGCGTCGCGGCGTCCGAACTTGCGGTCGTCCGTGCGCGTGCACCATTCGCCCGACGCCCTTAGGATCACTTTCGGCGCAGACTGTGCGCCGATCTTGTATCCCGTGTCCTGCCAGCCTTCCGAGGCGTACACCTTCATGCGCTTGTTGATGCGATCTGTCGTCATGACACGCTCCATCGTTGACGGGGGGCCGAGAACGGATTGGCGGGTGCTGGTGCTTCGTTACGCAAAGTGCAGTCAGTTCGAGTGTAGACGCCCCGCTTCGCTGCCTGAAGCGTAACTGCGGAGTCCCGCCTCCAAACGGCGTTTCGGCGAGACGGCGATGCCCAACTCCGCATACAACTCGTCGAGGGCCTCGCGCGTGCCGACGAGCAATGCTGTGGTTTGCCCGCTGATGTCGGTGACAACGCTCACGAGCGTCTTTCCCTGACACGTCTCGCGCGCCGCGACGAACTGCGTCGACGTCAGCGCGGCGAGCGTGGCGAAGCGCTCCGCCTGCACCAGGCCGTTGATCTGGAACACCGGCTGCGCGGCACCGGTGGCGCGCGGCGCGAGCCGTACGTGAGTGCCGTCGCTGTAGGCCCCGAGCGCCGCGAACAGTTTTTCCCGGCCTTGCGGTCCCAGCGCACAGTGATCGCCATGTACCCAGCGCGAAATCGTGTTGCCGGTGATGCCGGTCGCGTAAGCGAGCCGGGCCAACGTGATTCCCGAGAGCTTGATGAGCAGACGGGCGACGGTGCGGTGACGCTGTTCGATGTCATCCATAACGGGTGTCCTGTCGTAAGGGCATTCAGGCGACGTGCTTGGCGCGCGGTGACGGAGCGTGTCCGGAGTCAGAACGCCATCGTCACTTCGAGTTGGGTGTCGATCTCTCTGCGAAGCGCGGGCGTGCAAGGCATGAGCGGCCGGCGAACCGTTTCCGGACACAGCCCCAGTGAAGCGAGTGCGGCTTTGATCGCCACCGGATTTGGCTCGGAAAACAGCCGGCGAATGAGCGGCTTCATCCCGTTGAAGAGTGTCGTCGCGTGGGTCATGTCGCCCTCACGCACGTAGCGGAACAGCTTCAGATAGAGGTCGGGTCGAATGTGAGCCGCCGCCGAGATGCATCCGACGGCGCCCGCTTGCAGGGCGGGCAGCAACTGCATGTCGTCGCCGCACAGCACGCGCATGGTGACCTGCGACGGCAAATGCAGGAGCGGATGCGCGTCGCATTCCTTGATTGCCGCGAACGCGTCGTGCGACGCCAGCTCACGGATCGTCTCCACCCCAAGTGTCACCCCCGTGCGCAGCGGCACGTTATAGAGCACGAGCGGTTTGCGCGTGCCCGCCGCCAGCGTTCGGTAGTGCCAGAGAATGCCCTCCTGCGACGGGCGCAGATAGTACGGCGGAGGCACGAGATATCCGGCAAGCGGCAGGTCTTCGATGTTGCGAATTTGCTGCGCGGCGTTGGCCGTATCGGCCGCGCCGACACCGGCCACCACCGGCGCATGTCCGTGCGCGAGATGGCAAGCCGTCTCGACGAGCCAGCGGCGCTCGTCGTCGTCCAGCAATGTGCCTTCGCCCGTCGTGCCGGCCACGACCAGGCCGTTCACTCCTGCAGCAAGGTAGTAGTCGACCAGACGCGCGAAGGCGTTGCGATCGATCTGAGCGCCATTGGCGCCGGTCATGGGCGTGACGAGTGGAATCCACACGCCTTCGAAGATGGCTGTGTTCATATCAGGGGAGCAGGGTTGTGCGCAGAGCGAGAGACGCATCGAAGCGACGCCGGAATGTCGGTGGCTTAGGCCGCAGCGCGCAGACGCAACGCGCCGAACTCGGCTTCCGGTAACGATTGCATGACGACGTGCATGGCCCGTGAGGCTTCGATACGCGGCAACGCAATCGACACCACGGCCGCGGTATCGCGCCGGATCGGACGAATCGTCTCGACGCGCCATGGCAGCGGCAGACTCATCGCCAACGTGATGGCAAGCGTCGAGACGGCTGCGCGGCTGAGCGTGATGTCGAGCGTTGCGTCGAGGCGAACGCGAGGGGTGTGTCGATTGCGTTGCCGCGGTGTTGCGAAAACGTCGGTCGGGGGGAGGGTTTGCGTGCTCGCCGGCGTGGCGGCGATGGCAGTGCCGGTGGCGGTGGCCGACGCGCGCGCCGCAGGGGCGGGCGTTGTGCCGTAGGCGTGGAAAGCGTCGGCCGGCGTGGCGTTCGCACCAGGAGGTTCGAGTCTGGCGCGCTGAGCGATGGTAGGCATGGCAACGTGTCGATTCACGACAAGAGTGACAACGAGGCCAGTCTAGGGACGCGCAAATAAAAACGGCGTCAAGATTTTGACGCCGTACAGACAAGGGGCAGAGGCGCGCGCGGCGGCGCTAGCCTCAGCGCCGCGATGGATATTGCGCGTCGTTGAACAGCACGCATGCGCCGTGCGGTGCGGTGCCGACATTGTCGCGGAAGCGCTGGAACACATTGCGCCACGGGTCGAATGGCCGCTGCGGCATGGGCTCCGGCGCGCGAGCGGCGAGTGTGGCGTCGTCGACTTCGCAATGCAGCAGGTTCTTTTCACAGTCGATGGTGATGATGTCGCCGTCCTGCACGCGCGCGAGCATGCCACCTTGCTCCGCTTCGGGCGAGAGATGGATGGCCGCCGGCACTTTGCCCGATGCTCCCGACATTCGCCCGTCAGTCACAAGCGCCACATGGTGGCCTTCGTCCTGAAGCAGACCGAGCATCGGCATGAGCTTGTGCAACTCGGGCATACCGTTCGCGCGCGGCCCCTGGAAGCGCACCACGACAATGACGTCGCGCGTCAATTCGCCCGCCTTGAACGCGGCCTGTGCCGATTCCTGATCGGAGAACACGCGCGCCGGGGCGCGCACCGTCTGATGTTCCGGTTTGACGGCAGACGACTTGATGACCGCGCGTCCCAGATTGCCCTCGAGCATGCGCAACCCGCCTTCGCGGGCGAAGGGCCGGGATGCCGGACGCACGATGGTCTCGTCGAGGCTGTCGCTGGGGGCGTCGTGCCACGAGAGCACGTCGTCGTGCAGAAGCGCTTCCTGCGTATACGCGCGCAGACCGTGTCCCATGACCGTGGTCACGTCGTTGTGCAGGAAGCCGGCGTCGAGCAGTTCGCGAATGAGGAAATTCAGGCCGCCGGCGGCGTGGAACTGATTCACATCGGCCTTGCCGCTCGGATAGACATGAGCGAGCAACGGCGTGACGTCCGACAAATCGGCGAAGTCCTGCCAGTCGAGCAGAATGCCGCCCGCATGGGCCATGGCGACAAGGTGCAGCGTATGGTTGGTCGAACCGCCCGTGGCGAGCAAACCGACAACGCCGTTGATGAACGCGCGTTCATCGAGAATGTGAGACGTATTGATGCCCGACTTCGCCAGCGCCACGGCGCGTGCGGTGGCCGCCTGTGTGAGCGCATGACGCAGCGGCGTGTGCGGATTGACGAACGACGTGCCCGGCAGATGAAGCCCCATGAACTCCATGAGCATCTGATTGCTGTTGGCCGTGCCGTAGAACGTGCAGGTGCCTTCCGTGTGATACGCGGCCAGTTCGGCGTCGAGCAACGCCGCGCGCGTGATGCGGCCGGCGGCGTATTCCTGCCGGATGCGCGACTTCTCGTCGTTGGGCAACCCCGAGGGCATCGGGCCGGCCGGGGCGAACACGGCCGGCAGATGACCGAACGCCTGCGCGGCGATCACGAGCCCCGGCACGATCTTGTCACACACACCGAGGAACATCGCGGCATCGAACATCTGGTGCGAGAGCGCAATGACCGAGGCCATGGCGATCACGTCGCGCGAGAACAGCGATAGCTCCATCCCGGCGTACCCCTGCGTCACGCCATCGCACATCGCGGGCACGCCGCCGGCCACCTGCGCGCTCGCGCCGTGGGCCCGTGCAGCGGACTTGATGATGTCGGGGAACTCGACGAACGGTGCATGCGCCGAAAGCATATCGTTGTAAGCGGTGACGATGCCGATGTTGGGTGTGCGCTCGGCGCGGATCTTGAGACGGTCGTCGGCGGGGGCGGCTGCCAGCGCGTGCGCGAGGTTGGCACACCCCAGTGTCTCGCGCCCGGGTTGCCCCTGCGTGGCGCGGGCGACGCCTTCCAGATAAGCCTGACGAGACGACCGGCTGCGCTCGATGAGGCGCTCGGTCACGCGTTCTACCACCGGATGCAGCGACACGTTGTGCGAAGACTGAGTCATGGTGATTCCGTGACGTTGTGGGGCGCCCGATGCGGGGTGGCGCAACCGGCGCGTTAGACGCCTGCGACACCGTTCGCATGCCGGCTCGACGTGATGCCCTGGCCTAAATCATCGGCGGATGATGTAGTCAAAGCACGAGATTTTGTTGATTCGAAGTGTAGTTAAACTACAATGCAGTGTCAAAGTTGCGCTTCTTCAGTGACATCCGAGCGTCTGCCAAGTTCGGTCGTCGTCAGGTCGCACGGAGTCCACGCTCGCTATGAACACGCCTTCACCCTATACCTTTGTGTTGTTCGGCGCCACCGGCGATTTGTCGCTGCGCAAGGTTCTGCCCGCCCTGTTCCGGGCGTTCCGGACGGGCCAGTTGGGCTCGGACGCCGCCACCGATACCGGCCACATTCTGGCCATTTCCCGCAAGCCGATGGACGCCGCTTCGTACCGTGCGTGGTGTGAGGAACATGCGCGCGAACACATCAAGCCCGACGTCTGGGACGAGGATGCCTGGAAGCGCTTTCTCGCCACCATCGACTATATGCCGCTCGATCTGGGCCGCGAGGAGAAGTTCGGTGCGCTGGCCGAGCGTCTGACGCAGCGCAGGGGCGTGCGCATCTTCTATCTGGCGACCGGTCCCTCGTTATTCATCCCTATTTGCGAAGGGCTGCGTAGCGCCGGGCTCAACGAAAACAGCCGCATCGTGCTGGAGAAACCGCTGGGGCATGACCTGGCCTCGTCGGTGGCGATCAACGACGCCGTGGGCGCCATCTTCCGTGAAGACCAGATCTATCGTATCGACCACTACCTTGGGAAAGAGGCCGTGCAGAACCTGCTGGCGCTGCGCTTCGGCAATGCCATCTTCGAGCCCTTGTGGCGGCGTGAGTTGATCGAGAGCATTCAGATCACGATTGCCGAGGCCATCGGTGTCGAGGGGCGCGGTGAGTTCTACGAACAGACCGGCGCGCTGCGCGATATGGTGCAGAACCACTTGCTGCAACTGCTGGCCATCGTGGCGATGGAGCCGCCGCTGTCGATGGATGCCGATGCCGTGCGTGACGAGAAGCTGCGCGTATTGCGTTCGCTGCGCCCGCTTAACGACGAAACGGTCGCCCGCAATGTGGTGCGCGGCCAGTACGGTGGCGGTGCCATCGACAAGTCTGCGGTGCCGGCCTATGCCGACGAGCCGGGGGTGCCGGCCGACAGCCAGACCGAGACGTTTGTCGCCCTGAAAGCCGAGATCGACAACTGGCGCTGGGCGGGCGTGCCGTTCTTCCTGCGCACCGGCAAGCGACTCGGCGAGCGCGTGGCCGAGATCGTCGTCAACTATCGCGCGACGCCGTATCCGCTGTTGGGCGAGGCCACGGCGCACCCTGGCGCCAATCGTCTCGTGATCCGCCTTCAGCCAAACGAATCCATCCGCCTTTACTGTCTGGCGAAGCAACCGGGCGAGGGGATGAATCTGCAATCGGTCCACCTCGATCTGGCCTTCGACCAGTTCTTCAAGGGACACAGGATGGATGCCTACGAGCGTTTGCTGCTCGACGTCATCAACGGCCGTCTCGCGCTCTTCGTCCGGCGAGACGAGCAGGAGCAGGCGTGGCGCTGGGTCGCGCCGATCCAGGCATATTGGTCGCGTCAGCACAAGGGGCCGAAGCGCTACGCCGCCGGAACGTGGGGGCCGCCGGCCGCGAGTGCGCTACTGGCGCAATACGGCGCGAGCTGGGTCGAGGAAGATATTTGAGACGGATCGCCGGGCGGGGCACGGTCATCGTTCGGCGCGGCCAGTCCGCAGCCAAGGACACCGGAGGCAGACACACATGATTCACTGGCGCATATTCCCTACACGTGAAGCCCAGGCGCTGGCTCTGGCCAATGCCGTTGCCGCGCGGCTCGACGAAGCGCTGACCATTCGTCCGCGCGCGCTGCTGGCCGTGTCGGGCGGCACAAGTCCCAAGGCATTTCTCTCGCAATTGGCGCGGTTGCCCGTGGCGTGGCGAGACATTGCCATCACCCTCGTCGACGACCGCTGGGTGCCGCCTGCGCATGCCGACAGCAATGCGCGTCTGGTCGCCGAGACACTGCTGCCCGGCGTAACGGGCGCGCAATGGTTGCCGCTTGTCGACACGGCGACCGACGCCGCGCTGCAAGTGCAAACCCTCAACGACACCTGGACGCATGGCGTGCCGCAAGTGTGCGTGCTCGGCATGGGCGAGGACGGGCATACGGCATCGCTTTTCGCCGACGCACCGCAATGGCGCGAGGCGATTACCACTCACCGCAAGTTCGTCCTCGTACAGCCGCAGCACGCGCCGCATCTGCGCGTGTCGTGGTCGCTCACGGCACTGGCGGCTTGCGAGCGCCTCATTCTGCAGATTCAGGGCGCCGCCAAACGTGAAGTGCTAGAAGCCGCGCAAACCGAGGAACAGGACAACGCCATCTCCCGGCTGATTCACAGAGAAGGAGTCAAGATCGATGTCTTCTGGAGTGAGGAATAATTCGCCGCACATGAGCGGTCCGCGACTGCTGGCCGACATCGGCGGCACCAACGCCCGTTTCGCACTGGAAATTGCACCCGGCGATCTCGTCGAGATCCGGGACTATGCCTGCGACGACTATCCCGGTGTTCCCGAAGTCATCCGCGCCTATCTCGACGAGGCCGATCACGCCGAACCGGTGCTGCACGCGGCGATTGCCATTGCCAATCCCATCGAAGGCGATGAGATTCGCATGACAAATCGCGACTGGCACTTCTCGATCGAGGCGACGCGCCGCGTGCTGGGCTTCGAGACATTGCTGGTCGTCAACGATTTCACTGCGCTCGCCATGGCGCTGCCTTACCTGTCAGATACGCAGAAGCGGCAGGTGGGCGGGGGCGAGCCGCAGCCCAACGGCGTCATTGGCCTGCTCGGCCCGGGGACCGGCGTTGGCGTGTCCGGCCTTATTCCGGCGGGCGATCGCTGGATCGCGCTCGGCAGTGAGGGCGGCCACACGACCTTCGCCCCGGCGGACGAGCGCGAAATCGATGTGTTGCGCTACGCATGGCAGCACTTCCCGCATGTCTCGTTCGAACGGCTGGTTGCCGGGCCCGGCATGGCGCTCGTCTATCAGGCGTTGGCCCGGCGTGAAGGGCGTGAAGGGCGTGAGGTGGAGCCGCTGGAGACACCCGCCATCGTGAAGCTCGCGCAAGGAGGCGATGCGCTCGCGCGTGAGACGGTCGACTGCTTCTGTGCGATGCTCGGCACGCTCGCAGGCAACGTCGCCGTTACGTTAGGCGCGGTTGGCGGCGTGTATCTGGGCGGCGGCGTGATCCCGAAGCTCGGCAAGCTGTTCGAGAACTCGCCGTTTCGCCAGCGCTTCGAGGCGAAGGGCCGTTTCGAAGGCTATTTGAAGAAGATTCCGACGTACGTCATTACGGCCGATCACCCGGCGTTTCTCGGCACTTCCGCCATGCTTGCCGAGCAACTCGGCACGCATGCGGCGGGGGCGGGTGGGTTGATCGACCGTTTGCATCGGTTGCGCGACCGGCTGAGTCCGGCCGAACAGCGTGTCGCGGAACTCACGCTCAGGCAGCCGCGCGCATTGCTCGCGGAGCCGGTATCCGAAATCGCCCGTCTGGCACGAGTGAGTCAGCCCACGGTCATCCGCTTTTGCCGCAAGCTCGGCTGCCAGGGCCTGTCTGACTTCAAGCTCAAACTCGCGAGTGCGTTGACCGGCACGCTGCCGGTGCGTCACGGACAGGTGCATGTGGGCGACTCGGCGGCGGAGTTCAGTGCAAAGGTGCTCGACAACACCGTGTCGTCGATTCTCCAGATGCGCGAGCATCTGGACGCGCGCACGGTCGAGGCAGCCGTCACGCTGCTCGACGGCGCGCACCGCATCGAGTTCTATGGGCTCGGCAATTCCGGCGTGATTGCGCAGGACGCCCACTACAAGTTCTTCCGTTTCGGCATGCCGACCATCGCTTATGGCGATCCATATCTGTTGCAGGCGTCGGCGGGGTTGCTCGGAGACGGTGACGTGGTGGTCGCGATTTCCGCATCGGGGCGCTCGGCGGACCTGAACCGTGCCGTCGACATCGCCGTGGCACGCGGCGCGAAGGTGATTGCGCTCACCGCGCGCAACTCGCCGCTCGCGCGCAAGGCGACACTTGTCCTGCCAAACGACCACGTCGAGACGATGGGGGCGCATGTGACGATGATCGCGCGGATTCTGCATCTCGCAGCCATCGACGTGCTGGCGGTCGGCGTTGCGATACGCCGCGCCGGGCCGGGGGCGGAGACGGCGGGCGAGGGCGCGCTCGACTGGCTGAGGCATGGCAGCGCTCAGGATTCGGACACGCCGGCGGTTGCCTGAACGCCGTTCGGGTTTCGGGCGATCCAGGCGGCAAATCGAATGGCCACGGCGGACACCGTGGCCATTCGTGCATGAAGCGGCTTGCGAAACACCGTACCGCAGCCTTGGCGGCTTGATATTAATTAACATGTTCAGCATAATGCTGGCGTATGAAAGTGTCCGATTCCGCCCAACGTTTCGGCTTTCTCGTGGCAGACGTCCAGCGTCTGTTCGGGCGCCGCTTAGAACAGTTTGCGCGACGCACGCTACCGATGACGCGTGCCCAATGCCGCCTGCTTATCTACCTCGCCGACAATCGCGGCGTGAGTCGGACAGTGTTGGGCGACATTCTCGAAACCCCGCCGCAGATGCTCGCCCGCATGCTCGATCGCATGGAAGAGGCGGGCTGGGTACGCCGCCGTCCTGACGCGCGAGACCCTCGTATCGAACGTCTGTTTATCACACGCGCGGCTGTCGAGCAGTTGCAGGTTGCCCGCGCACTCTCCGACAAAGTGCGCAATGAGGCGCTTCATGGCCTGACGGCCTTCGAGACGGTGCAGCTCACGCAATTGCTGCAAAAGGTGCGCCGCAATCTCATGAACGTCGTGCCGACGCCGCTCGATACCGTGGTGCCGGCGACGCTGCGTCACGACCAGACCGCGTGCGAGCGCGATGACGGTAGCACGGAGTCCGATCCCATCGAAGGCCCGGGCGGCCGTCCGTCGGAATGCGCCGACTTGCACCCGCAGTAGCACACGCCTAGCATGGGAAGTCTCCAAACCAACCCCGGAGACTGTCATGACGAATCACGTGTACAAGCAGATCGAGCTGACCGGCTCGTCGCCGAAGTCCATCGACGATGCCGTCAAATGCGCCATCGAGCGCGCGAGCAAGACGCTGCGCAATCTGAACTGGTTCGAAATCATCGAGACACGCGGCCATATCGAGGACGGCAAGGTCGCTCACTGGCAGGTCACGCTCAAGGTCGGCGTGCGGCTCGAAGACTGACGCAGGCATCGTTTCCAGCGACTGTCGACGTCCCTTGCTACCCGCGTCGTGTGGCGCCTCATCCCTGAGGCTCCGCATGACGCAGGGGCCCCGCGGACGTCATACAGTCGTGTCACAATAGGCGCATACTCGACATCATGAAAAAGACAGAAGAGGTTTGCGCATGTCCGAACAAGAACCGGTTCATGCCACCCGATCGATCGCAGATCCGGTGGAAGCCGTCGCCTACCTGAAGACGATTTACGATGCCAACACGGCGTATCTTCGCGCCGCTTTCGAGCGTTTTTCCACGCAGAAAGATCAGGCGCGGCGGGTGAGCGCGCATTACCCGTTCATTCGCATCACCACGGAAGACATCACCCAACTGGACAAGCGCTTGTCCTATGGCTTTGTGTCCGGCCCCGGCAGTTATCAGACGACGGTCACGCGGCCGGATCTGTTCGAGAGCTACTACATCGAGCAACTCCGGCGTCTGGCCCACAATCACGGCGTGGCGTTTGAAGTTGGCGTCTCAGACGAGCCGATTCCCGTGCACTTCGCCTATCAGGACGGCGTGTACCTCGAAGGCGATCTCGATCAGACGCACTTGCGTGCCATGCGCACGGTCTTCGACGTGCCCGACCTCGCCACGATGGATGACAGTATCGTGAACGGCACGCGCGATCCGCTGCCTGACGAGATACTGCCGCTTGCGTTGTTCACTGCGCCGCGCGTCGACTATTCGCTGCATCGTCTGCGTCATTACACGGCGACGTCGCCCGAGCATTTCCAGAACTACGTGCTCTTCACGAATTACCAGTTCTATATCGACGAGTTCGTCGAACTGGGCCGGGAACTGATGAGCGCAACGGACGATGCTGCAAAGCGCGAGTACCGCAGCCAGTACACGGCATTCGTGGAGCCGGGCAACGTCACGCACTGGAATCAGAATATCGACGCGCGCGACTCGCAGGGCACGCCGCCGCCGCGTTTGCCGCAAATGCCGGCGTATCACCTCGTGCGCCCGGACAACACCGGTATCACGATGGTGAACATCGGCGTGGGACCGTCCAACGCGAAGACCATCACCGATCACATTGCCGTGCTGCGTCCGCATGCGTGGGTCATGCTGGGGCACTGCGCCGGGCTGCGTAACTCGCAGCGTCTGGGCGACTACTGCCTCGCGCACGGCTACGTGCGTGAGGATCACGTGCTCGACGACGATCTGCCGCTGTGGGTGCCGGTGCCGCCGCTGGCAGAGGTGCAGGTCGCGCTCGAGCGTGCGGTGGCCGACGTCACGCAACTTGACGACTTCGAACTCAAGCGCGTGATGCGCACGGGCACGGTGGTCACTGTCGACAATCGCAACTGGGAGTTGCGCGATCACCGCGAGCCGGTGCAGCGCATGAGCCAGAGCCGTGCGATTGCGCTCGACATGGAAAGCGCGACCATTGCGGCGAACGGTTTTCGTTTCCGGGTGCCGTATGGCACGCTGCTGTGCGTGAGCGACAAGCCGCTGCATGGCGAGCTGAAGTTGCCCGGCATGGCGGACCGTTTCTATCGCGAGCGCGTCGATCAGCATTTGAAGATCGGTGTGAAGGCGATGGAACTGTTGCGCGATAACGGTCTGGATCGTCTGCACAGTCGCAAGCTGCGCAGTTTCAACGAGGTCGCGTTCCAGTAACGCGGCCCGGCGGCCGCGACGTTTCGACGACCGAAACTTGCCGCAATCCCCCTCGCGCCCCGTGTCACGGGGCCTTGCAGCCCGTGCGTGCACGCGGTTGCCTCCGGTAGCACAATGCCCGCACACACCGGCCGCAAGTTGCGCGCCGGTGTTCTCGTTTCCCGTCACCAAGGATCATCGTGGAGCTAGTCAACCACGTCGTGCCCTGGGCAGCGCACGACACTCGCCTTCTGCTGTCCTGTCTCGTCGGCCTAGTGGCCATCATCGTCTTCATCAGCGCTCTCAAGCTGTCGCCGTTTCTGTCGATCCTGATCGGCACGTTCATCGCCGGTCTCGGCGCGGGATTGCCGCTCGACGCGGTGGCCGGCGCGTTCAGCAAGGGGGCGGGTGGCCTGCTGGGTGACGCCGGCATGATCATCGCGCTGGGGGCCATGCTCGGGGCGTTGATGGCCGACACCGGGGCGGCCGACCGGATCGTGACGGTTCTGCTCACGTTCGCGAAGGGATCGGCGCTACCGTGGATGATGGCGCTGGTCGCGATGATCATCGGCTTGCCGCTGTTCTTCGAAGTGGGTCTGGTGATGATGGTCCCGATCATCTTCGTGATGGCGCGCCGGGCCAATACGCCAATCCTTCGCGTGGCGATTCCGGCACTCGCGGGCATGACCACGCTGCACGCGCTGGTGCCGCCGCACCCAGGGCCGCTGATTGCCGTCTCGGCGTTGCACGCGGATCTGGGCATGACGATGGGACTCGGCCTGCTCATCGCCATTCCTGCGGTGATTCTGGCGGGTCCGCTGTATGGCATGTGGCTCGCGCCGCGTTTGCATGTCGAAGCGCCACAGCAACTGGGCGAGCTGTTCACCAAGCGCGATGACGATGTAGCGCCACCGCCCTTTGCGGCGGCGCTGTTGGTGATTCTGTTGCCGGTCGTGCTGATGCTGGGGCGCACGCTGGCGAAGATCGCGCTGACGCCTGAGACACCGTTGTTCGACGCGCTCAATTTTCTGGGCGAGCCGATCATTGCGCTGGCACTGACGGTTGTCGTCGCTATCGTCGTGCTGGGTTGGAGCCGTGGATTGCCACGCGCCCGGGTGGGCGAGACGCTGCGCCGCGCCCTGCCGCCGATTGCCGGGCTGCTGCTCACGATCGGGGCAGGTGGCGGCTTGAAGCAGGCGCTGGTGACAGCGGGCATTGCCACGACCATCGGCAAGGTGGCCGTCGGCACGCATATGCCACTCATTCTGCTGGCCTGGCTGATTGCCGTGGCGTTGCGTCAGGCGACGGGATCGGCAACGGTGGCCACCACTACCACGGCGGGTATCGTCGCGCCGTTGGTGATGCATCTGCCGCCGGTGCAAGGCTCGCTCATCGCGCTGGCGATCGGGGCGGGATCGGTGTTCTTCTGCCACGTCAACGACGCCGGCTTCTGGATGGTGCGCGAATACTTCGGACTCAAGCTGAAGGAGACGCTGTGGGTCTGGTCGGTATTGCAGACCATCGTGTCTGTCGTGGGGTTGGCGATGACGCTGTTGCTTTGGCAGGTCTTCGTCTGACCGGATCGACCTGATTTGCCGCATGGCATGAAAAAAGCGCGCAGACCTTTCGGTCGCGCGCTTTTTTTCACCATCGCCAGACGGCGCTGGAGCCAGCGGGGGGAGAGGCTCAGGAAAACACGCGCTTGGCGTGAATGCCCAGACCCAGCGCCACGCTGGCGAGACGATCGCCGAAGACCGGCGTGGCTTTCGGGAAGGCCGCGCACATCGCGCTGGACAGGCAGCGAAGCCCGGTGGAGCCGCCCGTGAAATAGAGGGCATCGACATCCTCGGCGCGCAATCCCGCCAGCGCAGCCGTGTGCACGGCGCCTGCGGCGATGCTCGCGATTTCGTCGCTGACCGCTTCGATCAGTCCCGCTTCCGAGAACGCAATGGCCAACTCGCGTTCGATCAGGGACAGGTCGATGCACGTCTCACCGCCCGACGACACCTCGATCTTCGCGTCTTCGGCATGACCGACGAGCGCATGCCCGAGGCGTTGCTCCACCGTTCGCATGAGGCGTCGGTGATGCGCCGGATCGGCGTACAGATGCGCCGTAAGCGCGAGTTCGCCAACGCGCTTGGGCGTGTAGACGGTATTGATGAGATGCCACGTCGCCAGATCGAAATAGATCCGGTTGGGCACTTCCTTGCCGTCCGGGCCGAGTGCTTTGTAGCCGAGTTCGCGCAGGATCGTGGCCAGCTCGATGCGCCGGTCGAAGTCGGTGCCGGCGATGTGTACGCCGTGGTGAGCGAGCACGTCGCCCTTGCGCTCCAGATGGCGAGCGCGCTCCGGTCCGACGCGAACGAGCGAGAAGTCCGACGTCCCGCCGCCGATGTCGACGACAAGGACTTGCTGCTCGCTGGTCAGGCGCGACTCGTAATCGAATGCGGCCGCAATCGGCTCGAACTGGAACTGGACGTCCTGGAATCCCACGTCGCGCGCGCTTTGTTCGAGCGAGCGCTGCGCTGCGGCGTCGGCGCGCGGGTCGTCGTCGACGAAGAACACCGGGCGGCCCATGACCACCTGACGCAGATCGCCGCCGTCGGTCTTGAGCGCGTGTGTGCGCAGATGGCGCAGGAATGTGGCGATGATATCGATGTAGCGCATCGCCGAGCCGTTGCCGAGATCGGTGGTGCTTTCGATCAGGGATGAACCCAGCAGGCTTTTGAGCGAGCGCATCAGGCGCCCGTCGTAGCCATCGACATAATCGGAGACGGCTTGACGGCCGAATGAGGCACGGCCGCCTTCGTCGGCGTTGAAAAATACGGCGGTCGGCAGCGTGCCGTAGCCGGCTTCCAGTTCGACCAGACGCATGGTCGCGCCGTCTTGCACGGCGACGGCGGAATTCGAAGTGCCGAAATCGATGGCGCAAAAACTCATGGCGTTTGCGGCCCACGCAGGCGAGCCGTAAAAGGTCGGCAGTGTAGCACGGCCGGGTGAACCTGTCGGGACCGCCCGTGCGCGGCGGTCATCCGCGGGTCGATTTTGCGTCCGGCTGGGCGGACGGCAATGTGCGCAGGCTGCTCACCACGGCGGCTACCGCCGCGAACGCGGCGGCGAGGTACAGCGACGCCCGGGTGCCGAAGCCTTCCGGCGAAACGCTGAAAACGAGGGCGACGAGCGCGGCACCGGTCGTCTGTCCGGTCAGGCGTGCCGTGCCCAGCATGCCGCTGGCGCCGCCGCTGCGATGGGGCGGGGCGGACATGATCATCGCGTAATTGTTGGGCGACTGGAAGAGGCCGAAGCCGAAACCGCACAGCGCCATGCGCCAGACGATATCGATCGGATGCGGATGTGCGGGTAACAGGGCGAGCGCGAGCAGGCCGAGTGCGAGCGCGGCCAGACCGATTCCGCCCAGCAGGCCTGGCTTGTAGTACTCGAGCAGACGTCCGGCCAGCGGCGCGACGACAACGATGGTGAGCGGCCACGCGGTCATCAGCAAGCCGGTCTGAACGTGATCGAAGCCGAGGGTGTCCTGAAGGAAAAAGGGCAGTGAGACGAATGCGAGCATTTGCGCGCAGAACGACGCCATCGAGGTGCAGATCGACAGCCCGAAAATCGGGATGCGCAGCAGGTCGACGGGGAGCAGCGGGACGGGTTGGGTGCGTTGGCGTCGCACGAAGACCGTGCCGATGGCGATGGCGGCAACCAGTTCGACGGCCACGAGCCAATATTCTTGCCCGTGCCCGAAAGCGTCGATGCCGGAGATGAGCAACCCGAAGGTGAGCGCGCTCAACACGGCGCCGGCCCAATCGAACGGATGCGAGGCGCGGGCGGTGTCGGGCAGCGAGCGCACGGCGATGGCTAAGGCGATGATGCCGAGCGGCACATTGATGGCGAAGAGCCACGGCCAGTGCGCGATGGACAGCACCCCGGCGGCAATCGTCGGACCCGCGGCGGACGACACCGCCACGATGAGCGAGTTGAGCGCGACCCCGCGCCCGAGCCAGCGCGCCGGGTAGATGGCTTTCACGAGTGCGGTGTTCACGCTCATGATGCCGGCCGCACCGAAGCCTTGCGCCACGCGTGCGAACGTGAGCGTGACGAGTGAGTCCGAGAGGGCGCAGGCCAGCGAGGCGAGCGTGAAGAGTGCCAGGCCGACGGTGTAGACGCGGCGATAGCCCACGATCTCGCCCAACGCGGCAAGCGGCAGCAGTGAGATGGTAATGGCGAGCTGGTAGGCGTTGACGATCCAGATCGACGTGGCCGGACTCGCGTTCAGATCGCGTGCGATGGTGGGCAGCGCGACGTTCGCAATGGCGCTGTCGAGCACCGAGAGCGAGATGGCGAGCATGACGGTTGCAATGGCCCAGAGCCGGGCGGGCATGGGCATGCCGTCAGTGAGTGTGTCGGACATGAGATCTGCGGAAGTCGAAACGGTCGCGCGTCCGGACGTCGTGACGCCGATGCGCGAAAGGAAACCGCCATCCTGCCCGAAATCCCGGAATGGAGCCGTATCGTCGCGCAAAGCCTTGTGTTTACAGGGGCTTCAGGCGGTCAAGCTTGTTTTGTCTGATGGAATTTATGTTCCATCAAATAAAACTAAAGCCGATCAGGCGAAAGGCGTGTGTCACGACGACGGGCCGTCCTCGTGAAAACGCGCGATGCGAACATTGCCGAGCGGGTGATAGGCGATGCCGTTGGCGATCGACACGAGATCGACATCGCTGTCGAGCATCGTTTGTACGCCGACGGCTGCGATCGTACTGGCAGGCGAGCGTCCGGGGCATGTGTGCGTGCCGTGTCCGAAGGTCCACGCGGGGCTTTCAGGCGAGGCAACGGCAGATCCTGCGGCAAGCACGACGAGTATCGAGTCGTCGCGCGCCAGCGTCCGCTCACCGACGATGGCGCTCGCGTGCAGGAAACGCCGGGTGTTCTGCACCGGTGGATCGAGCCGGATGACTTCGCCGACAGCCGCGATGGCGACACGCAGATTGGCCGGAAGCGCTATGCGGGCGGCGTCGGCCGGCGGCATTGGCAACGTGTGCCGCGCAAGCCTGCGCAAACTGTTGGCCACGAGTCCCGCGCAGGCGTCGTGCGTTTGCGTGAAGAGGCCGGCGATATTCGCCGTGAGAACGCCATAGTCGACGGCGTCGTCGCGTGCGGCATGCCGGGCGGTGTGTTGCAACCAGGTGTTCGAGCCGGCGTGGTGCTCGAGCCAGCGTATCGCACGACCTCGCATCGTTGTGGCGGCGCTATGTCCGCGCGCCAACACGTCGGCACGCGGCGAGGGCTTCGCTGATTCGGCCATGGCGGCGACCAGCTTTCGGACGTCGTCATAAACGTCCGCCCACTGCGGGGAAGGAACACCGAGCCAGGCGGCGAGTGCGTAAATCGGCTGACGAAAGACGAAGTCGTCGAGGCGGGCGGGGAGGGCTTCGCCGCACACGAGGTAGGCGTCCGAGCAGGCGGCCTGGCTCGCCTCTCGCAGTGCGGAGAGCGTGGCGTGATCGGCGTGTAGCGCGGCGAGGCGCGTCTTCAACCACGGTTTCATTGCGGCATGCGCGACCCCGTCGTTCATGCGGACGAGCGCACCGAACCAGTCGCCGGCGGCACCGTCGGCCAAGGCTGCGGGCACCGTGGCTCCGTCAGGCCGAACGCCGCAGGCGGGGTGACCGAGCACTGCCGCCAATGCTTGCGGCCCGGCGGCGACCCACATGCCCAGCGAGGCGTCGAAGTCGAACGGACGCTGCTGCGCGAGCGACTCGTAGTATGGGTACGGATTCGGGTGGACGACCGCAGCCAACGCATTGGCCGGAGGCGGTACGGTAGCGACATCGACGTTGGCAGCGAACATGGCAGGGCGTCTCTACGGAAGGTCTCGACGGCGCCTATCTTCAGGCGTGATCGGTCCGACATGCTTCATGACGCACTGAAGTGTCGATCGCATTCGCGGGCCTATACTGCGGCTCATGTGCTTTACGGGAGTCTGTCTGTGGACATCGCAAGAGATCATGCCCCCGGCGTCAGTTCGCTGGCGGCGCTGCTCGCGGACGCGGGCCGCATGACCATGCTCTGGGCGTTGATGGATGGTTCGGCTCGCCCGGCGGGAGAACTGGCGTTGATCGCCGGGCTTTCCCCCTCCAGCGCCAGCGGGCATCTGGCGCGTCTTGTGGATGGCGGCGTGCTTGCGCAAGAAGCGCGCGGACGGCACCGATATTTCCGGATCGCTACGCCGGAGACGGCGGCCGCCATCGAAGCCCTGGCCAGCGCCGTGTTGGCAACGAGAGAGCTGCGCCCGCGTGCGGTGCCGGTCAGCCGTGCCACACCCGTCCCGCTACGTCACGCGCGCACTTGTTACGACCATCTTGCCGGAGAGATCGCCGTAGCGCTCTTCGAGCGGATGCGAGCGCACCGCTGGCTTCGAATCGACGGCAGCGATGTTGCGCTGACCGATGCGGGCACCACGGGCCTTACGGCCCTTGGCGTCGACGTGACTTCCGCCCGTGCCCGCCGCCGGCGTTTCGCCTGCACCTGCCCCGATTGGAGCGAGCGCAAACCGCATCTCGGCGGCGCACTGGGCGCGGCATTGCTCGGCACATGCCTTCAAGCCAAGTGGCTCGAACCTACGCGTGAGCCGCGCGTATTGCGTGTCACGCCGCTGGGTGAACGCCAGCTATCGGCCATCGCGCGGTCTTGACCCGTCACGACACGAATCCAGACGCGCGTGCGACTCAGGGGATGATGAGTCCCCTGTGCGGGGCTTACTTGGCCAATTCGGCGTCGATGGCAGCCACGAGACGCGGATCGTCGGCCTTTACGTCCGGCGAGAAGCGGGCCACGACCTGACCGTTACGGCCGATCAGGAACTTCTCGAAGTTCCACAGCACATCGGCGGGGTTCTCCCGCTCGACACCAAATCCTTTCAGACGCTCACGGAACGGGCCTTCGCCAATGGCCTCGGGTTGTGCCGCGACGAGCGCCGTGTAGAGCGGGTGGCGATCGTCGCCCAACGCTGAGAGCTTCGCGAACAGCGGGAACGTGACGTTGTATTGCGTCGTGCAGAAATCGAGGATTTCGGCGTCGGTACCCGGCTCCTGACCTTTGAAATTGTTCGCGGGGAAGGCCAGTACTTCGAGGCCGGCGGCGCGTTTCTCTTCGTACAGACGCTCGAGGCCTTCGTATTGCGGCGTCAGGCCGCACTTCGACGCAACGTTGACGACCAGACGCACTTTGCCGGCGTAATCGCCCAGCGTTGCGGTGGCGCCGTCATTGCGATTGACGGCAATGGTTTCGATGTTCGTGCTCATGGGAATTTCCTGTCTTTGATAGGTCAGGCGAGTGTAGCGCAAGCCCGTGACGCGCGCCGAGGGCGGCAACGCGTCGATGCGAATCAGTCAATTGATGAGAGAAGTAAAGAAATAAGCAATGTTATGTCGGCGTGCAAATTAAACGGTAAAGAAAAATGGTAATCAAGGTTTCTCAATGACACCATTTTTTACATCATTGTTACCGGAAATGGGACGTTTGGGGGACGATAAAAATTCTCTCGTTGTTTATTTTAATTTAAATAAATCAATGGCTTATTTTCAATCATCAAATCGCGATTGACAGTCGTGTAATCGTGTGGAAGGATTCGCGTGATCTGAAAAATTACCAAAAATAACAAGCACAACGTGCTGTCAAATAATAACGGGGTAGTCCGAATGTTTCGTGTCGCTTCTCGCAAAACCGGTGAACCTGCGTTGCGCGCAGGCGATCTTATTGCCGTGTCCCTCCGACGACCGGACTTATCTCGCGTTCCAGCGCAGTAGCGTTACTGCGCGTCTCCCGCCCGAATACCCGTTAGACCGATACCACCGGACTTCGCTTCGATAGCGAAGTTCTTGCGTTCGTGCGTTTGACGTCGTGCAAGGGCCTGTACCGAATCTCTATTCATCGCATCAGAAGAACACAGCCACCAGGGGAATCGAATGAATCACATCTATCGTGTCGTGTGGAGCGCCAGCCTCGGCATGTATCAGGTGGCGTCGGAAGTGGCGAGCGGCCGCGGCGGAAAGTCGCGCTCGGTCGACCGCCGCCGTACGCGCAAAACCGCTGCAGCGGCTGCTATCGCCGTGGTTTCGCTCAATGCTGCAACGGCGTACGCCGTATCTTCGCCCGTCGCCACGATAGGCGGCACGACGGCGCTCTTCTCGGGCGTTCAGGATATGTCGTCGCCGGATTGGAACTTCAACGGTACGTACCTGATCATTACGGGCACCACCTTTGCCACGATCACAGGCGGGTTGGGGTCGATCTCCAGCGTGGGCACGTTGAGCGGTGCTTACGCGCTGGCGTTTTCGGCCGCAGCGAACGTGACAAGTGTCGAGAACGACGGCCAGATCACTGCAACGGGCAACAGCTCGGGGATCTATAACGGCGGCACGGTCGGCACGCTGGTCAATCGTGGCTGGGTCACGACGGGGATGTACGGTGGAGTCAGTAACGGTGGAACCCTGACCCGTTTCGAGAATTCCGGCACCATTACGGGGGCGTCGCAAGGGCTGAATAACAGTGGCAGGCTGACGTCGGCGCTCAATTCAGGGACGATTCGCGCGCAGTCCGGTTATGGCGCGCTGAACTCGGGGCAGTTTGGTCAGTTGACCAATACTGGGTTGATCAACGGCTACTACTATGGTCTGGGGTCTGCCAACACAGGTGCGCCGAACCCGCAAATGGGCGTCGTGACGAACAGCGGCCAGATATCGGGGATGTGGAACGGGGTTCGGAACGCCGGCACCAGCATCGGCACGATCGAGAATCAGGCCAACGGGCAGATTCTCGCTACGGGCGATGTGACTTCTCCGGAGACCTCCGCCATCAGCAACGTCAACGCGAGCGTTAACGGTACCAACTATTCAGGGACGATCGGCACCATCAAGAACGCGGGCGTGATCTCCGGGGGGTACTACGGGATCTACAACGATGCCGGCATCGGCACCATCAACAACCTCGCCGGCGGGTTGATCACGGGGCTGGGCGGCGCCATCTCGAATCAGGCGAGTACGTCGTCCATCGGGCAGATCGTCAACGCGGGCACGATTGCCGGCTGGATCATCAACCGTTCGCCGAACAACCTGTACATCAGCGGCGCCACCGACGGCACCTTCGGCACGCTCACCGGCTACGGTCCGACGTATCCCAGTACCATCGTGAGCACGATCGCCGACGTGCACTTCAATGGTGGCAAACTGCTGCTCGACGATCACTTCGATCTGCAAAACGTCCGCACGGCCTATAACGACTCGTCGGTATTGCAGATCAACAGGGCGCTCCAGGTGGCGGGTAATTACTCGCAGGGTGTCGACGGTACGTTGCAGATCGGTGTGGCGAATGGCGCACTCACCACGGGCAATTTCGCCACCGATGCAGGGTATGGCCGGCTGCTCGTCTCGGGCAACAGCTACGTCGCGCCGGGCTCGACCATTGCGCTGCAATCGCTGGGCTATAACTTCGCGGCGGGCCAGCGCTACGTGGTGATCGACACCGCTGGCTCGGCCGTCTACAACGAAGGATCGCTGCGCTACGTGGTGAACGGTAATCCTGCACTTGCCGCCAGCGGCGCCAGGGTCGGTAACGGCAACAACCTGGATCTGGTTGTGACGATCTTCGCGCCGCAGTTCCTCGGCACGATTGGCGGCACGACGGCGCTCGTGCCCGGCACCCCCATCGACGCGTCGCCTGTGTGGAAGTTCGACGGCGCGAACGTCACCATCTCGGGAACGACGTTCGGCTCGATCAACGGCTCGCTCGGTACCCTTACGAACAACGGCACGTTGACCGGCACTTCGGCGCTGTCCGTCGGGGGTAACGGCGGCGGGATCGGCCGCATCGAGAACAACGGTCAGATTCACGCAACCGGCGCGACCGACTCGGCGATCTACAACGGCGGTGTGGTCGGCACGCTTGTCAATCGGAGCACGCTGCTCTCGGACAACATGGCCGGCGTGAACACGGTGAATGTGCTGACCCGGCTTGAGAACAGCGCACAGATCACGGGCGACCGGTTTGGCGTAGTCAACACCGGAGTACTGACCACGGCGGTCAACACGGGCACGATCTTGGCCACCACGACGCAGTCGATAGGCTCGGGCGTGGCGAACTCCGGGCAGGTCGGCTCCATCAACAACAGCGGCCTGATCACGGGCTACACGGGCGTGGCATTGGCCCCGTCGGGCAACATGTCGCCGCTCTCGTCGTTGGGGACATTAACCAACAGCGGTCAGATCGTCGGTACGTCCGCCGGGCTGTCGAACTACGGCAGTACGATTTCGACCATCGAAAACCTCGCCGGTGGCCGATTCACGGGCACCGATACGTTCTACTCGTCGGGTATCAACAACTTCCGCTCGACTGCCAACGGCACGATCTACGACGGGACGATTGGCGCCATCAATAACGCAGGCACGATCTCCGGCGGCTACTACGGTATCTACAACGATAGTGCGATCGGTACCATCAACAACCTTGCGAGTGGCGTCATTACCGGCTTGGGGGGCGCGATTTCGAATCAGAGTGCGACGTCGTCCATCGGCCAGATCCGCAACGCGGGCGTGATTGCCGGCTGGATCATCAACCGCTCGCCGAACGATCTTCGGATCAGCGGGCCCACGGACGGCACGTTCGGCACGATCACCAGCTTCGGTCCGAACTACAGCGGCACGATCGTCAGCACCAATGCCGATGTTCGTTTCAACGGCGGCAACCTCGTCGTCGGCAACCATTTCGATCTGGCGGGCACGCGCACAGCCTTCAACGACGCATCGGTGTTGCAGGTCAACAAGGCGATTCGGGTCTCGGGCAACTATGCTCAGGCCGCCGGCGCGACGCTTCAGGTAGGCGTGGCAGCCAATGCGGTCACGACGGGCGACGCGGTGACCGATAGCGGCTACGGCAGGCTTGTCGTGAGCGGCAATACCTCGCTTGCGGCCGGGTCCAGCATTGGCCTGCAGTCGCTCGGCTATCAATTCGCCGCCGGTCAGCGCTTTGTGGTGATCGACACGGCGGGCACTGCCACCTATAACGCCAGCTCGCTCGTCTACCGGGTGAACGGTTCGACGACGCTTGACGCAAGCGGTGCTGAAGTGGCGAACGGTACGCACAAGAATCTGGTGGTCACGCTCGCCAACGGAACCGGGGCGAACAACGGCAGCGGCAATGGCGGTATCAACACCGGTGGCAACACGGGGGGGACGGGCGGCGCGGGTGGCGGTAGCGCCGGCAGTAACCTGGAGGCCGGCAACGGCAGCAATAACGGCGGCTTGCCCGCGTTCGATCCGCGCACCAACGCCACCATCGCGTCGACACCGAATGCTTCGTCGGCGCTACATGGGTTGTTGGGCTATACCGGCGTGAGCGATCCGCAACTGCTGAATCTGTTCAACGCCACGCTCGGCTCGCTCAGCGACCGTTCGGCGGACTCGGCCAATCGCATCGGCAAGCAACTGGCGCCCGCACAGAACGCGCGTGCCGCCGGGGCGGCCACGTTCGACTCGCTGGGGGTAGTCAATTCGCACGTCAACGGCCTGCGCGTGGCTCAGGCGGGCGGCACCGGGGTCGCCACGGGCGACAGCGCGGCCAACTGGGGTGTCTGGGGACAGGCGTTCGGTGGTCACGCCAGTCAGTCTGCGCGTGACGGTGTCGATGGCTACAGCGCCAACTACGGGGGGCTGCTTGTCGGGGCCGACCGGGCATTCGGCGATCGCGTGCGAGCCGGTGGCGCGTTCCAGTTCTCGCGCACCGTCATCAACAATGACGGCAGCACGGCCGGCAACACGAGCAGCGTAAATGGGTACGGGTTGATCGGTTATACCGCCTATACCGGCGAGCCGTGGTACGTGAACCTGACGGGCTCAGTGGTGCTGCAACGCTATGACTCGAAGCGCTTCGTCACCATGCAGGGCTTCAACGGCGTGGCTAACGGCAACTTCAACGGTCAACAGTACGTGACGAGTGCCGAATTCGGTTGGCCGCTCGCCGTTGGCCGCGCCGTCGTCACACCGCTCGCCAGCATGACGTATAGCTATCTGAATCAGAACAGCTATACGGAAACGGGCGGCAACGGCTCGGCATTGTCGGTGGGTAGCGCGGGCAGCAGTTCGGTGCGCAGTGCGTTGGGCGCCAAGATTGCGGTGCCGTTCGAGACATCGACGGGCACGTGGGTCCCGGAACTGAGCGTGCGTTGGATACACGAGTACAACCGTACGCGTCAGGCAACGGGCGCGAGCTTTGCCGCCGATCCGATCGGGCAGACGGGCTTCACGACCGTGGGCGCCACGCCGGTGTCGGATCTGGCCGAGATGTCGCTGGGCCTCACGCTGATGAAGGCGAACAACCTGAGCGCGTCGATTCGCTACGACCTGCAAGCGGGCTCGGGCTTCGTGTCGCACACGGGTATCGTGCGCGTGCAGCAGCGTTTCTGATCGCCTGGCACGTTCGGACAGTGCACAGTGCCGGCGGTCGCAGTCATTGACAGGGCTGCGACCGCCGTGAAAGTATCGCGCAGTGCCCACCGTTCCCCCCAATTCTTGTCCGATGTCTTCTCCTTCGTCGTCCCCCGGCACGTTGACTTTCGCGCAGGCGGTTGCGCTGGCGCAATCGCATTGGCAGGCGGGGCAGGCCCCGCAGGCAGAGGTGTTGTGCCGACGCGTGCTGGAAGTGTCGCCCGAGCATCCCGACGCGCACTATCTGCTGGGCCTGATGGCGCATGCCTATGGCAAGCCTGCCATGGCCATCGACCATCTTCGGGTGACTTGCCGGACACCGGATGCGCCTGCGTCCAGTTGGTCGGATCTCGCCGAGATGTGCCGACAGGCGGGGCGTCTCGACGAGGCGCTGGCGGCGGCTCGCCGGGCCGTCGAGGTCGATCCGGCGTTCGTTGCCGGATGGAACAACCTGGGAATCGTGTTGCAGGAGACCGGGCAACTCGAAGAGAGTCTGACATGTCTCACGCGCGTGAGCGAACTGATGCCGGCGTCGGCGGACGCCCAGAACAATCTCGGCAATACCGCGCGTCTGATGGGGCGTCTGGCCGCCGCCGAGACACACTATCGCCGCGCCCTTGAGTGCGATCCGGAGCGTGCCGACGCGCACAGTAATCTGGCGTCGCTGCTCAGTGCGCAACAGCGCTTTGCCGAGGCGGAGACGCTGGCGCGCCGCGCCATTGAGCTGGCGCCGCAGTTTGTCGACGCCTACCGCAATCTCGCCAACGTCGAACTCGCGCGAGGCAACGTGGCGGCGGCATTGCAGACCGTTGAGGTAATGTCGGCGTTTGCGCCGAAGCATCCTTCGACGCTCGTGGCGCGTGCGCGAATTCTGCGTCTCGTCGGGCGACTGGACGAAGCGCTGGCGAATGCCCGTGAAGCACTCGTGCTCCTGCCTGAGAGCGCCGATGCGCGGGCAGCGCTCAGCATTGTCGAGGCGGACATCGCGGCGCGCGAGGCAACGGGCGCCGCTCAGCCCTCCATCGCCAGCCTCCCGCCGAACAATGTGCCCGAGTCGCCGGACTTCACCGCCATTTATGAAGCGGTCGTGGCGCGCGTGCAGGCACAAGATTACGAGCGGGCCGAGGCGATGCTCCGTGACGTCGTGGCGACGGACGCCGCTCCCATGTCCCTGTGGCGACTGCTCGCGGTCGTGCTGCGTGCGCAGGGAAAGGCACGGGAAGGGCGAGACTTGCTCGATAGGCTCGCACGTCAGGTGCCCGGTGATCTGTCGAACCGCTTCGACCTCGCCGAAGCGTTGCTCTTGCTGGGAGACTTCGAGCGCGGCTGGCGTGAGTATCGCTATCGCTACAGCCTTGAACATACCCAGTCCATCGAGCGCAAGGTCCAACGCCCGCGATGGGACGGTCGTCCGATTCCCGGCCAGACGCTCCTCATTCACGACGAGCAGGGCTTTGGCGACACATTCCAGTTCATGCGTATGGCCCGTTGGGCACGTGAGCGCAGTCAGGCGCGCGTGATCTTCGAGGTCAATCCCGAGACGTTGTCGATTGCAAAACGTATGTGGGGCGATGACGATATTGTTGCTCGCGGGACGTTGCCGGTGACGTTCGATCAGCATTGCGAGCTGATGAGCTTGCCAATGGCAATGGGCCTGACGCTTGCCGATCTGCCCGGCGACGTGGCTTATCTCAGCCCCGATGCACAGCGCGTTGCCCATTGGCGCGAAAGGCTCGCAGACGTGCCGAGACCGTGGGTCGCCATGGTGTGGGCCGGACGCCCGGAGCACGCCAACGACAGCAATCGTTCCATGCCGCTCGAGCAACTCGCCCCGCTGGGCGCGAGCGGGGCGACGTTCCTGTCGATTCAGAAGGGGCCGGCATCGGCGCAGGCAAATACGCCGCCCGACGGCATGTCGATAATGCCGTTGAGCGATGAAATTCGTGATTTTGAGGACACCGCCGCGATTCTGCATCTCGCCGATTTGCTGATTTCGGTCGATTCCTCGCCGGTACATCTGGCGGGAGGGATGGGGCGTGCGGTGTGGGTGCTGCTGCCGTTCGTGCCCGATTGGCGCTGGCTGCTCGATCGGGACGATACGCCTTGGTACCCCGGCATGCGCTTGTTCCGTCAGGAGGCGCGTGCGCAATGGGCGCCTGTCGTCGAGCGCATGGCGCAGGCGCTCAAGCAGTTCGTGGCCGAGTGGCGCGATGACGCGGCTTGATCGAGGCGGTGACGGGCGAGGCGCCGGATCGTGGCACGTTCTGCTCTGCGGGAGCGTGCTGGGGCTGGCGTTGCTGGCTTCAGGCTGCGCCAGTCTGGATCGCGACGCGCACGCCGAGTCGCTTGCCAACCCCGCCGGACTGCAACGGGAAGTGCTCGCGGCCGGCGACTTCCGCCTTACCGTGTTCTCGCGCATCAACCGCACCGATAAACCACTGCGCATCTACATCGAAGGCGACGGTCTTGCCTGGGTCTCGCGCTCGGAGCCGTCGCTCGATCCGACACCAGTCGCCGCGACCGGTTTGGCGCTTGCTGCGGCTGACCCATCGGCCAATGTCGCCTATCTGGCACGGCCCTGCCAGTTCACTCCGATGCCGGACAATCCCCGTTGCCAGGTCGCGTACTGGACCGGCAAGCGCTTCGCGCCCGAAGTTGTCGATGCGATGGACGCCGCCATAGGGCAGTTGGCGGCGCGTGTGCCGGGGCAGCCTGTGGAGCTTGTCGGCTATTCGGGCGGCGGCGCCATTGCCGTGCTAGTGGCGGCCCGCCGGCACGACATCGCCACCCTGCGCACGGTGGCGGGCAATCTCGACGTCGAGTATGTCAATCGATTGCACCGGGTCTCGCCGATGCCCGCGTCGCGCAATCCCATCGATGTCGCGCGGCAGGTTGCCGGCATTGCGCAGATCCATTACAGCGGCACGCAGGATACGGTCGTGCCGCCGGAGGTTGCGCGCCGCTTTGCGTCGGCCGCAGGCGGGACGTGCGTGAAGACGCGCGTTGTGAGCGGCCTGGCCCACGACGGCGATTGGGCGCAGCGATGGCGCGAGTTGCTCGCGCAAACGCCGGTCTGCGACGGCCATCGGTAACGGCGCGATGAGGTGGCGAGGGTGGCGAGAGGGACGAGAGGGACGAGAGGGACCTCGTCAGCTTTCCCGCACCAATGCGGCAATCGCTTGCACGAGCGTGACCTCGCCGCGTAGCGTATGTTGGCCACCGTCGCGAAACCGGAAGTCATCGTTATTAAAGCCGTCCAGCATTTGAATGCGCGCCGCCGGGTTGCGCATGCCCTGCGCACGGAACAGCGGGTCCCAACCGGCCCGCGGCACGGCCTCGGCACGAACGTCTCGAGCCAGCGCACGGGCGAGTGCTGCCGCAATGTCGTCGGGCGAGTAGCGATCCGGTCCTTCGATTTCCCAGATGCGTTCGTCGGTGAAATGCTCCTGCATGGCGCGCGCGGCGAAATGACCGACGTCGCTCGTCGAGACCATCGGAATTGTCCGATCCACCGGTTGCAGATAACTCGGTAACTCGCCGCGCTCGCGTGCGGGCGCGATGTCCCATGCGAAGTTCTCCATTAGCCAGGCGGGGCGCAGGAACGTTACCGGCAACGAGAGCGACACCATCGCCGTCTCGAACATGTGCAGTGCCGTGAGCAGGCTGGGAGATTCGCAATCCGCGCCGATGCTCGAGAGGCAGACCACGCGCTTTGGTCGCGTAGTCGCCAGCGCTTGGCGGATGGCGTCGATCAGATGCCGCGCGTGCGAGAAGTCCGGCTCGGGGTCGGCGTTCGGTGGAAGCATGACGAATACCGCTTCGCTGTTGCGAAAGGCATTCATGAGCGCACCGACGTCGCCGTTTTCGGCAACCGCGATTTCACTGCCGAGTGTTGCCCATCGACTGGATTTGACCGGGTCCTGAACGACAGCCCGCAGTGGCAGACCTGCCGTGAGCAGATCGTGCCCGATGACGCCGCCAACTCGCCCCGTGATGCCCATTACGGTGTACATGGTCACTCCTCGCGCGCAGTAACGTTGCCGTAAAAGTAACACGGGAGAGGCGCCGTCTCATAAATGGATGGCGTCGACATCGGGTTGCACAGGCGCGTTCGGCAGGGGGCGACGGGCATTGAGTAGCGCGGCCCCTGCGTCGGCCAGCCGAACGGCTTCGCGCGCGCGCTCGCACATGTCGCGCTCGTACGCGGCGATGGCTTGCGCCAACGTGCTGCGTCCTTGCACCACGGCGTGCAGATGTTCGGCCAGTCGCACGGCGTCGCGCAGTGCCGTGTTCGCGCCGAGTCCGCCCGCGGGACTCATCGTGTGCACGGCATCTCCCAGGCCGGTGATCCCGTCGACCTGCCATGGCAGTGGGGTGGTGGTGCTGCGCACGGACATCGTACGGATGGTGTCGGGAACCGCGTGCGCAAACAGTGAACGCAGGTGCGGATGCCAGGACTCGGTAAGCGCCTCGATGCGGGCGAGCGGGGCGGGGCCGTGCAACTCGTCGTTTGCGCTCGGGGTGCTCAGCAGCTTTTGCGACGGGCCGATGAATGCCCAGTAGAGGTAATCGGATACCGGAGACAGTGGCATCCGGTCGGGGGCGATGGCGGATGCGGAGGGGGTGTTGCCACCGGGTTGGCGGCGAAACAGCATGGCTTCGATGACGACGGCGAAGCCGTCTGCAAATACCACGGTGCTGCCTTCCATCACCGTGGCTTCGCCGTGGCCGTCCATCAGTACGAGCAGGGCCGTGGATAGCGGTGTCAGGCCGTAGCAGCAGACATTGCCGGTGTCGCGCGGTGTCATGCCCGGCAGCACGTATTCGCGCACGCGGGAGTGGCTTCCATCGGCCGCAACGACGAGGCCCGGTGCGCTGCACGATCCGTCTTCGAAGTGGGCGATGCGACAGCCGTCGTCCGTGGTCGTCGTACGCGAAAACGACTTGCCGAAGTGCACGCGATCGAGAATGCCGTCCAGCAGAATCTCGCGAAGCGTCTGCCGATGCAGACTGAGGTCGCCGGGGATACCCTCCGGCGGCGCCGTTCGGCGAGCGGCGGCAGAGGGGGCGCTGCGCAGACGCGTAGTGGCGTCGGTATCGGTGTGCGCATCGTGCCAGCTCGGTGGCAGGACGACGTTGGCGTCGTCGAGTTGCGGCGTGACGAAGCGCCCGCCGGTACGTGCCACGGCGGCACGCTGGCGCACCCGTTCGACTTGGCCATCGGGCAGGCATTGGGTGAGGGCGTCGAGGCCGTCGGCGTCGATGCGCAGGCGATAGCCCTGGAAACGGGCTGCGGGCGCGTCGTCGCGTTCGTAGACGTCGAACGAAATCCCCGCGCGGCGGAGCCCCTGAGCGAGGCACAGGCCACCCAGACCCGCGCCGATGATGGTGACATGCAAGGCAGACATGATTTCGAATGAGCCGCCCGGAGGCAGCTGGCAGTGGTACTTCGCTCATTGTCTGCGCGCTGTTTGTTGACCTGATAACATTGTTTGGTCATAAAACAATGTAAATCGGACAAAGCGATGAGCCTCGATACGCGGAAGCCCCAACCCGATGCGCCTCTGATGTCGCTTGCCGAGTCGCCGTTCGCCAAATATCGGCCAAATGACCGGCCCGACGGCCCGCCGGTGTGGGCGTTTGGCGGGCACGAACACGATCGCAGTCTGTTCCGGATCGGGACGCGCGAGCTGGACTGGCATTCCCATGTGCGCGGTCAGCTGTTTTGCATCCACTCGGGTCTGGTGCATGTCCATACGCCGTTTGGCGCGTGGGTGTTGCCCCCTTATCGAGCGGGGTGGATTCCGCCGGAAGTCACGCATCGTGTGTCGCTCACCGGCGTGGTCAGTGGATGGATCGTGCTCGTCGCGCCCTACGCGGCGACGGCGTTGCCGTCGGCACCTTGTGTGGTGGGGGTATCGGAGTTGCTGGAGGCGCTGGTCAAGCGGGCGGTGTCGTGGGCGTTGCGCGACGTATTGACGGAAGACGAGATGCGGCTCGCGCAGGTGCTGGTCGACGAGATTCAGCGCGCGCCGGCAGAGCCGCTCGGTTTGCCAATGCCGACCGACGCACGTGTGCTGCGCGTGGCTCGCGCTGTGCTCGACGATCTGGGCGGACATACGTCGCTCGAGGCGATGGCGCAGCGCGCAGGCGTTTCGTCGCGCACCGCCAGAAGGCTTTTCGTCGCGGAGACGGGAATGGGTTTCACCCAGTGGCGGCAGCAGGCGAGACTGGTGAGCGCCCTTGACCGGCTGGCCAAGGGGGAACCGGTCGGCACGATTGCCGATTCGCTCGGGTACTCCACGCCCAGCAACTTTATCGCCATGTTCCGTCGCGCGTTCGGCAAGTCGCCGGGACGTTATTTTCGGCAGGTGGGGCCGCTCAAACATCTGCACGAGGCGGATGAGGCGGATCGGGCGGAGATGGCATGAGCGCGCCGCATACGGGTTCGCCGCGAAGCGTTGACACGCTGGTTATCGGCGGCGGGCAGTCAGCGTTGGCGACGGCATATTTCCTGCGTCGCTGGCAGGTCGACTACGTGGTTCTGGACGATCAGACCTCTGCCGGGGGCGCGTGGCAGCGCGCGTGGCCGTCGCTGCAACTCTTTTCCCCCGCGCAATGGAGTTCGCTGCCGGGGTGGCCGATGCCGGGTGGTGAGCGGCACTATCCGACGCGCGACGAAGTCGTGACGTACCTGCGCGCGTACGAGGCGCGTTATGGGGTGCCGGTGCAACGCCCTGTGAAGGTCACAGCGGTTCTCGCGCAAAGCGACGGGCTGAGGGTGCAGACCGACAGCGGCGATTGGCTGGCGCGCACGGTGATCAGCGCGACGGGATCGTGGCGATCGCCGTATGTGCCGGCATATGAGGGACATGCATCGTTCCGCGGCCGTCAGATGCACTCAGCCGACTATCGCGGCGCGCATGAGTTGCAGGGGTTGCGAGTGCTGGTGGTTGGCGGAGGGAATTCACGGGCGCAGATTTACGCAGAGGTGTCGCGCGTGAGCGAGGCAACCTGGGTTACGCTCACGCCGCCGTCCTACTTACCAGACGACGTAGACGGCCGCATACTTTTCGAGCGAGCTACGGCGCGCTGGCAGGCCGCTCAGCGAGGCTTGCCCGATCCGTATCCGGACAACGGGCTCGGGCATATCGTGATGGTGCCGCCGGTGTTGGCGGCCCGCGCGCGAGGTGACTTGCATGCGGTACGTCCGTTCGCGCGGTTCGTCGAAGACGGCGTGATGTGGCCGGACGGCACGCAGTCGCGGGTCGATGTCGTCATCTGGTGCACGGGTTTTCGTCCGGCGCTGGCACATTTGGATGCGCTGCGGATCAAGGAAGCCGACGGACGGATTCGCGTGTCGGGCACGCGTGCCGTCGCGCAGCCCCGGTTGTGGCTCGTCGGATACGGGGAGTGGACGGGATACGCCTCGGCGACGCTGATCGGCGTGACACGCAGCGCCCGCGCGACAGCCCAGGAAGTCGTGGCGTTCCTCGGCGAGCGAGAGGCGGAGACTACGCAGAATCGAAAGGGTGGGGAGGCGGGATAGAACGGGCTTATACGGTCTTGTTACGAGACGAGCCCTTGTATCGTAGGGCGACGTCGGTGCTTACTTGGCTGCGGAATTCAGTACGAAGTACCGAGGTGGCAGCGTGCGTTGCGGAGCGTGTGAGGGCTGGTGTTCGTGAGTTTCGATGAACACCGATTTCTCTTGGGCGGAAGCCTAGGCGAGAAATACCGCTCGGATCGGATTTCGTCGCGGCAGTCCAGAAATGGGCCGAGCTTGAGACGGCTCCGCCGCGCGGCATGTTTTCCGGGGTTCGTTTGCGAGGCATTAGAGCGCGCTCCTGTCAATGTCATAGACGCGCTGGCGCGTCCGGGTCTCGGTCTGCCACCGAGGGATTTTTCCACGTGAGCTCGCAGCACGAGCATGCTGCCGTCCGGCCGCACCTTGTGTTTGATGCCGAGAGTCGAGAGAACGTGAGACTGCGACTTATATCGCACGCGGCCAGTCATCTGCCGAATTTCGTCTTGCGTCAGAAAGATAGGATGCAGGAGTACCCACATAGCGTACTCAATCACTACAACGCTGGTGCGGCGTGAATGAACAAGGACTTCACATGCTTCACATGGGATACGCAATTCAGAACGCCGATGGGACATTCAGGATCGGCACGGCAGCGGCACTGTGGCCGAACAGGATGTTTTCGCAGGACGGGCCATCTTCGACGTTTCTTGAGGCGAATACGGCCTATCCGGTCGTCGATGTTGTGCCAACGGACGCTTTCACCGTGCAGGTGAGTACGGCGCCTCAGCTCATCGACGGTGCGGTGTACACGGTGCAGGCGCAGCCGGTTGACTTGGCAACGGCGAAATCGCTGCAAACGGGAACGCATCAACGCCGCGTGTGAGGCGGTGCTAGCCACGTTGAAAGCGCCATACCCACCCAGCGAGGTGGACACGTGGGAGCGGCAACGTCAAGAAGCACGGGCCTTCGCCGATGAGGCGTCTGCGCCGACACCGTTGCTCATCGTGATCGCGCAGGCAGCCGGACGGACGGTAGCGGCGTTGGCTGCGATGGTGCAGCAGCGCGCGAGCGCCTGGGAGGCGGCAGCAGGCGAGGTGATTGGCACGCGCATCTCGCTAACGGCGCAGATCGAGGCGGCGACCAGTACGGATGAAGTGCAGGCGGTGGTGTGGCCGTCCACATAGGCAAACGGAACGTAACGACCGAAACACGACAACAACGGCCGCCACGAGCGGCTGTTTTGATGTGAGGGGGACATGGCTTGCCTGAGTTTGCCGCAGGTGGTGCCGTCGTGTCGAGCATCTCCGCAGCCATCGCCAACGCGTTCGCTTTCGCCGTGAAGCCTGCCGGCCCGCAAAGGCTTCAGTATCAAGAAAACTCCACTTTTTAGCTCGTCGGCCTTTGGCGGAGTGTGGGAGATTGCCGACAGATGTCGAGTTTCGGCGGGTATTCAAACAAAAGCCCCTCTTCTTCAAAGGATCGTTGTTCGCCTTCCTCATATTTTGGCGGCATGAGTGGGCAGGTGTGTGCTGGGCGACAATGCGCCGGGGCACGAGAGACTGCTCATATATTTCTCTCAATTTATAGGGTAGGTCACTCATGAATAAGAATCGGTTCCGCAAAGTCCTCTGCATCATCGGGCGGGAAAAACTCGCCGCCAATCAAAGAACTACTCCGGGAGGGCGGAACCCTATGCAGATCCGCCACGCCGTCACCCTTGCCTTCTTGCTCGCTCCGGTCGGCGTCATGGCGCAGGCACAAGGCCAGGTAGCGAAGACCCCCTGGACGACCATTGAGCCGGGTGGCGAAACCTCCTGCGCGACAGGAACGCCTTATGCCTTCCATGTGAAGCCGGGCGAAGGCGCGGACGCCGCAAAGCTCATGATCTTTCTCAGTGGCGGCGGCGCCTGCTGGACGGGCGAGCAATGCGACCCCAGCTCGGCGGTTTACATTCCCTTCGCGCGTCCTCAGCCAAACGAACCGCGCTGGCGGAGCGAATACATGGGTCGCCTTGGACTCTCTGAACGGGTTGATCCAAGCGACCCGCGCGACTGGCGGGGCGTCTTCGACCTCGGCAACCCGAAAAACCCGGTTGCCAAATGGACGCAGGTCTATGCCTCCTATTGCACGGGCGACGTATACCTCGGCAATCGCGATGTGACCTACAAGACGGCGGACGGCCGGGAGGTGGCGATGCGCCACCGGGGCCGTGCAAATGTGGAATCGGTGCTCAGTTGGGTCTATAAGAACGTGAAGAAACCCGAGCGCATCGTCGTCGCCGGGTCGAGCGCGGGCGCCATTGGCGCGCCGATCTATGCGGCGGAAGTCGCGGATCAATATCCGGACGTTGAGATTACCGCCGTCTCGGACGGCGCGGGCGGCTATCGGTCCCCGAAGATTGCGGAATTGATCCAGAACTGGGGCTTCTGGGATGGCGCGCCCGAATGGACGGGCGGCGTCGATCGCGGGAGCGCGACGTTCGAAGACCTCGGCCGTGCGGCGGTGAGACACGCGCCGCGTCTACGCGTCGTCGAACTCGACACCGCCTATGACCAGGCGCAGGAAAGGTTCCAGAAGGCCTTCGGCACTCCCTCCAGGCTTTACCCGCTGCTGCTGCAGAACCGTGCGGAACAGGCCAAAGGGATCCCCGGCTTCGCGGGCTTTACGAGCCGGGGCAAGGAGCACACGCAGCTCCTTTTCGACCGTTTCTATACCAATGAAGAGGAAGGCGTCCGCGTAGTGGACTGGTTCCGCGACGTGACGGAAGGCCGCAAGGTCAAAAGCGTCACTTGCGGCAAACCGGAGTCCTGCGACAAGGAACCGAAATAGGACTCTTCTGGTTCGGACAAGACTGTAACTCTGGCAACATTTCTTCCGCAGTGCCCGGCTGGCTACCCGCAAAGCACATGCGTCACTGGTGGTTATTACACGTGATACTGCATGTTGAGGCCGGGAAACCGGCCTTTGTGAGTGCGCCCAGCATGGGCGCACTCCTGCGGGCGGAAGTCCCGCCATAAGTTGGTCACGGCGAATGAAGCGAAGTGCAACTGCATGAGGGCGACCGAGTGTGGGGAGGAAGCGCGGAGCGTAAATCGCGAACTGATGGACAAGAACCGTATAGAAGGCGCTGCTGAGTGGGGCGAGCGGGCATGCAACCGCGAAGCTCAGGTGACCAAGGCGAAGCGGCGTAAATGCGGCGGTTGTGCGATGAAGGAGCGCGCTCTTACCTGGGGAGATCTCACCTCGACGTCTCCGCCACAGATGTTTAAAGGGCTCCCCGCAAGGGATTAATGCCGTTCAATTTAGCCGCTGAACGGCATTTTTATATCTGAGGGCTAATGGTCGAAAGCGGCGCTGGGGCATCGTCGGTAAGGTGACGCTCCATGCTTGGAGAACACCTCACCAGTCTCGTTGGAATGTCTGAACCGGCCGACTATGGCCATCTATCGGTCGACTTCAATCGATGAGGTTGTGCATGACCTAGGGCTGGTCCTGTCACCTTCCGACTCGGCATGTTTGAGCAAGAGCGCTGTCACGCAAGCACGCCAGCGTTGCGGCCATACGAGCATGAAGGGGGGCGCTGTGCCGACTGTGACGCATTTGGCGCGATATAAGTCTGCATGTCATGAAATCCATGCAAGACGCGAAACCTTGCGCGGACTGATGGGGCGGCATTACGCCAAAATTACGCCAAACAACCGGGAAAGCCTTACGGGATATAGATCTTGTGGTGCCCAGGGCCGGAATCGAACCGGCACGCCTTGCGGCGGGGGATTTTGAGGGTGCGGCTGTCGATGATGAAATCAAATACTTAGGGTTCGGCCGCGCTCCGCAAAGCAAAAAAGGTAATCGTGGAAAATCGCGTGATTACCGGGGCGGCAACGTGCGTTGCGGAGCGTGTGAGGGCTGGTGTTCGTGAGTTTCGACGAACGCCGATGTCTCTTAGTGAAGAATCTTTGCAGCGAGAGATAGTCGCTCGGCCGTTGCGGCTAGACGCTTATCTCGTGTCCAAATGGCAGCCCCCGGCGTGAGGCGTGTTGCCGCAAGTAGATGGGCATCAACGTAGCCGATGCCCAACCCGAAAAGCGTTTGCTCCCCAATGAAACGCAAGACCTCGTCATCCGTTGCAACGGCAACGCGTGGAAGATCGCGTAGCGTTGAAATGACGACATCTCGATTCTTCAGGCTACCGAGCGCAAGTTCGCCAATCACGTAGGGATGAGCCAACACTCGCCCAGTCTCTAGCAACCGGACAAGTGTGGCGTCACCGGCCCTTAGATGGTCAATCCAAACCGAGGTGTCGACCAGAATCATGCGGGCTCCGTTTGGCGGCGCGGGATGTCGGAGAGATCTGCCTCTGTTCCGCCCAGACGAGCCAAACGGCGGGCGCTTTCGCGCTCGATCAAAGCCTTGAGAGCTTCACGGATCAATGCTGACTTCTCCTGCAAGCCCGTGAATGCCTGAGCTTTCGCGAGAAGCTCGTCGTCCAGTGCCAAAGTAGTGCGCATATGCTACCTCCATCGATGTGGTAGGCACAATTATAGCATCGAATGATGATTATATTTGTGCCTTCAGTTTGTTGGTTCACCGTGCACTTCGTCAGCCGCCGTCGACAAACTTTCAGCCCGCATTCTCTTCGCCTGTTATACGTCACAAACGTTTTCGCCGCGCGTCGAAACGTTTCGAGTGTCGACGCATAGGCTGGGATATTCGGAAGTTGCTGAAACGCAAGGCTCAGCACTCCTGCGATGATGGATTCAGTCGTTAGCGCGGCTAAATCCATCAACATCTCAGGAGACTTTGATGAGTGATTCAAAGGGGAGCGGCGGGAAGGACGAAGGAAACGGTGGTCAAGGCGATGGCGGCTTCGACCTCCCCAAGTCGTTGACGCGTGAAGGGCATGTTGTCTGGTTCCACGAATACAAGAAGTACCTCGGTTACGCTTGGGACGAGATAGCCGGAGAAATCAGGCGAGCGCATGTGTCCGACCCTGAGCATGCGATTTACTTCGAGACGTTCGCGGAAGCAATGGTGGCGACGGATAGGTTGATGGGACCTCACGTCATTCTTCACGCGGCAAAGCGGGGTGGGAAACCGAGGTTGGTGCGGTAACCGCTGTTGCGGCCCATCCAATGCGGTGGGCCGTTATCCGCTATCTCCGGCCCCACCCCCGCATTTCGTCAAACCACTACCGGCTAATATTCTTATGTTCGTTTTCGGCAGTTGCTTGCACTTCAAATTCGGATAGACAGCGATTGGCGTCAAAACGGATGAGACGCACGCTGTTGGCCTTCATCACCGCATTCTTCCCGTCGCGCAATGCCTGCTCGGACGTAGCTGGCGTTGGCGTCGGCTATCACAGGAAATCTCAACTCTGCTTTCAAGGGCTTACGCGCCTCTCTAGCGCGTATTCTTTGCCTCAGAGGAGGCCCCCCGCTTACCTACAGCAAGGAGGGCACAACGTGGCAAAATTCTTAAATACCAGCGCGACGAACTACTTTCTCGAAGAGTTGATCAAAGGAGCGGTTGACCGCCTCATTTTGATAAGTCCATTCTTGAAGCTGAATGACCGTATCAAGGAGCTTCTATCGGACAAGAATCGTCTGAAAATTGACGTCAGGCTGATATACGGAAAGAGTGAGTTGCAACCGCAGGAAATCGAATGGCTTCGAGGTCTGACCTACGTTCGTACCAGCTACTGCAAGAACTTGCACGCCAAGTGTTATATGAGCGAGGAGTTGTGCGTGGTTACAAGCCTGAATCTTTATGAGTTTAGTCAGGTTAATAACAACGAGATGGGGATGCTCGTCCAAAGATCTGAGGATGCGGAGTTGTATCGAGATGTCTACGAAGAAGCCCAACGCATTATTCGTATCAGCGAAGAAGTCCGCATTTCGTTGGAACGTCCTGTCGAAAGTTGTGCAGAAGTGGTGGCGAAGGAGGATCGCGCTGCTAGCCCGACAATTGAAAAGCTCACGTCGTCAAAGCTTGGTAGACGTCTTGGTATGCGAACGAACGAACTTCTGGAACGTGCTGTCGCTGCCGGGTACCTAGAGTTGCAACACGGCGAACATGTCCTCTCGACTCATGGGGCAAGTGCGGGCATCGAGTTTGTCGCGAAGTCCCGGCATGGCGCTTATTATCTGTGGCCTGAGAACATCTCACTCTGACAACCTGACAGCAAATGACGACGAGGTTTTACCTCGGCTTCGTCGTCTTCCCTCCACGGTACTTCGCGCTATTTGTCACATATCGGAAGTGTCGAATCCCTGAGGAATGGAAGTATCTCCGCAGAGTGTTTATTCGCTATCTGTTGTTCCGTTTCGCCGCTTGGCCACGGCCGGTTTCGAGAGCGCAAGGCCCATCCTCCGAATGACGGCCTGATCGCCAGGCGAACTGTGACGATAATTTTCCAGCAATGCCTGCTCCTCCCAAGTCAGTGCGCTCTTGACTTGTACTGATCGCGTTCCCGTTAGCACATACAGAGCATCAACCCCGACCTCCGTCAGAACGGCAAGAACCTCCGCCGTTGGTGACGTCTTACCCGACTCCCAATCGATTTGCGAGCGCTTAGATGCTCCTCCGAGCGCGGCAAACTCCGTCTGCGAATAACCGAGACGAAGGCGTTCCTCCCTTAGGCGAATTCCGATATCAGTGCGCATATTCTCACTAGTGCATAAATCTGCACTAACATTTGACGTGCATCGCGAAGTTGTTCGACCTGTCAACGTACGAATTTGCTTCGGAGTTAAAAATGATCAACAACCCAAAATTCGTCATCAGCCGCGAGGACCTAGGAAACGGAAAATTCCTCGTAACAGTGACCATTCGTGACCCATCCCGGACTCGTTCGTCGGGGGGCGGAGCTTGAACTAGTGCGTTGTGCATGGGATGCAGTTGTCCGCAAGTACGGCGTGAAATCTGACGCCGATGCTCTCGAAATCGCCCCGCCTTCAGCCGTCCTCCACTGACGTTTCACCTACCCAAGGGCCACGCTATGATCAGTAAACAAAAGCTCACCATCCTCGAAGTCACCCGACGTCAAGGCATATCCAGCAAGACTGGCCGTCCTTACGACATGCGCATCGCGGATTGCATCCTCTGGCAAACGACGAGCGAGGGAGACGACTCCGTTGTTGGCTTGATCACACTTCCCGACGTGCTCAAAGATTCGCACGAAGGCGAATACCTCGCGGAATTCGCTTTCGGACGATCATTTGAAGGCCAGCTTGTCCCGCGCATTGTCGCGTTGCAGCCCTTCGGAGATGGTGCCAACCCTACCTCTCCAATCGAAAAGCAGAGGGTCTCCATCATCAACGTCGTACGACGCGAAGGCATATCCAGCAAAACCGGCCGTCCTTACGACATGCGTACTGCGCAATGCATCCTGTGGCCAAACTCGAGCGATGGCCCTCGGCGCATCGTTGGCACAATCACTCTTCCCGAGTTCGCCAAAGAAACCCCGAAGGGCGAGTACTTCGCAGAGTTCGCCATGACGCAATCGATGGATTGTCACCTTGTCCCGCGCATTGTAGCGTTGCATCCCTACGCAAATGACGCACGCCCGACCGCTAATCCCAAAGCTACCGCCGCTGCGAAGGCTACCGCCACTGCCGCCGCATAGCTTTGCCTAGCCTCACGTCGTCTATCTAAAAGACGACAACCTGTAGTCATATCCGGCCCCCCGCCAGATTCTTTGCACCGTCACTGCTGACCGGCCGTGATGGAATTGGGGGTTGCGATGCTTCACCAACTATCTCTCGACCTATTCGGCGGCTTTTGTCCCGCTCGAATCAAACAGCGGCGTGCGCCGCGACCTCTCCCGATTACCTACCGGCCGTGGCGTCAACTGCGCCTCAAGCTGCCACTGCGTCGCCTCATCAAAGCCGGTAAGGGCTTCATCTGGACGCGTCCCGACGGCATTCAATTCGTGTGCAAAACCATGCGCGCGCTCATCGCCCGAATCATGGATTACGACGGCCACCTGCTCCCCGCGTGCATGCGCTCGGCTATGAGCCAGTCGCTCAAGCGTCAATGACATCCGCAACCGTATAGGTCCCGATATGACAGCCCCCACTGACCTTATCAACCGCACCGTGACCCGCCTGCACCGCTCGCCGAAATCAAGCCGTTGAATATTCGGCAGTATCTAACGTGGCGCGTGGAGGAGTCTAAGCGCATGGCAATCGCAAAGGAGCAGGCGTTACCGGTCGCCGGAGGGCAAACGAGAGCAAATCGTGAATTGGCGCTGTTCTCACACATCTTCAATAAGGCGCGAGAGTGGGGGATGACGGATCACGCGAACCCGTGTGCGGGCGTCTCGAAGTACAGAGAGAAGGGGCGCGATGTCTATATCGAGGATGGAATGTATGACGCTGTTTGGAGCGCGGCAGACGAAGCATTGCGGGACGCGATGGACTTAGCATATCTCACAGGCCAGCGGCCGGCCGATGCGCTGAGATTCGATGAGAAGAACATTCGCGACGGAATGCTCTGTATCCAACAAGGAAAAACGGGAAAGCGTCTCCGGATCTCGATTCAAGGAAAGTTGGCTGAAGTCCTTGAACGAATCCGCGCTCGGCGGCGTTTGCAGCCCGTCACAACATCTGCGCTAATTTTCGACGCATCTGGCAGAAGACTAACGCAAAGGGGATTACGAGGTCGATTTGATGCTGCGCGCGAAGCTGCCGGTATTTCGAAAGATGTGTTCCAGTTTCGAGACCTTCGAGCCAAGGCCGGTACCGACAAAGCAGAGGCGACCGGGGACATTCGCAAAGCGCAAAAGCAGTTGGGGCACAGGTCGCTGGCGATGACGGAACACTATGTGCGGGACCGGCTAGGCGACAAGGTCGAACCGACGAAATAACCGGTTTTGCGGAGCAAAATACGAATTGCGGAGCAGGGCAGAAAAGGGCGGGATCGCCGAATGCCTTGGAATATCAGTGGTGCCCAGGGCCGGAATCGAACCGGCACGCCTTGCGGCGGGGGATTTTGAGTCCCCTGCGTCTACCAATTTCACCACCTGGGCGGGTGTGCGTTCACCGAATAGTGTCGCAGCGTGATTCGTACGAGGAACCCGAGGGCTCACCGGACGAAGGCGAGATTATGACCGAAATTTCTCCCAGCCACAAGCCCGCCTCGCCGGGATTTAGTGAACTTGCTGCTGCCCCTCCAGAACGCGCAGCAGCGACGAGGTGTCGTCACGGCCCCAGCCGTTCTCCATCAACACGGACAACTGCCCCTTCACCAGCGTCAGCGCGGGCAGCGATAGCCCCGCGTCAGCCACTGCATCCAGAATCATCGAGAAATCCTTGTCGTGCAGACGTGCCTCGATCCCCGCCACAAAATCCCGATGCGCCATCTTGGGGCCCATCATGTCGAGCATTCGACTGCCCGCCAGTCCGTTCGAAATCGCCTCGATGACCTTGTCCTGATCCACGCCATTACGCGCTGCGAACAGCATCGCTTCCGCAATGCCCTGGATATTGATCACCTGAACGATTTGGTTGCAGGCCTTTGCCACCTGGCCCGCCCCAACGTCTCCCACATGCGTGATCGTCGTGCCCAGGACCAACAGCAGCGGCTTGACCTTGTCGAAGACGTCGCCCGATGCCCCGACCATGATCGACAGCGATGCGTCTGCCGCGCGGGACGGCCCGCCTGACACGGGCGCATCCACGAACTGGATCTCGTGGCGCGCCAGACGCGCCGCCATGCGCCGCGTCGCCTCCGCCGAAATCGTGCTGTGATCAATGCAGATCGTGCCCGGACGCGCCTCATGCACCACGCCCTGCGCGCCGAGCAGTACCTCTTCCACGTCTTGCGTTGTCGTCACGTTGGTGACGACAAAGTCGGCCTGTGCTGCCGCCTGCGCGGGCGTGGCGAACACCTTCGCCCCTTGCTCGACGAAAGGCGCGGCGGCCTCGGGCCGGCGTGCGTACAAGTGCAATCGATGTCCCGCAGCCATCAGATGACGAACCATCTGACCCCCCATCGCGCCTAGCCCGATAAACGCTACGGTGTATGTCGCCATGCCGCGATCAGTCCGAGACATAGACGAACTTGCCGTTCTTGATCTGACCCATCACGCCGGCGCGCTGATCCAGCCCCACGTGATCCTGCGGGCTCAGATTCATGATGCCGTTCGGAATCGCAAGATTGTGCGTGGACTCAAGGGCGTCTCGAAGTGCCGCGCGGAATGCCGGGGTGCCCGGCGCCGCCACCTTTACGGCGCGCGGCACGGCATCGTTGAGCAGATCCCAGACGCCATAGGCGTCGGCGGCGAACTGCGTGACAGTGTCGGCGCCGTACTTCGTCTCGTACTTCTTCGTGAAGGCCAACGCTGCCGTGCGCGCCGGATGCCCGGCCGGCAACGTCTTGGCGACAACGCCCGGCTGTGTCGGGAACAGCGTGCCTTCCACATCCTTGCCGCCCACGCGCACGAAGTCGTAGGTTGCGATGCCGTGTGTCTGGTAGATCTTCCCGGTGTAGCCGCGCTCCTGCAACGTGCGCTGTGGCAGTGCGGCCGGGGTGCCCGATCCGGCAACCAGAATGGCGTCAGGCTTGCTCGACATCAGCTTCAGAACCTGGCCCGTGACGCTCGTGTCCGTCCGGTTGAAGCGCTCCTGAGCCACGACCTTCAGCTTGCGCAGTTCGGCAAACTTCGAGAATTCCTTCCACCAGCTCTCGCCGTACGCGTCGGCGAAGCCGATAAAGCCCACCGTCTTGATGCCGTGGTTCGCCATGTAGCGCGTCATCACGTCGGCCATGGCGGAATCGTTCGCCGCCATCTTGAACGCCCAGCGACGCTTGGCATCCTGTGGCTCCACGGCCACGGCTGATCCGATCAACGTGATCATCGGCGTCTGCGCCTCCGAAATCGGATCGAGCATGGCCAGCGCACTCGGCGTGATATTCGGGCCGACGATCACGTCGACCTTGTTTTCGCTAATGAGCTTGCGCGCGTTCTTCACGGCCGTGCCGGGGTCGGAGCCGTCGTCGAGAAAGAGGTAGTGCGCCTTCTGCCCGCCGATCTGGGCAGGCCAAAGCTGCATGGCGTTCTTGCTGGCAATGCCGATGGCGGCCGCCGGGCCGGTCGACGAAAGATCGATGCCGACGGTGATGTCGGCGTGGGCCGCCGATACAACACCGGTCAGGGTCATGGCAAGCAGCACGCCCGACAAACGGATGCCGCGAAGAGGTGAGCGCATGGGGTCTCCTTTTGAGCGAATCGCGTAAGCATACCGCACAGGTTGAGTTAGGCCAGCGAAGAAAAATAGTGTCCGGCTCACCGCGCCTGACGGCACCGCGCAGAGAGCGCACGCAGGGGATTTCCCGATTCGCGCGTGGCCGCGTCAGGCCCGGAACGCACCGGCACAGGCCCGGTCTTTGCCTGCGTGTCGCCGTGGAGCGCGCGTCGTCAGCGGACATCGCCCGAGACGGCGTTTCGCGGAGGCGCATCCCCCTGGAAATTCGATGGAGTTTTTCAAGTATGACGTTCTTTTCCCGTGCCCCTGTCTCGTCCCAACTCGTGAGCCTGAGTGAAACCGTGGCGGCACGTTGCAGCCCGAGTGCACGAAACAATCAAGGTCGCGTCACGATGGGTTCGTTCCGGCAGCTTTTCAAGGCGATCAAGAATCTCAATATGCGCTCGTTCTCCGCGTCCGATAACACGCCGGAAACGCAGTTCCGATACGCCTACATCTGCTCGACGCTGCACGACCTCAGAGCGACGCACCTTCACCATCCGCAAAAGCGGGCCAAGGTCGAGAACATCCAGCAGGCATTCAACGAGGTGATGCGGGGAGACCCGGGCAAACGCCCCGCAAACCGAGCGGGGGCGCCGGTGACTCACTATTTGAGAGGGCTCAGAGAAGATGCGCGCGTCAATTTCGCGGCGGAATTCGATGGCGTTCACCGCGCCGAAAGGGCTCGCCAGCACGGGCGGCCGCTTTGCGGCGCGTCAAGACTTCAAAGCTCGTAACTCTCGTGTTCGCCGCGCAGTGCCTGCTCGACCAGCTTGCGGGTCAGAATCGGCGACAGTAGTTCAACCATCGTGAAGACGTATCCACGCAGATAGGCGCCCTGTTTCAGCGCGACGCGAGTCACGTTCGTGCCGAACAGATGCCCTACATGGATGGCCCGGAGATTGCGGTCGCGCTCCGGGTCGAATGCCACCCCCGCCAGAATCCCCACACCCAGCCCCAGCTCCACATACGTCTTGATGACGTCCGCGTCGATAGCTTCGAGCACGATGTCCGGCTGTATATGACGCAGTGCGAACGCCTGATCGATCTTGGCGCGTCCGGCGAACTGCGGATCATAGGTAATCAGGGGGTACTTCGCCAGATCCTCGATGCCGACGGACGGCAATTGCAATAGCGGATGATCCGGCGGCACCACGGCCACGTGCTGCCACTGATAACAAGGCAGCGATACCAGATCCTTATAGCCGGCGATCGCCTCGGTCGCGATGGCCAGATCGGCCTGATCGTGCAACACCATCTCAGCAATCTGCGTCGGGCTGCCCTGCAGGATCGAGAGGCGAACCTTCGGGAAACGCTTCTTGAATTCGGCCACCGCATGCGGCAGCGAATACCGGGCCTGCGTGTGCGTCGTGGCAATCGTCAGGCTGCCCTGATCCTGCGCAGCGTAATCCTTGCCGATCCGCTTGAGGCTTTCCACCTCTAGAAGGATTCGTTCGACGGACTCGAAGATGATGCGCCCGGGCTCCGTCAAATTACGGATGCGCTTGCCATGCCGGGCAAAGATGTCGACACCAAGCTCTTCTTCCAGCTCGATGATGGCCTTGGAGACGCCTGGTTGGGAGGTAAATAGCGCCTTGGCGGCTTCCGTCAGGTTGAAATTCTGACGAACGGCCTCGCGCACAAAACGGAACTGGTGCAAGTTCATTTGTATAACTTTAGAAAATATACAAACAATTTTTAATTCGTTTGAAGTATATAGCGTTTTCATTACAGTGGGTGCCACTGTTTCGATAACGTTATTCCCGTCAGGCATTTAGCACCCATCAGGAGCGTCGTACATGTCGCTGTGGCTCGAACCCCTTTCCGGATTTGGCGTCGGCCTGCTGGTCGGCCTGACCGGTGTAGGCGGGGGCTCGCTGATGACGCCGCTGCTCACGCTCTTGCTTGGCTACGCCGCCCCGGTCGCCGTGGGCACGGATCTGGCGTTTGCCGCGATTACCAAGAGTTTCGGCACGGTCGCGCACCGTTCGCACGGGCACGTGAAGTGGCACATCGTGCGCCGGCTCACGCTCGGCGCGCTGCCGGCGGCGCTGGTGACCATTCTCTTCCTGAAACGGCTGGGTGGCATCGACGATGCGGCGCTGCATGTCATCAAGCTGACGATTGCCGCTTCTGTCCTGCTCACCGTGCTCTCCCTGCTGTTCCGCGCGAAGCTGCTGGCCGTGTTGCGCGCGCACCCGAACTGGCAGTTGACGGGCCGCCCGCAAGCGGTCGCCACCGTGATGGTGGGCGCGCTGATCGGCGGGCTCGTGACGATTTCCTCGATTGGCGCCGGTGCCGTTGGCGCCACGCTGATCCTGATGTTGTACCCGCAATTGGAACCGGCCGAAGTCGCCGGTACCGATATTGCCTACGCCGTGCCGCTGACCGCCATTGCCGCACTGGGCCATATCTGGCTCGATACAGTGCACTGGGCACTGCTCGGTAGTCTGCTGATCGGCTCGCTGCCCGGGATCTGGCTGGGCGCAAAGCTTACCCGTCATCTGCCCGAGCGCATTGTGCGCGGGGCCTTGGCGGCAACGCTTACGCTCGCGGCAGTGAAGCTGGTCGGCTGACACCCCCTACAGACAATAAGGAGTTCGCGAAATGCGAAACGAATCCCGCTGGGAACCCACCCCGGCCGCCGTGCCGTCGAATGCGACCGATGCCGAGCATCAGGACATGGCGCTGCTCGACGAAATGGAAGCGGTGCTGGCCGAGCGCCTGGCACGCATTGCGGGTTCGCATCGCAACGTGAAGTTTGCCAGCAGCCTGGCCGCCGAAGACATGCTCATCACGCACGTGATTCTGCGACAGCAACTGCCGATCACGGTCTTCACGCTCAACACCGGCCGCTTGCATGCGGAGACACTGGGCATGATCGACCGGATCAAATCGCGCTACGGGTACGACGTTGTGCAGTATGCACCGCAGGCGGATGCCGTCGAGCAATACGTGACCGAGCATGGCGCGAACGCCTTCTACGAGAGCGTGGATCTTCGCAAGGCGTGCTGCCAGATTCGCAAGGTCGAGCCGCTCGGCCGCGCGCTCGCCGACGCCGACGCCTGGCTCACCGGCCAGCGCCGCGAGCAGTCGGTCACACGCGAAGAACTGGCGTTCGCCGAACAAGATGACGCCCGCGGTATCGCCAAGTACAACCCGCTCTTCGACTGGACGCAAGCGCAGGTGTGGGCGTACCTGACAGCTCGCGACGTCCCGGTCAATCCGCTGCACGCGCGCGGCTACCCGAGCATCGGCTGCGAGCCGTGTACCCGCGCCATCCGCCCGGGCGAGGACAGCCGGGCAGGGCGCTGGTGGTGGGAGTCGCGCGACAGTAAGGAATGTGGTCTGCACGCCGGCAACCTGAGCAAGATCCCCGTCTCGGTGAAGTCGAACTGAGTGCCGCGGGCAAAGTGCCCGCGCGTCACGCGGATCATGCGATCAGGCAAAGACATATGACGATGCGACGCCCCTGAGTGGCGGCACATCGTGGCAATTCGAATCTCGGAATCGTTAAGGAAGGGAACACTATGGGTGCGATGCACGAAGTCGCGCAGGCCAATGGCTCGCGAATGGATCATCTGGACTGGCTCGAAGCCGAATCGATGTACATCCTGCGCGAGGTCGTGGCGGAGTGCCGCAAGCCCGCGCTGTTGTTTTCGGGCGGGAAGGACTCGGTCGTGGTGCTGCATTTGGCGCTCAAGGCGTTCGGCCTTGGCCCGAACCGCAAGACGGTGCTGCCGTTCCCGCTGGTGCACATCGACACCGGCCACAACTATCCGGAAGTGATTGAATTCCGCGACCGTCACGCCAAGGCTCTGGGGGCCGAACTGATCGTGGGGCACGTGGAAGACTCGATCCGCCGCGGCACGGTTCGTCTGCGTCGCGAGACCGATTCGCGCAACGCAGCCCAGGCCGTGACACTGCTCGAAACGATCGCCGAACACGGCTTCGACGCCATGATCGGCGGCGCTCGCCGCGACGAAGAGAAGGCGCGTGCAAAAGAGCGCATCTTCTCGTTCCGTGACGAATTCGGTCAGTGGGACCCGAAGGCGCAGCGCCCCGAACTGTGGCACCTGTTCAACGCGCGGCTGCATGGCGACGAGCACCTGCGTGTGTTCCCGATCTCGAACTGGACCGAGCTGGACGTGTGGCAGTACATCGCTCGCGAGAACCTCGACCTGCCGTCGATCTACTACGCCCACGAGCGCGAAATCGTGCGCCGCAACGGGTTGCTCGTGCCGGTTACGCCGCTCACGCCCAAGCAGGACGGCGAGTCGAGCGAGACGGCGTCGGTGCGCTTTCGCACCGTTGGCGATATCAGTTGCACGTGCCCGGTGGCCAGCGTCGCCGGGAGCCCGGTGGAGATCATTGCCGAGACGGCCGTGACCGACATTACGGAGCGTGGCGCCACGCGCATGGACGATCAGACGTCCGAGGCGGCGATGGAGCAGCGCAAGAAGCAAGGGTATTTCTGAGGCGTCCAACGGCCGCCTTTCTCCCTACGTTCAGAGACACCGGCCCGCCGGGTGCGCAGATTCGCCGCACTCAGGGCCACGCAATCGAGTTGAAGAGATCATGAGCCTCACCCCGCATCAGGAAGACCTCGGCGTGCTGCGTTTCATCACGGCAGGCAGCGTCGACGACGGCAAGAGCACGTTGATCGGCCGCCTGCTGTACGACAGCAAGTCGGTGCTGACCGATCAACTCAGCGCGCTCGCTCGCGCCAAGCACAAGCGCACCGCCGGCGAAGACATCGACTTTTCGCTGCTCACCGACGGCCTCGAAGCCGAGCGGGAGCAGGGCATTACCATCGACGTCGCCTATCGCTACTTCACCACCGCGCGCCGCAAGTTCATCATCGCCGATACGCCGGGTCACGAGCAGTACACCCGCAATATGGTCACGGGCGCTTCGACGGCGCACGCCGCCATCGTGCTGATCGATGCCACGCGCGTGACCGAAGTGGGTGGCCGCACCGAGTTGCTCGCCCAGACCAAACGTCACAGCGCCATCGTCAAGCTGCTGGGCTTGCAACACGTGATTGTGGCCATCAACAAGATGGATCTGGTCGACTACAGCGAGACGACGTTCGACGCGATTCGCGCCGCCTATCTCGAACTGGCGCAAATTCTGGGTCTCGAAGGCGTGCGCTTCGTGCCGGTTTCCGCGCTCAAGGGCGACAACATTGTGTATGCGAGCGAGCGCATGCCCTGGTATCAGGACGAGCCACTGCTCGACCTGCTCGAATCGCTGCCGGTCGCCCAATCGGGCGGCGAACTGCGCTTCCCGGTGCAACTGGTGGCGCGTCAGGACGGCTCGCACGCCGACGACTTCCGCGGTTACATGGGACGCGTGGAGTCGGGCTCGGTGCGTGTCGGTCAGGCACTGCGCGTGCTGCCGGCCGGCCGCTCGGCGAGCGTCGCCGAGATCGTCGGGCCGCGCGGCCTGCTCGAAGAAGCCTTCGCCGGGCAGTGCGTGACGATCCGTCTGACCGAGGATGTCGATGTGTCGCGCGGCGATACCTTCGTGGCCGCCGAGTCGGCGCTCGCTCCGTCGCGCAAACTGTCTGCCGACGTCTGCTGGTTCGACGAAGACGCGCTCGCGCCGCAGCGCAAGTACTTGCTCAAGCAAGCGACCAGCACGGTGTACGTGAAGATCGGCAGCGTGGACACGGTACTCGATGTGAGCACGCTCTCGCACGGCACGGACAAGGCCACGCTCGCCATGAACGACATCGGTCGCGTGCAGTTGAGTCTGCAAAAGCCGGTGGTTGCCGATACGTACGACGCAAACCCCGCCACGGGCGCGTTCGTGCTGATCGACGAGGCCACGCACCACACGGTGGCTGCGGGGATGATTCGCGCACTGGCGGCGTAATGATGACGCCCTTTTCGCAAGCCGGTCAGGCGCCGGGCAAGGTCTATCTCGTTGGGGCAGGTCCCGGCGCGGCCGATCTGATTACCGTGCGTGGCGCGCGACTGCTGGCGCAGGCCGACGTGGTGCTTCACGACGCGCTCGTCGAGCCGGAGATGCTCGCGCTGTGCGCGCAGGCCAAGCAAATTGCCGTTGGCAAGCGTTGCGGCAAGCGCTCGAGCGCGCAGCACTTCATCAACAAGCAGTTGATCGATCACGCTCGCACCCACGCGATGGTGGTGCGCTTGAAGGGCGGCGATCCGATGCTGTTCGGCCGCGCAGACGAAGAACTGCGCGCGCTGGAGGCGGCGGGTATCCCGGTGGAAGTCGTACCCGGTATCACGGCCGCGTTGGCCAGTGCGGCGGCGCTTGGGCGTTCGCTGACGCTGCGAGGCGTGGCCCGCAGCGTGGCCTTCGCGACGCAAAGCCGCGCGCCCGAGTCGGCGGAGATCGCGGCGCAGGCGTCGGCCGATTCGCTCGTCTATTACATGGGACGTGACAGCGCTCAGCGCATTGCGACGGAATTGATCGCGGCAGGCAAACCGGCATCGACGCCCGTAGCGATCGTGGAAGCCGCAACGACACCGCGCGAGCGGCGCGTGCGTCTCACGCTGGACGATGTCCGGCAGGGGGGCGCGGCCTCGTGGTTCGACGCGGCGCAGCCGAGCGTCCTGCTCATCGGCGAGGCGTTTGCACATGCCGATGCTACCTCGTTGCAGGATTGGGCGGCGCAGGCGGCGATGGCCGCCTGAACGAGATCGTCTCGGACCTCGTTTTCCGAGCGTCAATGCAAATACGGCGTCACAGTGGTCTGTGACGCCGTATTTTTATCCCTTGATGCCGTGCAGGCCGCCGTGTCGCGCTCAGTGAGCGTCGATCATCCTGCCGCAGTACTCGGCGAGGGCGTCGAGCACCTTGTCGTCTTCCCCGATGGCTGCACTCACGTGCAGCGCGAGGCCAGGGTGTGCGGCGCGGCATGCGTCGGCGAGCGCGGGCAGATCGCGCCTCACATGACCGCCCTGACCCAGAAACACCGGCACCAGCGTGATCTCGGATGTGCCCTGCAATGCCATGTCGGCCACTGCGTCGGTAAGATTCGGCGTCATCAGCTCGAGAAAGGCAAGCCGCACGTCGGCATCGGGGCGCTGCGCGCTCAGCTTGTCTCGCAGCCGCTCGAACGGCGCTGCCCAGCGCGGATCGCGAGAGCCGTGAGCGAACAGGATGACGCCAGGCTTGCCTTGCATGGCCTGCACCTCAGTGCTTGTCCACCCAGCGCAACGCCGCGATCGCGAGCACCAGATAGAGCAACGATGGTAACGCCGCCGTGAACCACGCCGGCCAGGTGTTGAGCATGCCCAGATGCGAGAACAGATTGTTGAGCAACTGGAAGCTCATGCCGAGCATGATCCCGCCGAACACCTTCAGACCGATGGCCCCGGCCCGCGCATGCAGGTAGGCGAATGGCAGCGCCAGCGCCATCATCACGAAGACGGCAAGCGGGTATAGCAGCTTCTGCCAGAGCGCGAGGTTGTATCGGTCGGTGTTCTGCTGATTCTCCTTCAGGTGACCAATGTACCGGTACAGACTGCCGATGGCCATGTTGTCCGGCGAGACCATCAGCACGGACAGAATCTGCGGCGTGAGTTCCGAGCGCATCTGCACCGTGTCGATATGCACCTGCTTGCTCTGCACCAGGGCGCGCAACGGGTCGTTGCTGGCCGTGGCGTCGCTCGTTGCGCTGAAGACCGTTTCGGACACGTCGGTCAGCTTCCAGAAATTCGGTGCCTCGAACTTCCCGAGCTTCGCCAGCCGTACGCTGTCGAGCCGCAGCTTGTCATCGAACTCGTAGATGCGAACGTTGGCGATGGTGTTATCCGGGTTGAGCGTGCCCACATTGATGAAGCGGGTGACACGCGAACCGTCCTGATCGACGGTGTCCTTGACCCAGACCCCGGAGCGAAAGCCGGCCGAGACCGAACTGCCCAGCGCCTCGAGACGAATCTTCTGTGCGAACTGCTCGGCGTTCGGCGCAACGTACTCGCCGATGACGAAGGTGATCATCACGATCGGGAAACCGATTTTCAGCAGGGAACGCAACGCCTGACCGGTTGAGAGGCCCGAGACGCGGAAGATCGTGAATTCCGAATTACCCGCCAGTTGCGCGCAGACATAGATGGCGGCAATGAGCGAGGCGACCGGAATGATTTCGTACATCCGCTGCGGGGCGAACAGCAGCACATAAGCCAGGGCATGCTGGAAGCGGTAACCGCCGCGGCCGACGTCGCCCAGTTCGCTCACGAGATCGAAGAAGACGAACAGACCGACGAACGCGAGCAAAACGAACAGGAACGCGAGATAGATCTGGCGCGCGAAATATTTCTCGTAGATGCGCATCAGCGAGTGCCTCCCGATGCACGCACTCCACCGGCGCCGTGGTTGCGACGGCGGCCGAACAGCCCGCGGAATCGCACACGGCGCAGATAAAGCAGCACGATGACACCGAGGGCCAGCGCGTGCAGTAACCATACGCCGAGGGCCAGCGGCAAGCGCTCCTGCGCCACATACGCTTGCGACAGGCTCAGCAAGTTGGTGTACCCGAGATAGATCAGCACGGCCATGACCAGATTGACAGTGCGGCCGTGGCGCGGGTTCTGATAGGCGAGCGGCACGGCAAGCAGCACGAGCGAGAGCGCGAGCAGGGGCAGGCCGATGCGCCAGACGATTTCGCCGCGGAAGATCGGATTCTGAATCTCACGGAACAGGCGCATGGTCGGCACCCCCTTGGTCGGGGTGTTGTCGGTGTCGACCGCTGTCGGGTTGTCGATCTTCACGCCGTAGCGCTCGAACTCCATGACCCGGTAATCGGGCTGACCGGGCACACCGTCGTAGCGACGGCCCTTCTCGAGCACGATATAGCGGTTGCCGTCCTTGGTCGTCTCGATATGACCGTCTTTCGAGACGACCACATTGACCTTGCCGTTCTCGGTGCCGGAGACGAAGACGTTGTGGACCTTGGTGGTGTCGGGCGAGACCGTCTCCACGAAGAACACCCGGTGGCTCGCAGCGCTCTCGCGGAACTGGCCCGGTGAGATCATCGAGACATCGTCTCGCTGGGCAAAGCGGGCTTCAAGGGTGGCGATCTGCAGATTTGCCCACGGCCACGCGACCAGCGCGCAGAACGTGATCACGGCCAGATAGGGCGTGGCAAAGCGCAGCACCGGCTTGACGAAGTTGGTGATCGACAGGCCCGAGGCAAACCACACGACCATCTCAGAGTCGCGATACCAGCGGGTGAGGACAAACAGGATCGAGACGAACAACGTCACGATCAGAATGACCGCGAGGTAGCCGATCACGGCCAGGCCGATGAGCACGAGTACGTCGCGCGGATCGGCTTTCCCCGACGCGGCGAAGCCCAGGATGCGGATCATCATGGTGGTGAGCATGACGGTGATCAGCACCATGAAGACGGCCCCGGCGGTGTAGTTCAGCTCGCGCTGCAGGGAACGCTGAAAGATCATGTGATGACGATTGGGGTGCTCTTGCGGTTGGGTGAGCGCGGAAAAAAGCGGATAATTGCGGCTCGTACGAATTTTACCCGAGGAAAGCGCGATGGACTTTAGCACAAAAGCCTTCGATTCGACCAAGGCGGGACAGGCCGACCTTGCCAACGCCAAAACGGAGTGTCTGGTGGTCGGCGTGTTCGAGCAGCAGCCGCTCGCGGGGCTTGCCAAGGCGCTCGACGTCGCGAGCAAGGGCCTGCTGGCACGCATGGTCAAGCGCGGCGAACTCAACGGCAAGCTCGGCAGCACGCTGATGCTGCACGAGGTTGCCGGATGGAGCCCGGCACGTGTGCTGTTCGTCGGACTGGGGCCCGAGGACAAGTTGACGCAAAAGGGTTTCAACGAAGCCACGCGCGCCGCCGTGCGCACGTTGCTCGCCTCGCGCGCCACCGACGCCATCTGGACGCTGGCGCAAGTCAAGATCGCCAAGCAGGACATCGCCTGGGCCGTGCGCGCCTCGGTGCTCGCGCTGCGCGAGGCCACCTACCGTTTCGTTCAGATGAAGAGCAAGGCCGAACCGGCCACCACCGTGCTGAGCAAGGTCTACTTCGCGGTTGCCCGGGAAGACGAGAAGGCCGCCAAACTGGCGGCCAAGCGCGGCACGGCCATCGCTAACGGCATGGCGCTCACCAAGGACCTCGGCAACCTGCCGGGCAATGTGTGCACCCCGACCTATCTGGCCGGCGAAGCGCAGAAGCTCGCGCGCGAATTCAAGCTCAAGTCCGAAATCCTCGGGCCGAAGCAGATCGAAGCGCTCAAGATGGGATCGTTCCTGTCGGTTTCGCGTGGCTCGCACCAACCGCCGCGGTTCATCGTCCTCAAGTATGAGGGCGGCGGTGCCAAGCAGGCACCGATCGTGCTGGTTGGCAAGGGTGTGACCTTCGACTCGGGCGGCATCTCGCTCAAGCCGGGCGAAGGCATGGACGAGATGAAGTACGACATGTGCGGCGCCGGCTCCGTGCTCGGGACGATCCGCGCGGTCGCCGAGATGGGCCTCAAGCTCAATGTCATCGCCATTGTGCCGGCTACGGAGAATATGCCGAACGGTCAGGCGACGAAGCCCGGGGACGTGGTCACCAGCATGTCCGGCCAGACCATCGAAGTGCTGAATACCGACGCCGAAGGCCGACTGATCCTGTGCGACGCGCTCACCTACGCGGAACGCTTCAAGCCGGCCGCCGTGATCGACGTGGCCACGCTGACCGGTGCCTGCATCATCGCGCTTGGCCATGTGAACTCGGGGCTGTTCTCGAAGAGCGACACCCTTGCCGATGAACTGCTCGCCGCAGGCCGCACGACGGGCGATACGGCGTGGCGTCTGCCAGTCGAAGAGGAGTATCAGGAGCAGCTCAAGTCGAATTTTGCCGACATGGCGAACATCGGCGGGCGTCCGGCGGGTAGCGTAACGGCGGCCTGCTTCCTGTCGCGCTTCACCGAGAAGTACGACTGGGCTCACCTCGACATCGCCGGTACGGCATGGAAGAGCGGTGCGGCCAAGGGGGCAACAGGCCGTCCGGTGCCGTTGCTCACGCAGTTCCTGATCGATCGCGAGGCCCGGTGACCCGCGTCGACTTTCACACGCATGTGGCGAACCGGCTGGAATACGCTTGCCGGTTCGCGCGCAAGGTCTATGGGTCTGGGCAGACGCTCGTGGTCGTCGGCGAACCCGACGTGCTGCGAGCATTCGATCAGGCGCTGTGGACGTTTTCGCCGCTGGAATTCGTGCCGCATTGCTTCACCCGCGACCCGCTCGCCCCGCAGACACCCGTAGTGCTGGCCGCCCCCGACGAGGAAGCCCAGCATCACCAGGTGCTGCTCAATCTGGCGGCCGGCGTGCCCACGCACTTCGCGCGTTTCGAACGGGTGGTCGAGATCGTGGGCGGCACGCCGGACGAATTGTCCGGCGCCCGGGAGCGCTATCGCTTCTACCGCGATCGCGGCTACACCCTGAACAACTACGACCAGAGAGGCTGACCGTGTCGAACGAGCCCGAGCGCACCGATCCCGGCATTCCCACGCTGACCGAAGTGCTCGCGCCCGGCGAGGCCGCAGCGCCACAGCACGCAGCACCCACGGCTGCGGCGATCGAGCAGGGCGTGCCGGCCGACGTCGCGGTCTTCGCGGAACGTGTGAGCGCCCGGCTCACGCTGCAACTGGCCGATGAAATCACGACGATGGTGGAGCGCCGCTGTCACGACGCGTTGATCGACCAGACCGCGTGGCTGGTGCAACTGATCGGCAAACAGGTCGCCGACGCTTTGCAGGTACAACTGCCGGACCGTATCCGGCAAGCCGTCATCGAAGAGGTCGCGAAGCAGGTCCGCTCGCAAGGGTAGGGCTTCGGAGATGCCGTGACGCGACGGTCACGGCCAACGCCCTCGAACTGACCGCTTAACGCGCCATGCCGAGTATCCAGCGGGCCAGACGGGCCGCCTCGTCCGGGGCGACCTGCGGGCTCGCGGGCATCGGAATGCTTCCCCATTTGCCGTGACTGCCGTCTGCAATGGAACGCGCGATCTCCTCGGCTGCACCGGTTTGCCCGGCGTAGCGCTTGGCGATAGCCCGATAGGACGGGGCGAGCAACGTGCGGTCGGTGGCATGACACGTCATGCAATTGCGCTCGCGGGCGAACTTCTCCATCGCGTGCGCGTCCGATGCGTCGGTGGCCTGCGCGCTCGTCTGCGCGAGCGCGGTGCCTGCCGCAATCATCAGCCAAGCCCCGAGCGTCGCACTGGCGGACTTGCCGGCAAATTCCTTCATTTGATACTCGTTTCCGGAGAGTGGTGGGGGGAAGTCTGGCAGCAATATAGCATTGGTCTGCCGGTCGCCTAAGCGTCGCTGCCAAAGCGAGACAGAACGACGCCAGCGAGCCAGTCGATAGCCCCGTCGCAAGCGCAAGTGACGCCGCCAGCAATTTCTTCGCGGCCTCGTGTGCCGTCACGAGGCCGCGAAGAAATCAGCCCGTCGCGCCGCCCTTGTTGGCCGGTTGCGCCAGCGCCGCGTACTTCGCCAGAACCCCTCGCGTGTATCGCGGTGCCGGTGCTTTCCACGCCGCGCGCCGCCGTGCGAGTTCATCGTCCGGCACATTCAGTTGCAGCAGCAGCTTGTGCGCGTCGATGGTGATCGAGTCGCCTTCGTGCACGAGGGCAATGGTGCCGCCGACGAATGCCTCCGGTGCGACGTGTCCGACCACCATGCCCCACGTTCCGCCCGAGAACCGGCCGTCGGTGACGAAACCGACCGTCTCGCCGAGCCCCTTGCCGATGATGGCCGAGGTCGGCGCGAGCATCTCCGGCATGCCCGGCCCCCCCTTCGGGCCGAGATAGCGCAGCACGAGAATGTCGCCCGCCCGGATCTTGTCGCCGAGAATCGCTTCCATCGCGCTTTGCTCGTCGTCGAACACGCGCGCCGGACCGGTGATTACCGGATGCTTCAGGCCGGTGATCTTCGCGACAGCGCCGTGCTCGGCCAGATTGCCCTTGAGGATGGCGAGATGGCCTTCCTTATAGAGTGCCTTGTCGATGGGGAAGATCACGTGTTGATCGGCGCGCGGCACCGACGGCACGTCCTTCAGTGCTTCGGCAAGGGGCTGGCCGGTGATCGTCAGGCAGTCGCCGTGCAGCAGACCGGCGTCGAGCAGGATCTTGAGCACTTGCGGAATGCCGCCGGCCTTGTGCAGATCCGTCGCCACATACTTGCCCGACGGCTTCAGATCGCAGATGACCGGCACGCGCGCACGAATGCGCTCGAAGTCCTCGATGCGCCACTCGACGTCGGCGGCGTGCGCGATGGCGAGATAGTGCAGCACGGCGTTGGTGGAGCCGCCCGTGGCCATGATGAGTGCCACGGCGTTCTCGATGGACTTGCGGGTGATGATGTCGCGCGGCTTGATGTCTTTCTTGACGGCTTCGATCAGCACCCGTGCCGATTCGGCGGCAGAGTCGACCTTTTCCTGATCGGGGTTGGCCATCGTCGACGAATACAGCAACGACATGCCCAGCGCTTCGAACGACGAACTCATCGTGTTGGCCGTGTACATGCCGCCGCAGGAGCCGGTCGACGGACAGGCGTTCTTCTCGATGCCCTTGAAATCGGCCTCGGTCATGCGACCGGCCGTGAATTCGCCCACGGCCTCGAACGACGAGACGATGGTGAGATCCTTGCCCTTCCAGTTGCCCGGCTTGATGGTGCCGCCGTAGACGTAGATGCCCGGCACGTTGATGCGCGCCAGCGCAATCATCCCGCCCGGCATGTTCTTGTCGCAGCCGCCGATCACGACCACGCCATCCATCCACTGCCCCTGCACGGCAGTTTCGATACAGTCGGCAATGACTTCGCGAGAGACGAGCGAGTACTTCATGCCCTCCGTGCCCATCGACATGCCGTCGGAAATGGTCGGGGTGCCGAAGGTCTGCGGATTGGCCTGATGGGTCTTGATGGCATCGACGGCGGCGTCGGTGAGGCGTTGCAGCCCCGCGTTGCACGGGGTGATCGTCGAGTGGCCATTGGCCACGCCGATCATCGGATTGTCGAAGTCTTCTTCCTTGTAGCCCAGCGCGTAGTACATCGAGCGGTTGGGCGAGCGCGCCACGCCTTGCGTGACATTTCGCGAACGACGGTTGAATGCCATGACGGTCTCCTGTGGGGATGTGCCACGCCACCGGCTACCGCAGCGTTGCGCACAACCGTTGTTGTATCACGCTGTCATGCTGGCGGCATGGCGAAAATCCGACCACGCCGCCGGGTGTCGTTACTGCGGCACCTTACGTCCCTTCATGGCGAAGCTTGCGCGGGAGCGGCCGGTCATTGCACTTTCCGAACCGCCGCTCCCTTGCGAACCCGTCGTTGCCGACCAACGGATCAGCCGCGCTTGCCCAGCTTCAACTGCGACAGGTCGCGCACGGCGCCGCGGTCGGCCGAGGTGGCCAATGCCGCATACGCCTGCAAGGCTTGCGAGACAACGCGCTGACGATCCACCGGCTGCCATGCCTTGTCGCCACGGGCCTCCATGGCGGCGCGGCGGCGGGCCAGTTCCTCATCCGGCACGGCCAGATGCATCTTGCGCTGGGTGATGTCGATCTCGATCACGTCGCCGTCTTCGACCAGACCGATGGTGCCGCCTTCGGCGGCTTCCGGCGAAGCGTGGCCAATCACCAGACCCGACGAGCCGCCCGAGAAGCGGCCGTCCGTGAACAGGGCGCAGGTCTTGCCCAGCCCCTTCGACTTCAGGTACGACGTCGGGTACAGCATTTCCTGCATGCCCGGGCCGCCCTTCGGGCCTTCGTAGCGAATCACGACCACGTCGCCCGGCTGAACCTTGTCGCCCAGAATGCCTTCGACGGCGTCGTCCTGGCTCTCGAACACGCGGGCACGGCCGGTGAAGACCCACTGCGACTCGTCCACGCCGGCCGTCTTCACGATGCAGCCCTTCTCGGCGAGGTTGCCGTACAGCACGGCCAGACCGCCATCCTTCGTATAGGCATGCGCCTTGTCGCGGATGCAACCGGTTTCGCGGTTCAGGTCGAGCGACGGGTAGGTCGACGACTGGCTGAACGCGATGGTCGTGGGCACGCCACCGGGGGCGGCGCTGTAGAACGTGTGCGCCCGATCCCCTGTCGTGCCTGCACCGCCCGCCACGTCCCACTTGGCGATGGCTTCGCCGAGCGTGCCGCTGTGCACGTTGCCGCACGAGGTGTCGAGCAGACCGCCGCGCGCGAGTTCGCCCAGAATGCCGATGATCCCGCCCGCGCGATGCACGTCTTCGATGTGGTACTTGTCGGTCGCCGGGGCGGCCTTGCACAGGCACGGCACCTTGCGCGAGATGCGGTCGATGTCGGACATCGTGAAGTCGACACCGGCTTCCTGCGCGGCGGCGAGCAAGTGCAGCACCGTGTTGGTCGAGCCGCCCATGGCGACGTCGAGCGCCATGGCGTTTTCGAAGGCGGCCTTGGTGGCGACGTTACGCGGCAGGACCGAGGCGTCGTCTTCCTGATAGTAGCGGCGGCACAGATCGACCACGAGACGGCCGGCCTGTTCGAACAGCCCGCGGCGCCAGGCGTGCGTGGCGACGATGGTGCCGTTGCCCGGCAGAGCGAGACCGATGGCTTCGGTCAGGCAGTTCATCGAGTTGGCGGTGAACATGCCCGAGCACGAGCCGCACGTCGGGCACGCGCTGCGCTCGACTTCCGCGACCTCGGCATCGCTCACCTTCGGGTCGGCCGCTTTGATCATGGCGTCGATCAGGTCGATCTTGGTGATCACCTGAGTGTCGCCCGACTTGACCTTGCCCGCTTCCATCGGGCCGCCCGAGACGAACACGACCGGAATGTTCAGGCGCATCGCGGCCATGAGCATGCCCGGGGTGATCTTGTCGCAGTTGGAGATGCAGACCATGGCGTCGGCGCAGTGCGCATTGACCATGTATTCCACCGAGTCGGCGATCAGTTCGCGCGACGGCAGCGAGTACAGCATGCCGCCGTGGCCCATGGCGATACCGTCGTCGACGGCGATGGTGTTGAATTCCTTGGCCACGCCGCCGGCCGCCTCGATTTCCTTGGCCACGACGGCGCCCAGGTCGCGCAGGTGCACGTGACCCGGCACGAACTGCGTGAAGGAGTTCACCACGGCGATGATCGGCTTGCCGAAGTCGTCGTCTTTCATGCCGGTGGCACGCCACAGGGCGCGGGCACCGGCCATGTTGCGGCCGTGGGTAGAGGTGCGGGAACGGTATTGAGGCATGATCGTCTCTGAAACGCTGTACTTGTGGGATGAACGAAAACCGGGGCCGCCAGGCTTTATTTCGACTGAGTTCGAGCGTCTGCGGGCTAAGCCGCCCACGCCACGGGGCACACCGGTGTCGGCCGGATGTCAAGATTCGTCTTTCCTTGAATGCTTGTCAAATATATTATTTGACTCAGATTGAGTCGAAAAACATATCATGGATCTCAGGCAATTCAGGTACTTCGTCGCGGTGGCCGAAGAGCGTCATTTCGGACGCGCCGCCCAGCGTCTGTCGATGACGCAGCCGCCGCTCTCGCAGCAGATTCGGGCACTGGAGGCGTCGCTGGGCGCGCCGCTGTTTGTGCGGACCAACCGGTCGGTAGAGCTGACGGCCGTCGGCCGGCAACTGCTGCCCGAGGTACGGCGCATTCTGGCCGACGCCGACGCGCTGCCCGCGCTTGCGCAAGGACTGGCGCACGGCGAGGTGGGAACACTGTCGCTGGGATTCGTCTCGACGGCGGACTACGGCATCCTGCCACCGCTGTTGCGCGAGTTCGGAGAGCGTTATCCGCGCGTGCGCCTGCAACTGCTCGAAGCGACGAGCGACGTGCAGGTCGAGGCACTCATGGACGGCCGCATCGACGCGGGGCTCTTCATTCCGCCGGTGCCCGCGCGTTACGCCAACGAACTCTCCTATCTGCCCATCGTGCGCGAGCCGCTGATGCTGGCGCTCCCCGCCGCGCGCGACGACGTGGCTGCCGACGCGCCACAGGGCGAGCCGGTGAGTCTGGCCGACTTTGCTGACGAGCCGCTCGTCATCTTTCCGCGGCGCGTGGCACCGGCGTTCTACGACATCATCATGGGCTGCTATGCCGCGCTGGGCCTCACGCCGCGCGTGGGGCAGGAGGCGATTCAGATGCAGACCATCGTGAGCCTGGTGTCGGCGGGCATGGGTGTGGCGCTGGTGCCGCAGTCGCTGTGTCACCTGCGACGCACCGGCGTGACCTATCGCGCACTGCGCGAGACAAGCACGCTGATCGAGACGGGCTTGCTCTGGCGTACCGCGGAAGTCACGCCGGTGCTCGAAGGCTTTCTCGAGACCGCGCGAGGCGTGGCGCACACCCCGCCGGGGGCGACGCTGTCGAGTTGATCGTCCGAATGACGGCGCCCGCCCGCCTGCCGCGACGGGGTGCGCTCGTGGTATTGTGCTGCCCATCCCAAGGCATGCCAGGCCAGCCTTCAATGAGAAGACAACGAACTGGCGTGTCACACGATGGCGGCAAGGTTTTTGCGTGCGTAGCACGTGCCGCCATTGCGCCGACGGAACCTTTGTTCACGAATCGATTCTTCTGATCCATGCTGATTCATCCTCAATTCGACCCGGTCGCGATTCATCTCGGCCCGCTCGCCATCCGCTGGTACGGCCTGATGTATCTGGTCGGCTTCATTCTGTTCCTGCTCGTAGGGCGGTTGCGCGTGCGTCAGCCCTTCATCGCCAAGCAAGGCTGGAAGGCGCAGGATCTCGACGACATGCTGTTCTACGGCGTGCTCGGCGTGATTCTCGGCGGACGTCTGGGCTATGTGATCTTCTACAAGCTGTCGTTCTACCTGGCGAATCCGCTCGATATCTTCAAGGTGTGGGAAGGCGGCATGTCGTTTCACGGCGGCTTCCTCGGCGTGCTCGTCGCCATGTGGCTGTTCACGCGCCGCCGCGGGCATTCGCTGCTCGAAGGCACCGACCTCATTGCGCCGATGATTCCGCTGGGGCTCGCTGCGGGCCGTCTGGGCAATTTCATCAACGGTGAGTTGTGGGGACGTGTGACGTCGCCCGATTCGCGCTTCGCGATGCTCTTCCCGCAAGCGGCGGCGGAAGATGCCCAATGGGTGATGACGCATCCGCAAGCCATGGCCGATCAGGCGATGGCGGCGGTGTTTGCCCAATTCCACGGGCTGCCGCGTTACCCGTCGCAGTTGTTCGAGGTGGCGCTGGAGGGCGTTGCGCTGTTCCTGCTGCTGTGGTTCTTCGCACGACGCGCGCGTCCGGCGGGCGCAGTGTCCGGCATGTTCCTCGTCGGTTATGGGGCGTTTCGCTTCCTCGCCGAATTCACGCGTGAGCCCGACGCATTCCTCGGCTTGCTCTCGTTCGGTCTGTCGATGGGCCAATGGCTCTCGCTGCCGATGGTGGTGGCAGGCGTGATCATGCTCGTGTGGTCGTATCGCTGCGGGCCGGTGGCGTCTCACGTCTGACGCACCGGCAGACGCTGCGCCGCAGCCCGTAACGCAAAGGGCCGCCGGAGACTCCTCCGGCGGCCCTTTTGTTTTGGGGCGGGTGTTCGCTCAGCTTGCCTTGCGTTCGAGCGCTCGCAACGACGCCATCAGATCGGCGAAGCGCTCGCCCTGCACCGTGACGTGACCGCGAAGGCGTTCCGACGCCGCGTCGGCGTCACCCGCCTCGATGGCGCGAAACACGGCGTCGTGCTCCGCGAACGATTGGTGCGGCCGGTCGCGTACACGAAGTTGCAGACGGCGATAGACGCGCAACCGGTGGTGCAGTTGCAGCGCAGTTTCCTGCAGATAGGCGTTGTGACTGGCCTGATAGATCAGGGCATGGAAGCGCGCGTTGACTTCGTAGTACGTGTCGATGTCTCTCGCCTCGGCGGCCGCCCGGCTGGCTTCGTGCGTCTCGCGCAACGCCGCCAGTTCGTCTTCGGTGATGCGACGGGCGGCCAGCCGTGCGCACATCGACTCCAGTTCGGCCATGACCTCGAACATCTCGCATAGCCGCTGGGGATCGATTTGTGCCACCACCGCGCCCCGCCGGGGGCGTATGTCGATCACGCCCGACGACGCCAACTGAATCAATGCTTCGCGCAGGGGCGTGCGCGACACACCGAATGCGCTCGCCAGTTCGACCTCGTCGAGCCGCATGCCGGGCGGGTACTCACCTACGGCAATCTTCTCTTCGATTGCCTGTCGCAGCGCTTCCGATCGCTTCGGTTTTACGGTCATGACGCTCTCGCTCGGTCGTGTGTCGACCCCGTCGAACGGGGCTGAAGGGGGGGGCCATCGCTGCCAAAGTACCGCGTGAACTCCCCGTTGAAGATCGGGGTAAACGCGAAAAATGTATTTTTACGGATCCATTTTGTATACACCGTAATGGATTGACTATACGATTTCAATCCGAGAGCGGCAACTCGCGCACTCGAAACACCTAAAACTAAAGCAGTCATCCGTACATGCAGTGCCGGCGAACCGGTGGTGCACCCTGGGGCGCGTCTTCCCGCGCGGCCCGGGCGATGTCAGACACCGGGTTTCGCTGGTTCACCACTGACAGAAGTGACAGGAGACGCCATGGAGACAACCCTTTCCCCGCTGCGGCGGCAACTCATGCTGGGTGCCGCTTCGGCACTCGTGACCGGCGGTCTGGCCAGCCCTTGGGGCGGCGCATTCGCGCAGAGCGGTCCGCTCAAGATTTCCCATCAGTTCCCCGGCGGCACCCTCACCGAGGGCGATTTCCGCGACCGGCTGTGCCGCAAGTTCGCTCAGGAAGTCGAGAAGCGTACCAACGGTGCGCTCAAGTTTCAGGTCTATCCGGGCAGTTCGCTCATGAAGACCAATGCACAGTTCTCGGCGTTGCGCCGCGGGGCGCTCGACCTTTCGCTCTATCCGCTGCCCTATGCCGGCGGGGAAGTGCGCGAACTCAATATCGGATTGATGCCGGGACTCGTGACGTCTTACGCGCAGGGCACTGCCTGGCGCAACGGCGAAATCGGCAAGGTACTCACTGACGTGCTCGCCGAGAAGAACATCGTGATCGTGAGCTGGGTCTGGCAGGCGGGCGGTGTCGCGAGCCGCACCAAGCCGCTCGTCACCCCCGAAGATGCCAAGGGGCTCAAGGTGCGCGGCGGCAGCCGCGAAATGGACATGATGCTCAAGGAGGCCGGCGCGGCCGTGATCTCGCTGCCGTCGAACGAACTCTATGCCGCCATGCAGACAGGCGCGATGGATGCGGCGATGACGTCGTCGACGAGCCTGATGTCGTTCCGTCTGGAAGAGGTGTCGAAGCACCTGACGACGGGGCGCAACAAGTCGTACTGGTTCATGCTGGAGCCGCTGCTCATGTCCAAGCAGATCTTCGACAAGCTGCCCAAGGATCAGCAGCAGGTGATTCTGCAAGTGGGCGCGGAGCTGGAGGCGTTCGGCACCGAAGCCGCGAAGGCCGACGATGCGCAGATTGCCAGCGTCTACACCAAGGCCGGCGCGAAGGTGTACGACCTGGACGAAGCGACGGTGATGAAGTGGCGCGACATTGCCAAGCGCACCGCATGGAAGGACTACGCGAGCAAGTCGGACACCTGCGCGAAACTGCTCGCGCTTGCCGAGAAGGTGCCTGCATGAGCGGGGCCATCGTGAGCGCGGAGCCCGCGGTGGCGCGCACTCGCGTGTTGCGGCGGCTCGACGCCCTGTTGCAGGGCGTGAGCCGTCTGCTCATGATCGTGTGCATGCTGGCGCTGGTCGGCGCCGCACTGGTGCTCAGTTACAGCGTGTTCGCGCGGCACGTGCTCAAGCTCGCCACCGACTGGCAAGACGAAGCCGCCGTGTTCTTGCTGGTCGGCGCGACCTTCGTGTCTGCCGCGCACGTGCAGCACTTGCGCGGGCACATCGGCATCGAAGCCGTGACGACGTTGCTTTCGCCGCGTGTGAACCGGGTGCGGCGATGGCTCGTGGACATCGTCACGCTCGCGTTCTGCGGCTTCTTCGCCTGGAAGTCGTGGACGCTGTTCTGGGAAGCCTATGCCGAGGGTCAGACCAGCAGTTCGACGTGGGGCCCACCGCTGTCGATTCCCTACGGACTGATGGCGTTCGGCATGACGTTGCTGACCGTGCAACTGCTGCTGCAAGTGGCTATCGGCGCTTGCGAGATGGGGAACCCGCCGGGCCGCGACACACCGCCCGCATCGAACGCGTCGAATCGCCCGGGAGGACACGCATGAGCGAACTCGGCATCGGATTGCTCTATGGCGGCGCCACGCTCGTCGCCATGTTCTCGGGCATGCCCATCGCGTTCGCGCTTGGGGCAGTGGCAGTGGCGTTCATGTTCGGCTTCATGCCGGCGTCGTCGCTCGACACCATCACGCAAAACGTCTATGAGGAAATGGCCAGCATTACGCTGCTGTCGATCCCGCTGTTCATTCTGAAGGGCGCCGCCATCGGCAAGTCGCGCGCGGGGCAGGATCTGTATCTGGCGCTGCACGCCTGGATGCGACGGATTCCGGGAGGGCTCGGCATTGCGAATGTTTTCGCATGCGGGCTGTTCGCCGCGATGGCAGGGTCGAGTCCGGCAACGTGTTCCGCCATCGGCAGTGCCGGGATTCCGGAGATGCGCCAACGCGGTTATTCGCCGGGCTTCGCCGCCGGGATCATCGCGGCGGGCGGCACGCTGGGCATTTTGCTTCCGCCGTCGATCACGATGATTCTCTACGCGGTGGCGGCGGAGCAGTCGCTCGGGCGTCTGTTCCTCGCGGGGATCGTGCCCGCGCTGCTGCTGGTAGGGCTGTTCTCGTGCTACGCGGCCTGGCGCTATCGCAAGGAGTACGGGCGTGCGCAACTGGCGCTCGCACGCGATGGCACGCCGTCGCCGTTCCCGAGCGAGCCGCCCGCCACCCTGCGCGAGAAACTGGCGTTGCTGCCGCGCGTGCTGCCGTTCGTGACGCTGCTCATTGGCGTGATGGCGGCGCTCTACGGCGGGTATGCCACGCCGTCGGAGACGGCCGGTCTTGGCGGATTGCTGGCGCTTGCGCTCATCGCGGTGATCTACCGGATGTGGAAGCCGCGCCAGCTTGCCCCGATTCTCACCGGCACGTTGCGCGAGTCGACCATGCTCATGTTCATCATCGGCATGTCGCTGCTCTATTCCTACGTGATGAGCTATCTGCACATCAGCCAGTCGGCCGCGCAATGGATCGTGGGGCTGCATCTGTCGCGCTGGGTGCTGCTTGCCGCCATCTTGCTGATGGTCGTGGTGCTCGGCTTCTTTCTGCCGCCGGTCAGCATCATTCTGATGACGGCGCCGATCATTCTGCCGCCGCTCCGGGCCGCGGGCTTCGATCTGGTGTGGTTCGGCGTGGTCATGACGATTGTCATGGAACTGGGGTTGATTCATCCGCCGGTGGGTCTCAACATATTCGTCATCAAGAACACCGCGCCCGATATCGCACTGCGCGACATCGTGTGGGGTGTGATGCCGTTCGTGGTGTTGATGGTGGTGGCCGTCGTTCTCATCTGTCTGCTGCCCGGTTTGTCGCTGTGGCTGCCGGACCAACTGATGGGATGAGCAGGGGAGGTGGCGTGCGGGCACCGATCGCCCGGCGATGTGTCGTACCTGTTTTGAAAGCAAGCCCTGAGAGAGAGGAAGCCATGAAGGATGCGCCGATCATGTCAGCCACGTCCGTTCCCATATCGCCGAGTTCGTCGGCCCCGGCGGCGGCCTCGCCAGGGGGGCGGAGCGCCCCCGAGAGTGTGGCCGACCTCAGCGCTCCGGTGCCGTCGTCGAAGCCGTCGCTGGGGGAGCGCCTCGGGCAGTGGTTCGGACGTGGCGCGGGCAAGACGGGGGGGCCGAAGGATGGCAAAGGCGACAAGGGGGATAAGGGTGATAAGGGAGACAAAGGGGACGGCAAGATAGCCCCGGCGAAATTGTCGCCCAGAGCAGAGGGGGCGTTGCGCCGGCAGTTGACGCAATGCCTGTCGGCGCGACAGACCGACTCCGCCGCCAACGAAGCCGCACGCGAGTTCATGACGCGCTACGGCGCGGCGTCGCCTGAAGAGCAGTTAGCGTTGCTCACCGTCGTTGCCGATATCTGTGCGAGCGACGGCAATGCGCTCGCCGACGCGGGCAAGGACGGCGACGGCGCCAGCGCCAAACGCGCCGCCGGCGGACTGGCGGGCGCACTGGGCAGCGCGCGCGTGCGGTTCCTCAAACGCTTCAACGCGTTGCCCGACGGTCTGCCGTTTCTGGTGCGCTGGCGCTCGGACATGCTGCACCATCGCGCAGCATTGCCGGGCCTCGCGGCCCTCGAAGAGGATCTCGGCAGCCTCTTCTCGACATGGTTCGACGTCGGCCTGCTGGAGTTGCATCCGATTACGTGGGATTCGCCGGCGTCGCTGCTCGAAAAACTCATGCGCTACGAGGCGGTACACGAGATTTCGTCGTGGGCCGACTTGCGCAACCGGCTCGACTCCGACCGGCGGTGTTACGCATTTTTCCATCCGCGCATGCCGCGCGAACCGTTGATTTTCGTCGAAGTGGCCTTCGTCCCCGACATGGCAGCCGACGTGCATTCGCTGCTCGACGAGAAGGCCCCGCTGGAAGACTTGCGCCGTGTGCGCTGGGCCATCTTCTATTCGATTTCGAACACGCAGCCGGGGCTGCGCGGCGTGAGCTTCGGCAACTTCCTGCTCAAGCGCGTGATCGACGAGCTGCAAGTCGATTTCCCGAAGCTGCGCAACTTCGCGACACTCTCGCCTATCCCCGGCTTCAACGACTGGCTCAAACAACTGTCGGCGCAGGCACTTGCCGAGGCGCTCGGTCCGAAGCGGGTGAAGTCGCTGACACAGGAAACGCCGCTGGCCTCAGGCGTCTCGGGGGTGCAGATGATGACCTGGCTGCAATCCTCGCCGGAGCGCAAGAGCGTGCAAGCGTTGCAGCGCAGTCTGGGGGAGGCGCTGGCCGCGCACTATCTGGCGCGCGAAACCGTGCGCGGACAGCCGCGCGATCCGGTGGCGCGGTTCCATTTGGGCAACGGTGCGCGTGTGGAGCGGATCAACTGGCATGCAGACCTTTCGAAGAAGGGCGCGAAGCAATCGTGCGGCATGATGGTCAATTACCTCTACGAGCCCGACGAACTCGACGCCAATCTGCAGCGCCTCATCGACGGCGAACCGGCACTCGGACGCGCGGTATCGCGCTTGCTCTGAGCGCCATAGGAATGCCGCGGCGGCCGCAAGCGCTCATCAACATCATGGAGACACGTGTGAGTGAAGTTCTGCGCGACGACAGTTCGCTTGACGAGGGATGGGTCACCCTGACGCTATCGAACCCCGCCAAGCTCAACGCCATTTCGGTGGCGATGTGGCGCGCGTTGCGCGCGCATTTGCAGGCGCTTGACGAGGACGCACGTGTGCGGGCCATCGTCATTCGCGGGGCGCAGGGCAACTTTGCGGCCGGTGCCGATATCGAGGAGTTTCCGGTTGAGCGCGGCAGTTACGATACGCTGCGTCGCTATCACGGCGAGGTGATCGGGCCGACGCTCGACGCATTGGCGCGATGCCGGCATCCGAGCGTGGCGCTGATTGAAGGGGTATGCGTGGGCGGCGGTCTGGAGATCGCCGCGCATTGCGACCTGCGTATTGCCGGGGAGGGCGCACGGTTCGGCGTGCCGATCAACAAGCTCGGTTTTCCGATGGCACCCGGCGAACTGCGCGGCGTGCTGGCGCTGGCGGGGCGCGCGGCCACGCTTGAGATCCTGCTCGAAGGGCGAGTCTTCGGTGCGGCGGAAGCCCGCGAGAAGGGGCTGCTCACGCGGGTGGTTGCCGACGAGGACGTCGAAGCAGCGGGCTACACTTGCGCCCGGCGCGTCGCCGCCGGTGCGCCGCTCGCGGCGCAACTGAACAAGTGGCTGATCGCTCGCCTGGCGCCGAGCGTGCCGCCGTTGTCGGAGGCCGAATGGCAGAAGGCCTTCTCCTATTGGGACTCGCACGATCACCGCGAAGGCGTAGCGGCATTCCTTGAGAAACGGCCGCCCGATTTCCGGGGACGCTGAGTGCCGGCGCACCCCCAGTATTTCCGATTTCACTGACGCAACGACGTATCCACTGTTTCGAATCCGGTTCTGTTTATGATGCAAGACGCCAACCTCTATCGACTTTTTTCCGAACGTTTTCCTGCCGACAAATCGGCGTGTGCCATCGAGACACCCGAAGGGCTCTACTACAGTTGGGACGACCTCGAGCACGCGAGCGCGCGGATGGCGAACCTGCTCGCGAGTCTCGATCTGTCGCCCGGCGCGCGTATCGCCGTGCAGGTCGAGAAGTCTCCCGAAGCGCTGCTGCTTTACCTCGCGACCCTGCGTGCAGGGTTCGTCTATCTGCCGCTCAACACGGCGTATCGCGACGCCGAGATCGCGTATTTCGTCGAAAACGCGGCGCCGGATGTCGTGGTGTGCAGCCCGGCGAATTTCGGTTGGGTCTCGAAGATTGCGTTCACCAATGGCGCGAAGCACGTCTACACGCTCGGGGACGATCGCACGGGCTCGCTGCTGGAGCGCGCGGCGTGGTTCGGCGATACCTTCGAGACCGTGCCGCGCTCGCCCGACGATCTCGCTGCGATTCTCTACACGTCGGGCACCACGGGCCGCAGCAAGGGCGCCATGCTCTCGCACGGCAACCTCGCGAGCAACACACGCGTGCTGCACACGTTCTGGGGCTGGGGCGAGCGCGAAGGGGGCGACGTGCTGCTGCATGCGCTGCCGATTTTCCACGTGCACGGGTTGTTCGTCGCGAGTCACGCGGCGTTGTACTCGGGCAGCAAGATGATTTGGCTGGCGAAGTTTGATGCGCGTGAAGTGCTGCACCAACTGGCGCGCGCCACGGTGTTCATGGGCGTGCCCACGTATTACGTCCGGCTGCTGGCGGAGCCGGGACTCACTCGCGACGCGTGCCGCAACATGCGACTGTTCATCTCGGGCTCGGCGCCGTTATTGCGCGAGACGTTCGACGCTTTCCGCGAGCGCACGGGGCATACGATTCTGGAGCGCTACGGCATGTCGGAGACGGTCATGCTGGTCTCGAATCCGTATCACGGCGATGCGCCCAGCGTGCGTCGTGCCGGTACGGTCGGCGTGCCGCTGCCGGAGGTGACGGTTCGCGTGGTGGGCGATGACGGCCAACCGAGCGCGCAAGGCGAGATCGGCCATATTCAGGTCAAGGGGCCGAACGTGTTTGCCGGATACTGGCGCATGCCGGAGAAGACGGCGGAGGAATTCACCAGCGACGGCTTCTTCAAGACGGGGGACGTGGGCAAGTTCGACGAGGACGGTTACGTGCACATCGTGGGCCGCTCGAAGGATCTCATCATCTCCGGCGGGTACAACGTCTATCCGAAGGAGATCGAGGGCTTCATCGACGAAATGGACGGCGTGGCCGAGTCGGCAGTCATCGGTGTGCCGCATCCGGACTTCGGAGAGGCGGTGGTGGCGGTGATCGTACCCCGCGACGGTGTGCCGGCACCCGACGAACGAACCGTCATCGACGCGCTCAAGCAGCGCATCGCGAACTTCAAGGTGCCCAAGCGCGTGCATGTCGTCACGGAATTGCCGCGTAACACGATGGGCAAGGTGCAGAAGAACCTGCTGCGCGATCGGTTCAAGTAGTCGCTTTGCGACACGTTGTCGCCGGCTTTGATGCGGCGATGTGCCGCGCCCGTGCCATCGTTGTCCCGAGCATGAAAAATGCCGCCCTTGCCGGGGCGGCATTTTCGTTGGTGCGCTAGCCGGGCTGCCGGGGTAGCGCCCGTTCGGCAGGCATGCCTTACTTCATCTGCACGGTGCCCGAGACCGTCACGGTCACTTGCGTCTTGCCGCCTTCCAATTGCATCGGCGGTGCGGCATCTGCGCTGGCGGCCATGGCCATTGCCTTCATCGCGTAAGGGCGCGGCATCATCGGGGCATTCGAGCCGACCTGCACCTGACGAATCGTGTAGCCGCTGTAACCGAAGGCCTTCGTGTTGTTCTGCGCCTGATCGCGGAACGCCTGGATGGCCTGATTGGTCAGTTCGGCCTGGGTCTTCTCCTGCGCTTCACGCGAGAGCGAGAACGACACGCCGTCCATCTGCATCTGATTCGAGATCTGGCTCGCGAGACGCGACGCTGCGCCGAAATCCTTCGACGTCATCTGCAACTCGGTGCGGCCGCGCCATGCCGTGATCTTGCCGTCGCGATTGGTGGTCGGGTAGAGGGAGACGTTGCCGGTCTGCACCTGCACGCCGTTCTGCCCCTTGGCGATGGACATCGCGCTGTTCGCCTTTTGCGTCAGGTTGCGCGACACCGTGGCGGCGTCCGGGCCCTGCTCCTGAGCCGACATCGTGATGTGAACAGTGTCCTGTTCGACTTCCTTCGTGGCATGCGCTTCGAGACCCAACACGCCTGAGACCTGACGGTTGAGTTCGTCACCCGACTGGGCGTAGGCCGCATTGGCGGCAGTGGCAATCAAAAGAGCTGCAGCGAGAGATTTGCGCATAGTGTTGTCCTTTTTCGAATGTTGGTTCGCATCTGAACGGCAAACGCTTGACAGACCGCCGGTACCGCCTTCGTGACATAACCCTGCTGCGAATGAAAAGGCAAGTGGGCGCGTACTATGCGTATGCCGGCAACGTTATACAGACGCTATCGCCCCAATTTTGGTTCCCAGATTCCCTTCGGCATCCTTCACGCCTTAAGTAAGTGCTTGCTGATGAACTTCCAGTGTTCGGGGGAGACAGGGGTGATCGAGAGGCGGTTGCCGCGCGCGAGCACAAGCATGCCATCCAGTTCGGGCGTCTGGCGCAGTTCGGTCAGCGGGACTAGCCGCGTCTTGCGATCGAGTTTGACGTCGACAAGCAACCAGCGCGGAGATTCCGGCTTCGACTTGGGATCGAAATATGGACTCTTCGGGTCAAACTGCGTGGGATCGGGGTAGGGCGTCGAGGCAACCGTGGCGAGTCCCGCGATACCGGGCACGGCGCAGCTCGAGTGATAGAAGAGTACCCCGTCGCCCACGCGCATGTTGTCGCGCATGAAGTTGCGCGCCTGATAGTTGCGCACACCGGTCCACGCAAGGGTCTGATGCTCGGCGCTGGCGAGATCGTCGATGCTCGCCTCTTCGGGTTCTGACTTCATTAACCAGTAGCGTTGCGTCATGGCGTTTCGGAGTTCAAGTGGATGCAACAGTGACAAACGTCGCTCAAACTCGCCCGAAGACGGTGCATTTGTAATCGATTGTTTGCCGCGCTGCGATATTTGGCCAAATCCTATACTATGCCTTGGTGACCTTCGTGTGACGTTTCACGTGACGCATGGGCCCATGACGTGGGTGCTGCGAGTTGCAGTGCACAACGCGTTCGTCAGTCTGCCCATTCGGCCCGGTCGCACGTACGGGCTTGAGCGAAACATGTTCGATTCCCTATGCCGATAGGAGAGTGTGTCATGGCAGCAGAGCCGTCTGTCCGAACCAATGCGTTCATCTTCTATTCTCTCGCCACGGTCTCGTTCATCGAGACCAGCGTCCCCGAATTCGTCTCCACCCTCAATCAGATGTATGGCGACGACGATGAGATGAGAACGTGGCTGCGCGATACCTGGCTGCCCGAAGAGGTCGAACACGGGCGTCTCGCCAAGGACTATATCGCACGTGTCTGGCCCGAGTTCGACTGGGCGAACGCTTACGATGCGTTTCTGGCCCGTTACAAGCCGCGTTGCGAGGTGCAGTACATGCGGCCTTCGCTGGCGCTGGAGGCGCTGTCACGATGCGTCACGGAGACGCAGACGGCGATGATCTATCGCTGCCTGGAATCCTATATGCCTGTCGACGAACTCAAGCAGATGATGCACAAGCTGAGCAACGAAGAGGTCGGCCACTATCGCTATTTCCGCAAGACATTCGATAGGTATAACGCTGTCGAGCAGCATGGCGTCATCAGCCGGTTGCGCACCATGGTGGCGCGCAGCGAACTGGTGCGCGACGAGGACATTGCGTTCGCGTTCGAGCCGCTCAATCATTTCTGGCGCTCGCCGCCGCCGTTCGAGCCGATGACCTGGGATGCGTTTCTGGCAATGTCGGGTGACGTGATGAAGCAGTACATGCCAGTGGAGGCGGCCGCGCGCATGATGTTCAAGCCGCTCGAGACCGGGTCGTGGTGGCGTGACCGTCCGGTCAAGGCGCTGCTGTCCTTCATGGTGAAGCGTCAGTACCCGCAGTTGGGCAGCGAGGCCTGACGGCGGCGCACTTGATCATCGCCGGGCGCCACCGGTTCGCTTGTGCAACGGACGAAAAAAAACCCCGCCGAGGCGGGGTTTTTCGTAGTCGGCGAACCGTATTACTTGTTCGTGCCGACGACTTCGACTTCCACGCGACGATCCGGTGCCAGGCACTTGATCAGCTGACCGCGGTTCTTCTGGTTGCAACCAGTCGTAACCGGGTTACGCTTGCCCTTGCCTTCGGTGTACACGCGGTTGGCTTCGACGCCCTTGCTGACCAGGTAGGCCTTCACAGCTTGAGCACGACGCAGCGACAGACGGTCGTTGTACTTGTCCGAACCGATGCGGTCGGTGTAGCCCGTGGCAACCACGACTTCGAGGTTCAGTGCTTGAACCTTGCCAGCCAGGTCGTCGAGCTTAGCCTTGCCTTCCGGCTTCAGGACGGCCTTGTCGAAATCGAACAGAGCGTCGGCCTGATAGGTCACCTTTTGCGAGACCGGAGCCACCGGAGCCACCGGAGCCGGTGCCGGAGCTGCAGCCTGAGCGATGATCGAGCCATCGCACTTGGCATTGGCCGTGGCCGGGGTCCAGTAGGCATCGCGCCAGCAGAGTTCGTCCGAGCCGTTCTTCCAAACCCACTCGCCGCTGCCGTTCACCCAGTTGTCGTTGACTGCTTGCTTCGAGGCCGCGATCGGACCCGGAGCGGTCTGGACGTAATTTTGGGCCATAGCCGAAGCAGCCATCACTGCGGTAGCTGCAACGATCGCGAGCTTAGCGAATTTATTCATATTTCTCCTCTCGAAATGAGATTACCGCAGGTTTACTGCGAGCCTAGACGACGGAACCAAAGTCTTACATCGCTCGAAGTATAACATCGGCAAGTGCGCGAAAGCATGGCCCATGCACTTCGAATAATGTCTAACTTATGCCACGGCATTTTGCCATAGCGCTTCAGCCAGCCGCGAGCAAAACCCCAAGTTTGCTGCCCGTCGTGGCGCAGTTGTGGTTTGAGCGCAACACCTTTTGAGGGCCCTCGCCAACCGTTTCATTTCTGATCGTTGTCTGACATTTTGGCATGCCAGACATGTCTTGTGCATTGCATCACGCTCGTTTCGGATGCCTATGACGGGCATGTTAGAATCTCAGGATCATATCGCCGGCAGCCGCCTATCGCGATTAGGGTTTGATAGACACGAATAATGGATCAGTTCGCCAAAGAAACTCTCCCGATTTCGCTCGAAGAAGAAATGCGGCGGTCGTATCTCGATTACGCCATGAGCGTGATCGTCGGCCGCGCCTTGCCGGACGTGCGTGACGGCCTGAAGCCTGTTCACCGCCGTGCACTGTTCGCCATGCACGAGCTGAACAACGACTGGAACCGGGCGTACAAGAAATCGGCACGTATCGTCGGTGACGTCATCGGTAAATACCACCCGCACGGCGACGCCTCTGTATACGACACGATCGTTCGTATGGCCCAGCCGTTTTCGCTGCGCTATATGTTGGTCGACGGCCAAGGCAACTTCGGGTCGGTCGACGGCGACAACGCCGCTGCAATGCGATACACCGAAGTGCGCATGGCCAAGATCGGTCATGAGTTGCTTGCGGACATTGACAAGGAAACCGTCGACTTCGGTCCGAACTACGACGGCAGCGAGAAAGAGCCGCTCATCCTGCCGGCCCGTATCCCGAACCTGCTGCTCAACGGTTCGTCGGGTATTGCGGTTGGCATGGCCACGAACATTCCGCCGCATAATCTGAACGAAGTCGTCGACGCCTGTCTGCACGTGCTTCAGAACCCGGATGCCACCGTCGACGAACTCATCGAGATCATCCCGGCACCGGACTTCCCGACTGCGGGCATCATCTACGGCATCTCCGGTGTGCGCGAAGGCTATCGCACCGGCCGTGGCCGTGTGGTGATGCGAGCAAAGACTCACTTCGAGGATATCGATCGCGGTCAACGTGTGGCGATCATCGTCGATGAGTTGCCGTATCAGGTAAATAAGCGCTCACTACTCGAGCGGATTGCCGAACTGGTCAACGAGAAGCGTCTCGAAGGGATTTCCGACATTCGCGACGAGTCCGACAAGAGCGGCATGCGCGTGGTAATCGAACTCAAGCGCGGCGAGGTGCCCGAGGTTGTTCTCAACAATCTCTATAAGCACACACAACTGCAAGACACGTTCGGCATGAACATGGTGGCGCTGGTCGACGGCCAGCCCAAGTTGTTGAACCTGCGCGAAATGCTGGTGCATTTCCTTGCGCATCGTCGCGAAGTGATTACTCGCCGCACGGTCTATGAACTGCGTCGTGCCCGTGAGCGTGGCCATGTGCTCGAAGGTCTGGCGGTAGCGCTCGCTAACATCGACGACTTCATCGCGATCATCAAGGCGGCGCCGACGCCGCCGATCGCGAAGGCCGCGTTGATGGAGAAGGCGTGGGATTCGTCGGTGGTGCGCGACATGCTGTCGCGTGCGGAGACCGAGTCTCAGGGGGGGCGCGAAGCCTTCCGCCCGGAAGGTCTCGACCCGGCGGTGGGCATGCAGGCAGACGGTATGTACCGTCTGTCGGAGACGCAGGCGCAGGAAATTCTGCAGATGCGTCTGCAACGCCTGACCGGTCTGGAGCAGGACAAGATCGTTTCCGAGTACAAGGAAGTGATGTTGCAGATCGCCGACTTGCTCGACATTCTGGCGCGTCCGGCACGTGTGACGGCCATCATCAGCGAAGAGCTGACGGCTGTGCGCGCCGAGTTCGGCGACGCCCGCCGCTCGACCATTGAACACAACGCCACCGAACTCGATACGGAAGACCTGATCACCCCGCAGGATATGGTGGTGACGTTGTCGCACTCGGGTTACATCAAATCGATGCCGTTGTCCGAGTACCGCGCGCAGAAGCGCGGCGGACGCGGCAAGCAGGCGGCAGCCACGAAGGACGACGACTGGATCGACACGCTGTTCATCGCGAATACGCATGACACGATCCTTTGCTTCTCGAACCGCGGCCGTGTGTACTGGATCAAGGTTTATGAAGTGCCGCAGGGTTCGCGGAACTCGCGCGGGCGCCCGATCGTCAATATGTTCCCGTTGCAGGACGGTGAGAAGATCAACGTCGTGCTGCCGGTCAAGGAGTACACGGAAGATCGCTTCGTGTTCATGGCAACGAGCTTGGGCACGGTCAAGAAAACACCGCTCGCGGCCTTCAGCCGTCCGCTCAAGAAAGGCATCATCGCTGTGAACCTGGACGACGGCGACGTGCTGATCGGCGCGGCCATCACCGACGGTGCGCACGACGTCATGTTGTTCTCGGACAGCGGCAAGGCCGTGCGCTTCGACGAAAACGACGTGCGTCCGATGGGGCGTGAGGCGCGCGGTGTTCGCGGCATGCAACTCGAAGACGGTCAAACGGTCATCGCGCTGCTGGTCGCAGAAAACGAGCAGCAGTCGGTGCTGACAGCGACCGAAAACGGCTACGGCAAGCGCACTTCGATCACCGAATATACGCGCCATGGCCGTGGCACTAAGGGTATGATTGCGATCCAGACGAGCGAGCGCAACGGCCGGGTGGTCGCGGCGACGCTGGTTGAGCCGGATGACGAGATCATGCTGATCACCACTGGCGGGGTGCTGATCCGTACGCGCGTGTCGGAAATTCGCGAAATGGGCCGGGCCACGCAGGGGGTGACGCTGATCAGCCTGGATGAAGGCACGACGCTCTCAGGCCTGCAACGCATCGTTGAGTCCGACGCCGAGGTTGCCGAGAATGGCGAAGCACAGGGCGACGACGAGGCGCCGGAAGCGGATGTCACGGAGTAATACTGACGTAACTCGATGTAATCTACGGGTGCATTGCCCCGAAAAGTCAGTAGAATCTGGCCCGATGCAGTGAAGTGCCCAGGCGAGGATGCATCTATTTATCGTCGTCGAAAGCCGACGAACTTTGGAGTGACTATTACTATGCAACGCAACGTCAAGAAGTGGATGTGGCTGCTGCTCGCAGCACCGGCAATGGCAATGGCCCAGCAGAGCGCCCCGCTCGACGCCGACAAGAAGGCAGCGATCAAGGATCTGCTCGACGCTATCGACTCGAACAAGCTCGTTGCCGCCATCGGCGAAGGCGCGCAGGCGCAGGCCAAGCAAATGGCCATCGGTGCACTGCAGGAGCAACTGGTCGAGAACAAGACGTTGAGCGATGCGCAGAAGCAGGCGATCGTGCCGGTTCTGCAGCAGAACTCCGTGCAAAAGCTGGTGGACAACGCCGGTAAGGTTTTCGCTTCCGACGCATTCAAGAACGACGCGGTTCAGGCTCAGTACAGCGCCTACGGCAAGTACTACACCACCGACGAAATCAAGGGCCTGACGGCGTTCTACAAGAGCCCGGTCGGTCAGAAGTACATCAAGGTCCAGGATCAGGTCGGTCAAGAAGTCGTTGGTGGCCTGATGCAGAAGTACATGCCGCAATCGATCGACGCGTCGAAGAAGCAAGCTGACGCCGAGATTGCCGCTGCTGCCAAGTCGGTGAAGGCGCCGGCCAAGAAGTAAATTTCGGCCGGTCCCGACGGGATTGACCGATAATGGCCGTTTGCGAGTGATCGCAAACGGCCATTTTGCATTGAGGGGCGAAATCGGCAGGTTCTGCTCAGCATTTTCCGGAATGCAGTCGTCCTGTGCCCGAATTGCGGCGGGCAGCCGCACGCGGCGGTCATCTGGCGGTATAGTTGACCTCTGCTGCTGCCGCACCGCCGAATGATCGTCAGACGTGAAACGCAAGCCGCACGGGCCAGTCTCCGCCGGCTTGCGTTTCACTTTTACTGCTGCAAAACGATAATGACGCGCGCTTTCAATTTTTCCGCCGGTCCGGCGGCGCTGCCTGCCGAAGTACTCGCCCAGGCAGCCGAGGAAATGCTTGACTGGCATGGGGCCGGCATGGGCGTGATGGAGATGAGCCATCGCGGCCGCGAGTTCATGAGCATTCTGGCGCAGGCGCAGGCCGACCTGCGTGAGCTGCTGGCCGTGCCCGACAACTACCGGACCTTGTTCATGCAAGGAGGGGGGCTGGCGGAGAACGCTATCGTTCCGATGAACTTGCTGGGCGGGGAGCGTGCGGGCGAGCGCCGTACGGCGGATTATGTCGTCACGGGCTCGTGGTCTGAGAAGTCGCGGAAGGAAGCGCGCAAGTATTGCGACGTCAACATCGCCGCGACCACCGAGGCTGACAAGTTTACCCGGCTGCCGAAGATGGACGAATGGCAGTTGTCGAAGGACCCGGCGTACGTGCACATCTGCACGAACGAGACCATTCACGGCGTCGAGTATTTCTGGACCCCCGATCTGGCCGCTGCCGGCTTGCCGAATGTGCCGCTCGTGGCGGATGTCTCGTCGCACATTCTTTCGCGCCCGATGGACGTGTCGAAGTTTGGCGTGATGTATGGCGGTGCGCAAAAGAATATCGGGCCGTCGGGTCTCACGCTCGTCATCGTGCGTGATGATCTGCTCGGCCGTTCGCTGCCGATCACACCCAGCGCATTCGACTGGAAGATCGTTGCCGAAAACGACTCGATGTTCAACACGCCGCCGACGTACGCCATCTACATTGCCGGACTCGTGTTCCAGTGGCTCAAACGTCAGGGGGGGCTGGTTGCCATGGAAGCCCGGAACAAGGCGAAAGCCGAGCTGCTGTACGGCTATCTGGACGGCAGCGACTTTTACCGCACGCCGGTGGCGAAGGATTGCCGTTCGCGGATGAACGTGCCGTTTTTCCTGCACGACGATGCATTGAACGAAACCTTCCTGACCGGCGCCCGCGAGCGCGGTCTGCTGCAACTCAAGGGCCACAAGTCCGTGGGGGGCATGCGTGCCTCGATCTACAATGCGATGCCGCTTGCCGGTGTCGAGGCGCTGGTGGACTATCTGCGCGAATTCGAGCGCAGCCACGGCTGACGAGGGCGAACAGCCGGTGCGGCAGGAACCTTCCGACGTCCTTCGGGACATCGCACCGCGAGCTGCCTGACCATGTCCCATCGTAAGAAGACAATACGCTCCATGGATGATGATCTGAACGCATCGTTGCGCCCTCTGCGCGAGAAGATCGATGCTATCGACGTGCAGCTTTTGAAGCTGCTCAATCAACGTGCGGCCGTCGCCCTGGAAGTGGGCGAGGTCAAGAAACGTTTTGGTGCGCCGGTGTTCCGGCCCGAGCGCGAGTTGCAGGTGATTTCCCGTCTGCAACAGGCTAACGACGGTCCGCTGTATGGCGCCAATCTGGCGTCGATCTGGCGCGAGATCATGTCGGCCAGCCGCGCGCTCGAGAAGGTCATGACTGTCGCCTATCTTGGCCCGGCAGGGACTTATAGCGAGCAGGCGGCTTTCACCTATTTTGGTCAGAGTGTGAAGGGTTTGCCGTGCCCGTCGCTCGACGAGGTTTTCCGGGCCGTGGAGGCCGGTAGCGCAGACTTCGGTGTCGTGCCGGTCGAGAACTCGACCGAGGGTGTGGTGTCGCGCACCCTGGACCTGCTGCTGCAGAGTCCGCTGACGATCGGCGGTGAAATCGCCTTGCCGATTCATCATAATTTGATGACGCAATCGGGCACGCTCGATGGTGTGACGCGTATTTGCTCGCACGCCCAGTCGCTCGCACAGTGCCAGCACTGGCTGACAGCGCATTTTCCGCAACTGGAGCGTCAGGCGGTATCGAGCAATGCCGAGGCAGCGCGCATGGCGGCAGCCGATCCGGCGATTGCCGCCATCGCGGGCGAGTCGGCGGCTGCTCAGTATGGACTGCAAATCGCGTTCTCACATGTGCAGGACGATCCGCACAACCGCACGCGTTTCGTCGTGATCGGCACGCAGGACCCGGCGCCGAGCGGTCACGATCAGACCTCGCTGATTCTCTCGGTACCCAATCGGGCGGGAGCAGTGGTGGCGCTGCTCGAGCCGCTCGCGAACAACGGCGTGTCGATGACGCGATTTGAGTCGCGCCCGGCCAAGAGCGGTGCGTGGGAGTATTACTTCTACGTCGACTTCGAGGGTCATCGCGAAGATCCCAATGTTGCCAAAGCGCTCGATGTCCTGCGTCAGAACGCCGCCTATTGCAAAGTGCTCGGGTCATACCCGCGCTGCGCATAACGAGCGGCAGGCCATACATCATGAGTTTGAATAAACTCGTCATCTGCGGCGTCGGCCTGATCGGGGGTTCGCTCGCGCGTGCGCTCAAGGCGACGGGGACGGTGAAGGAAGTCGTCGGCGTGGGACGCAGCGAAGCGTCGCTCGCGCGGGCTTGCGAACTCGGTGTGATCGATCGCGCTGCCGTGTCGATGGCCGATGCCGTGACCGGAGCCGATGTGGTTGTGCTCGCGGCACCGGTGGCACAAACGCCGGCCTTGCTCGCGGCAATTCGTCCGCATCTTGGCGGCAATACGATCGTGACCGATGCGGGCAGCACCAAGACGGACGCCGTGGCGGCCGCCAGGGAAGCATTGGGTGACGAAGTTTGGCGCTTCGTGCCCGGCCATCCGATTGCCGGTGCGGAGTTGTCGGGTGTCGACGCAGCGAAAGTCGATTTGTATCGCGACCGGCGCGTCGTTCTTTGCCCGCAACCGGACAATCGCCGCGAGGATGTCGCGCAAGTGCGGGCGATGTGGGAGGCGACGGGCGCGCGTGTTTCGGAAATGTCCGAGACACAACATGATCGCGTTTTTGCGTCGGTGAGTCACTTGCCGCACGTGCTGTCGTACGCCCTCATTGCGCAGATTCTTGAGGCCCCCGACGCTGCGCTGAAATTCGGTTTCGCGGGCGGTGGCTTCCGTGACTTCACGCGTATTGCTGCATCGAATCCGGAAATGTGGCGCGATATCTGTGTGGCCAATCGCGAGGCATTGCTTGCCGAACTCGATGGCTATCTGGCTACGCTCGGCACACTGCGTGAATTGATCGACACCGGTGATGGTGCCGGTCTCGAGGCCGTGTTCGCTCGCGCCAGTCGGGCGCGAACGGATTGGGCCAAGCAACAGGAAAAGTAATGGAAACGCTTGATCTCGGCCCTTACGGCCACGCCGAAGGTACGCTGCGCCTGCCCGGTTCGAAAAGTATCTCGAACCGGGTGCTGCTGCTCGCTGCGCTGTCTCACGGAACGACCCGCGTGCGCGACCTGCTGGCATCGGACGACACGCAGGTGATGCTCGACGCATTGGCGACGCTCGGCGTGAAATGCACGCAGGTCGGTAACTCGCGCGATTACCTCGTGGAAGGCTGCGGTGGCGTGTTTCCCGTGAAGACCGCCAAGCTGTTCATGGGGAATGCAGGCACGGCCATTCGTCCGTTGACGGCGGCGCTGTCGTTGAGCCATGGCGACTATGAAGTCTCGGGCGTGGCACGCATGCATGAGCGCCCGATCGGTGATCTCGTCGATGGCTTGCGCCAACTCGGTGCGCAGATCGATTACCTCGGCAACGCCGGCTATCCCCCGCTGCATATCAAACCGGCCGACGTGGCGGCACCCGTCACGCCGATTCGCGTGCGAGGCGACGTGTCGAGTCAGTTCTTGACGGCGCTATTGCTGACATTGCCGTTGCTGCCTTCGGCAACGGGTGAGATTCTTGTCGAGGTCGAGGGAGAGCTGATTTCCAAGCCGTATATCGACATTACGCTGCGGTTGCTCCGGCGCTTTGGCATCGATGTGCGACAGGATGAGTGGTCGCGCTTCATACTGCCAGCGGCGGATGCCGATGGCGCGAAGTATCGGAGCCCTGGCGAAATCCGGGTCGAGGGCGACGCCTCGTCGGCATCCTATTTCCTCGCGGCCGGTGCGATTGGCGGCGGTCCGATGCGCGTGGAGGGCGTTGGCCGCGACAGCATTCAGGGCGACGTGCGTTTTGTGGACGCCCTTGCGGCGATGGGCGCACGCGTTACGCTGCACGACGATGCCATTGAGGTGCATGGTATCGACACGCCGAGCGGCAAGCTGCGTGCCGTCGATATGGATTTCAATCACATTCCCGATGCCGCGATGACGATCGCCGTTGCCGCACTCTTCGCTGACGGTACGACGACGCTGCGTAATGTGGCGAGCTGGCGTGTCAAGGAGACGGATCGTCTGAGCGCCATGGCGATCGAATTGCGCAAGGTGGGGGCGACGGTGGAAGAGGGGGTGGATTATCTGCGCGTCACGCCGCCGTCTTCGCTAACGCCGAATGCAGTGATCGACACCTACGACGATCATCGTATGGCAATGTGTTTCTCGCTCGTGAGTCTTGGTGGTGTTCCGGTGACGATCAACGATCCGAAGTGCGTTGCCAAGACGTTCCCGACGTATTTCGCAGAGTTCGCGCGCATCGCGTCGTAGTTTATGGGGGCAGTCGGCGGCTGAACTGCCGCAGAAGTCCGTCAGCCCTTTCGATTCGCCATCGTCTCACCGTGTGAATTGAAGCTGTGCGGCATGGTGGGCGCTGGACGCGTGCCGTCAGCCGGTCAGTGTTTGCCAAAGCAAAATGCCGTTCAGCGCGACGATGGCGCTTGCCATGAGCCAGGCGACGGCCAGCAGTGCGCCGCGCACGCGCCATTCGCCCATCAGCTTTCCGTCGCCAGCGAATCGGACCAGCGGAACGACCGCAAACGGCAGTTGCAGGCTCAGCACAACCTGACTGAAGACCAGAAGGTTCGTTGTCTGGGCTTCGCCGTTGTGTCCGACGATCAGCAGCGCGGGAAGGAGCGCCAGCGCGCGCGTGATCAGCGCACGTTGCCACGGCTTCATCCGCAAATCGAGGAAGCCTTCCATCGTGACTTGTCCCGCGAGCGTGGCGGTCACTGTCGAATTCAGGCCGCAGGCGAGGAGCGCGGCGGCAAACATCACTCCTGCCCATTGGTTACCGAGCAGCGGTGCGAGCAACCTGTGCGCGTCGCCAAGCGATTCAACCGACGTGTTTCCGCTCGCATGGAACACGCAGGCCGCCAGAATCAGGAGCGCCGCGTTGATCAGGAAGGCAAAGCCGAGCGACAGTGTGGTGTCCCAGTGCGTGGCGCGCAGTGCGCGTCGCAGTGTCGCTGGGGTGCGCTCGGGCATCGCCTCGCCGCGCACACGTAGCAGCGCCGAGTGCAGATACAGGTTGTGGGGCATGACCGTCGCGCCGAGAATGCCGGTCGCCAGCCAGAGCATGCCCGCCTGAGCGACGATCTCGCTGCGTGGGCGAAGGCCTGCGGCGGCGGCGCTCCAGTCTGGGTTGGCCAGCGCCAGTTGGGCTGCAAAGCAACCCGCCGTGAGCAGAATCAGCGCGGCTACGGCGCCTTCAAGCCGGCGTTGTCCGAAACCTTGCAATCCGAGCATGGCGAAAGCGAGCGCGCCCGCGAGCACCACACCCACCGGCAGAGAGAGGCCGAACAGCAATTGCAGCGCCACCGCGCTGCCGATGATCTCGGCAAGATCGCAGGCGATGATGGCAATCTCGCAAAGCCCCCATAACGCCAGCGAAGTGCGGCGGCTATACTGGCTACGTGAGAGTTGCGCGAGATCGCGCCCGGTTACCAGACCGACGCGTGCCGCCAACCATTGCAACAACAACGCCATCACGCTCGAGAGCAGCACAACGCTCAGCAGCGTGTATCCGTAACGGGCGCCCCCGGCGATTGCCGTGGCCCAGTTGCCCGGATCCATATACCCGACGGCGATGAGGGTGCCCGCGCCGGCGAACCCCATCCAACGCTGCGCACGGCGCGGCGCATTAGCTTGCGGGGCGGGTGGCGGCACCCATTCGGGACCGGCTAAGGGATAATCGCGGCTTTGCATGGCAGTCATATCTTTCGGTAGCGCCGGTAGCGCTTTAATCTAAATGATAATCATTATTATTTGGACGGGGGATTTTATTTTCTAATGTGTTGGATAGACAGAGACGAAGGGATGCCTGACTTGACGGTAGTAGACGACTCGATTCCGGTCATTACGGTAGATGGACCGACGGCATCCGGCAAAGGCACGGTGGCGCACCGTGTTGCCGATGCACTGGGCTTTCACTATCTAGACAGTGGGGCGCTCTATCGACTTACGGCGCTGGCGAGCGCCCGTCACGGGATCGATCCTGACGACGCCGGGGCGCTGTCGGTGCTCGCCGAAACACTCGACGTGCGGTTCAAGGAGCAGCGCATCTGGCTGGCCGGCGAAGATGTTACCGACGCGATCCGTGCCGAAGCCATCGGTAACCGGGCATCGAGTATCGCCGTGCACAAGGCGGTGCGGCAGGCGTTGATGGCGCTCCAGCGTGGGTTCAAGACCCCGCCAGGCCTCGTCGCGGACGGCCGTGATATGGGGACCGTGATCTTCCCGGAAGCCGAATTGAAGGTCTTTTTGACAGCTTCGCCACAGGCTCGTGCCGAGAGACGGTATAAGCAATTGATAGAAAAAGGTTTTTCTGCTAATATAGACAGTCTCATGCTGGATCTTGAGGCGCGTGATGCGCGGGATCGTACCCGTGCAGAGGCGCCGCTTAGGCCGGCAGAGGGTGCGCGGGTGCTCGACACGTCGGGGCTCAACGTCGATCAGGCGGTGGCTCAGGTGCTCGAATGGTTCGCGCAGGTGCAGTACCCGCAAGGCGCCTGACCGGATGTTTCATGCAGTCATCCGGCATGGTTTTGTCTAACCTTTAACCCAACCGTTGTTCGTCATCGTCAGCCCCCTCGGGAGACGGACGTCAGCGGCGTAATCCACATTTATGTCCGACCTGCAAACCTCGACCAACGAATCTTTCGCGGCGCTTTTCGAAGAGTCGCTCTCCCGCCAAGACATGCGTGCTGGTGAAGTCATCAGCGCTGAAGTCGTGCGGGTTGACCACAACTTCGTGGTCGTCAACGCCGGGCTCAAGTCCGAAGCGTACATCCCCATCGAAGAATTCCTGAATGATCAGGGCGAGGTCGAAGTTCAGGCCGGCGACTTTGTTTCCGTGGCGATCGACGCCCTGGAAAACGGCTACGGCGACACCGTGCTGTCGCGCGACAAGGCCAAGCGTCTGGCCTCGTGGCTGCAACTGGAGAAGGCCCTCGAGTCGGGCGACCTCGTGACCGGTACGATCACCGGCAAGGTCAAGGGCGGCCTGACCGTGATGGTCAACGGCATCCGTGCATTCCTGCCGGGTTCGCTGGTTGATACGCGTCCGGTCAAGGACACGACCCCGTACGAAGGCAAGACCCTCGAATTCAAGGTTATCAAGCTCGACCGCAAGCGCAACAACGTTGTGCTGTCGCGCCGTGCCGTGATCGAAGCCACCCAGGGTGAAGAGCGCGCCAAGCTGCTCGAGACGCTCAAGGAAGGCGCGATCGTCAAGGGCGTGGTCAAGAACATCACCGATTACGGTGCGTTCGTCGACCTGGGCGGTATCGACGGCCTGCTGCACATCACCGACATCGCATGGCGTCGTGTGCGTCACCCGAGCGAAGTTCTGTCGGTTGGCCAGGAAGTCACCGCCAAGATCCTCAAGTTCGATCAAGAGAAGGGCCGTGTCTCGCTGGGCGTCAAGCAACTCGGCGAAGATCCGTGGGAAGGCATCGCTCGCCGTTACCCGCAAGGCACCCGCCTGTTCGGCAAGGTCACCAACATCACCGACTACGGCGCATTCGTCGAAGTGGAATCGGGCATCGAAGGCCTGGTTCACGTGTCGGAAATGGACTGGACCAACAAGAACGTGGCCCCGACCAAGGTTGTCCAACTGGGCGACGAAGTCGAAGTCATGGTGCTCGAGATCGACGAAGACCGTCGTCGTATCAGCCTCGGCATGAAGCAGTGCAAGCCGAACCCGTGGGATGATTTCTCGCGCAACTTCAAGAAGGGCGACAAGATCAAGGGCGCAATCAAGTCGATCACCGACTTCGGCGTGTTCATTGGTCTGCCGGGCGGCATCGACGGCCTGGTCCACTTGTCGGACCTGTCGTGGAGCGAAGCTGGCGAAGAAGCCGTGCGCAAGTACAAGAAGGGCGACGAAGTCGAAGCCGTGGTTCTGGGCATCGATGTCGAGAAGGAACGCATCTCGCTGGGTATCAAGCAGCTCGAAGGCGATCCGTTCAACACCTTCGTGGCAATCCACGACAAGGGCTCGATCGTTGACGGCACCATCAAGGCTGTCGATCCGAAGGGTGCTGTCGTGTCGCTGGGTGATGACGTCGAAGGCTACCTGCGCGCATCGGAAATCTCACACGACCGTGTGGAAGATGCCCGCAATGTGCTCAAGGAAGGTGAAGCCGTCAATGCAATGATCGTCAACATCGATCGCAAGTCGCGCAACATCAACCTGTCGATCAAGGCCAAGGATTCGGCTGAACAGCAAGAAGCGATGAGCAAGCTGTCGTCGGATAGCTCGGCAGCGAGCGGCACCACGAACCTGGGTGCCCTGCTCAAAGCCAAGCTGGACAGCCAGAATCAGTAAGGTCCAAGGCCTATGACCAAGTCTGAATTGGTCAACCAGTTGGCGGCGCGGTTTCCCCAGTTGGTGCTCAAGGATGCCGATTTCGCGGTGAAGACGATTCTCGACGCGATGGCTGATGCGCTTGCGCGCGGTCATCGAATCGAGATCCGCGGTTTCGGTAGTTTTGGGCTCAACCGTCGGCCACCGCGCGTCGGCCGCAACCCGAAGTCGGGCGAGAAAGTGTTGGTGCCGGAGAAATTCGTGCCGCACTTCAAGCCGGGCAAGGAATTGCGAGAGCGGGTTGATCACAAGGCGTCGGACCAATAAGGCCCTTTGGGATCTACTACGCAAAAAAAGCGCCTTCGGGCGCTTTTTTTGCGTCTGGCGGACGCGAGTGCCAAGTGACGCAAATGTGAAGCGCGCGGCAGTACCGACGCCTCATGGAGCACATCCGGTACAATACGCCCACGTGACGGCCCGGTGCATGGACGGTGTCAATACCGTGCGCGCGAGGTCGCTCAAGTCGCAAAACATACGGCAAGCCTGCCGCAGGAGCCTTTCGGCATGAAGCTGATTGTTTGGATCGTTCGTCTTATCGTGTTCGTGGTGTTGTTGTGTCTCGCGCTCGCCAACACGGGCGCGGTCACGTTGAACCTGTTCCTGGGCCATACGTGGACAGCACCGCTCATCATGATCGGTCTGGCGTTTTTCGTGGTCGGTGGCGTGATCGGTGTACTCGCCACGTTACCGAGCCTGATGCGCCAACGCCTTGAACTGCGCCGCACGCGCCGCGATCTTGCGCGTGCGCAACGTGATACCGAAGCAAGCGATCAACCACCGATGCTGCCGCCGGTCTAAGGCGACGGCGGCGCGGCGTACGATTCTCGCCATCCTCATCGACTGTTTCAACGACAACACGCATTCATGGAATTCGAGGTCTGGTGGCTATTAGCCATCCCCGTGATTTTCGGCTGCGGCTGGGTGGCCGCGCGCCTGGATTTGCGCAGCCTGCTCTCTGAGAGCCGCAATCTGCCGGCATCCTATTTTCGCGGTCTGAACTTCCTGCTCAACGAGCAGCCCGACAAGGCGATCGACGCCTTCATTGAAGTCGCGAAGCTCGACCCCGAAACCACCGAACTGCACTTTGCGCTTGGCAGCCTGTTCCGCCGTCGCGGCGAGACGGAGCGCGCTATTCGCGTGCATCAGAACCTGCTTTCTCGTGACGATTTGCCGCAAGCCGATCAGGAGCATGCGCTCTACGAGTTGGGCCACGACTTTCTCAAGGCGGGTCTGCTTGACCGTGCCGAAGAGGCGTTCGGCCGTTTGCATACGGGCGCGTACGCCAAAGCCGCGCAACATGCGAAGCTCACGATTTATCAGATCGAGAAAGAGTGGCGTAAGGCGCTGACCGAGGCCGAGATGCTCGGTGATCTCGATCCCGCCGTGTCGTACCGCAAGGAGATTGCTCAGTTCCACTGCGAACTGGCGCAGGAAGCGCTGCAACGCAAGGACATCGCTTCGGTGACGCAAGAGCTGGATGCCGCGCTCGACGCCAATCCCGCGAACGTGCGCGCGCCTTTGCTGCGCGGCGATATGCTGCTTGCCGCCGGCGATGCGCAGGGAGCATTGACCGTGCTCAGCACGATCGAGCAACAGAATCCGGCGTATCTCGGCCTGGCGGCCAAGCGCTTGATGCGCGCGTATGACGCCTTGGGCCGTGCGCCGGAAGGACTCGTGGTGCTGCGCGATGCCTTGGACAAGAATCCGTCGGACGATCTGCTCGAGATCGTCTACGAGAAGACAGTGGCCCTCGAGGGACCGGACGCGGCGCTCAAGCTCATGCGAGAGCAGATGCGTCGCGCACCGAGCGCACTCGGCATGACGCGTCTGCTCGAAGCGCACGCCGCGACGGCGCCCCCGGATACGCAGTCCGATCTGCAACTCATGGGCAAGCTCGTCACGCAACGCACCAAGTCGTTGCCGCGCTACGTCTGCGATCAGTGCGGCTTCCGCGCGCGGCTGTTCTATTGGCAATGCCCCGGCTGTAATGGCTGGGAGACCTATACGCCGCGTCGTGCCGACGTGCCCGCGGCCTCCTAATTTCTTTAAGTTCGCGCAATCATGAAAGTCACCATCATCGGCTCCGGATACGTCGGCCTCGTTACGGGCGCTTGTCTGGCGGACGTCGGCAACGACGTGTTCTGTCTCGATGTCGATCCGCGCAAGATCGACATTCTGAACAACGGCGGTGTGCCGATCCACGAACCCGGCCTGAAGGAAATCATCGCGCGAAACCGCGAAGCCGGCCGGCTGCACTTCTCGACGGATGTCGAAGCCTCGGTCGCGCATGGCGACGTGCAGTTCATCGCCGTGGGCACTCCCCCGGATGAAGACGGCTCCGCCGACTTGCAATACGTTGTGGCCGCTGCGCGCAATATTGGCCGGTACGCCAAGAGCTTCAAGGTGATCGTCGACAAATCGACGGTGCCGGTGGGCACGGCCGACAAGGTGCGCGCTGCCGTGGCCGAAGAACTTGCCAAACGCGGTGAGGATGTGTCGTTCTCCGTCGTCTCGAATCCCGAATTCCTGAAGGAAGGCGCGGCCGTGGACGATTTCATGCGTCCGGACCGTATCGTGATCGGGGTGGACGACGACGCCGACGGCCAACAGGCGCGCGCGATGATGAAGCGCCTGTACTCGCCGTTCAACCGCAATCACGAACGTACGCTGTATATGGATGTGCGCTCGGCAGAGTTCACCAAGTACGCGGCGAACGCCATGCTGGCCACCCGTATCTCGTTCATGAACGAGTTGGCGAATCTGGCCGATCGCGTCGGCGTGGATATCGAAGACGTGCGTCAGGGCATAGGTTCGGACCCGCGTATCGGCTATCACTTCCTCTATGCCGGTTGTGGCTACGGCGGCTCGTGCTTCCCGAAGGACGTGCAGGCGCTCGTGCGCACTGCTGAAGACTACGGTGTGCCGCTGCGGATTCTGAACGCGGTGGAAGCCGTCAATGAAACGCAGAAGGCTGTGCTGATCGAGAAGATCATCAATCGCCTTGGCGACGATCTCTCGGACAAGACATTCGCGCTGTGGGGGCTGGCGTTCAAGCCGAACACCGACGACATGCGCGAGGCGCCCAGCCGTCGTGTCATCGAGGAGCTGGTGCGCCGTGGCGCGCGTGTGCGCGCCTACGATCCGGTGGCACTCGAAGAAGCGCGTCGCGTGATTGCGCTGGACTTCGCCGACGACCTCGCGGCGCATGCCCGAATCGAATTCTGTGCGACGCAGAACGACACGTTGACGGGTGCCGATGCGCTCGTCATCGTCACCGAATGGAAGGCCTTCCGTAGCCCCGATTTCGCGAAGGTGAAAACGGCGTTGTCGTTGCCGCTGATTTTCGACGGCCGTAACTTGTACGATCCGGAAGCCATGCAGGAACTCGGCATCGAGTACCACGCTATTGGCCGCGATCTGCGTAAGCCGGTCTGAGCATCCAGGAGCGACGAATGACTTCGACGGCAACTTCGCTCACGCGCACCGTACAAGCGCCTGGCATGCCCACCGTGCCTCGCGAGGCCTTCAGCCGCGCGCGCGTGCTCATCGTTGGCGACGTGATGCTCGATCGCTACTGGTTTGGCGACGTCAATCGCATTTCTCCGGAAGCACCGGTGCCGGTCGTGCATGTCAAGCGCAACGAAGAGCGCTTGGGGGGGGCGGCGAACGTGGCGCTCAATGCCGCGTCGCTGGGCGCGCAGGCAGGGCTGTTGTGCGTGCTTGGGGAAGATGAGCCGGCGGAGCGCGTGGTCGAGATGCTCGACGCGAGCGGTGTGACCGCCTTCGTGACACGCGATGCGGATCTGGCGACGACGATCAAGTTGCGCATCGTGTCGCGTCAGCAGCAACTGCTGCGCATCGACTTCGAAAACCAGCCGGCGCGTGAAGTGTTGCTGGCGGTGCTCGACCAGTATCGTCACCTGCTCGCCAACTATGACGTCGTGCTGCTCTCGGATTACGCGAAGGGCGGTCTGACGCACGTGCAACCGATGATCGAAGCCGCGCGGGCGGCCGGCAAAGCGGTACTTGTCGACCCGAAGGGCAGTGACTACGAGCGCTATCGCGGTGCCACGATCCTGACCCCGAACCGGTCGGAATTGCAGCAGGTCGTGGGCGAGTGGCGTTCGGAAGACGATCTCACGGCGCGTGCGCAGAACCTGCGCGAGTCGCTGAACCTCGAGGCGCTGCTGCTCACGCGCTCGGAAGAAGGCATGACACTCTTCACCGAAGGCGGTGCGCTGCACGTACCGGCGCAAGCGCGTGAGGTGTACGACGTTTCGGGCGCGGGCGACACCGTGATCGCAACGCTCGCGGCATCGCTCGCCGCCGGCGTGTCACTGCCGCAGGCCGTGGTGCTCGCCAACCGCGCGGGCAGTATCGTCGTGGGCAAGCTGGGCACGGCGACGGTGGACTACAACGAACTCTTTTCCGAACTGACATGACCATCATCGTGACCGGCGCTGCCGGCTTCATCGGCGCGAACATCGTCAAGGCCCTCAACGAACGCGGCGAGACCGACATCGTGGCGGTCGACAATCTCACGCGCGCCGACAAATTCCGCAATCTGGTCGATTGCGAGATCAGCGATTACCTCGATAAGACCGATTTCGTTGCGCGCTTCCAGCGCCGGGAGTTCGGCCGGGTTCGTGCGATTTTCCACGAAGGCGCCTGCTCCGACACGATGGAGACGGATGGCCGCTACATGATGGAGAACAACTTCCGCTACACGCGTGCGCTGTTCGATGCCTGTCAGGCGCAGACGGTGCCGTTCCTCTATGCGTCGTCGGCGGCAACGTACGGCGCGTCGGAAACGTTCGTGGAGTCGCGTGAGTATGAGAAGCCGCTGAACGTCTACGGCTACTCGAAGTTCCTGTTCGACCAGATCGTGCGTCGTGCCGTGCGCGACGCGGGCGGCAAGTTGCCGAGTCAGGTGGCCGGTTTCCGTTACTTCAACGTGTATGGCGCGCGTGAGGCGCACAAGGGACGCATGGCGTCGGTCGCGTTCCACAACTTCAATGAATTCCGCGCCAACGGCCGTGTGAAGCTCTTTGGCGAATACAACGGTTACGCAGCCGGTACGCAAAGCCGCGACTTCGTGTCGGTCGAAGATGTGGTCAAGGTGAATCTGCACTTCTTCGATCACCCGGAGCGCAGCGGTATCTTCAACCTTGGTACGGGCCGTGCGCAACCGTTCAACGACATTGCCGTTGCGGTGATCAATACGCTTCGCCAGGAAGCGGGCGAGGCGCCGCTGACGCTCGACGAGCTGGTCAGGCAGGGGTTGGTCGAGTACATCCCGTTCCCGGACGCCCTGCGCGGTAAGTACCAGTGCTTCACGCAGGCGAATATCGACCATCTGCGTCAGGCGGGCGGTTATCAGCAGCCGTTCTACACAGTGGGCGAAGGGGTGTCGCGCTACGTGCGCTGGCTGCTCGCGCAGTAAGCGCAGAGACGCTTTGCCGGACAGAATGGGGAGCCAGATGGCTCCCCGTTTCGTCTTATATTGCTGCCGATGTCATCCGCAGACGCGCTTGGGCGTTAATGAGGTATCGGGGGTATCCACAATATCGGCCCGAGACACCTCATAAGGAACGCACCATGCTTCGCAAACTCTTGCTGGCGGTTGTTGCCTTTTTCACCCTGTGCGGCCTGGCGATGGCCGCTGTCGACATCAATACCGCTGACCAGACGCAGCTTGAAGCGCTCAAGGGCATCGGACCGGTCAAATCCAAGGCCATCATCGAAGAACGCAACGCCCACGGGCCTTACAAGGACGCGGCTGACGTCGCCAAGCGCGTCAAGGGGTTGGGCGCCAAGTCCGTCTCCACGCTCCAATCCGAAGGCTTGACGATCAACGGGCAGGGCGGTGCTGCAGCCCCGGCGGCACCTGCGGCGTCGGCAAAATCTGCACCCGCCACCGCTCCGGCGGCCCCGGCCAAGCCGGTGCCACAAGCCACGCAGACGCCGGCAGCCCCTGCGGCCCCTGCCAAGCCCGCTACGGCAGCGCCGACGGCGCCTGTGCCGCCCACTGCCACGCAAAAGGCCCCGGTGCCTACGCCGGCCGCAGGCCCGGCCATGAAGCCGGCCTCGACCGGTGCGACGGCGACGCAGGCCAAGCCGGGCACGACGGTTCCGGCGGCGGCATCGGCTGCGGGTGCACCCGACACGAAGGCCGCGAAGTCGAAGAAGTCCAAGGAGGCTAAGGAGGCTAAGGCTGCCAAGGCGGATACGGCACCGTCGGCCGCGTCGGCCCCGGCAGCAGCGGGTGCCGGCTCGGCTCCTGCCAAATCGTCCAAATCGAAGAAGGCCAAGGCCCCGTCGCCGGCCAGTGCACCGAAGCTCTGAGGCGCTCCGGGCGGCCGGATGTCGCGCAATGCGATGTCCGGCCGAAGCCTTACCATGAGCGTGAGCAGGGCGGGTGGATTAGAATGATCCGATTCCCGATCGAAAAAAGCTCAGTGTAATGGCCTACAAGACTATCGAAGACACCATCGGCAATACGCCGCTGGTGCAATTGGTGCGTTTGCCCGACGACGACATCCGCCGCCGAAACAACGTGATTCTCGGCAAGCTCGAGGGCAACAACCCGGCGGGGTCGGTGAAAGACCGTCCGGCGCTGTCGATGATCAAGCACGCGGAATTGCGTGGCCGCATCAAACCGGGCGACACACTCATCGAAGCGACCTCCGGCAATACCGGCATCGCGCTGGCGATGGCGGCGGCGATTCGCGGCTACAAGATGGTCCTCATCATGCCGGAAGACCTCTCTGTCGAGCGTCGTCAGAGCATGGGCGCGTATGGCGCCGAAATCATCCTGACGCCGGTCAAGGGCGGCATGGAGTACGCGCGCGATCTCGCCGAACAGATGCAGCGAGACGGCCGCGGCACCATCCTGGACCAGTTCGCCAACCCGGACAACCCGCGCGCGCACTACGAGACGACCGGCCCGGAAATCTGGCGCGATACCGAAGGGCGCATCACGCACTTTGTCTCCGCGATGGGGACGACAGGCACGATCATGGGGGTATCGCAGTATCTGAAAGAGCAGAACGACGCCGTGCAGATCATCGGTGCCGAGCCGGCAGAAGGCTCGCGCATTCCCGGAATTCGCAAATGGCCGGAAGCGTATCTTCCCAAGATTTTCGACCGCTCACGTGTGGACCGCACGATCTCGGTGACGCAGGCGGATTCCGAAATCATGGCGCGCCGGATGGCTGCGGAAGAGGGCATTTTCTGCGGTATTTCGGCAGCCGGCGCATGCCACATCGCGCTGAATCTGGCGCGCGAAGTCGAGAACGCGACCATCGTGTTCGTCGTGTGCGATCGCGGCGATCGCTATCTGTCGACGGGCGTGTTCCCGGCGTGATGTGCGGCGGTGCCCTGCACCGCCTCCCCAGCGCGGGAGACACAACGAAAACGGGACCCAAGGGTCCCGTTTTTCATGGTGAACGACCACGCAGCCCCGGTATTACGGGGCGCGCGCCGCCTTGATTGCGTCGGCCAGGTCGTACACCGACATCGCGTAGAAGAAGCTGCGGTTGTAGCGCGTGAGCACGTAGAAGTTGTTCAGTCCCATACGGTACTGCGTGGCCTGTCCCGGCGTGGGCAGATCGACGATAAGCACCGGCGTGTCGCGCGAGGCCCCTACGTCGAGCCGTGGCTCGTTCATCAGCATGCCGGCCTTGACGAAGTCGCCGAGCTTCCAGTGCGGCTCGGGCTGCCCGTCGGCGCCGGCTTCCGCCAGCCCCTGACTGCCGCGATCGGCGGCGATGTTCCAGACGACCGGCTGTCCTGGCTGCCAACCGTGCTGTTTGAGGAAATTGGCGACGCTGCCGATGGCATCTGCCACATCCGTCGTCAGATTGATCTTGCCGTCGCCGGTGTAATCGACGGCGTAGTTGCGGATCGAGGACGGCATGAACTGCGGAATGCCGATGGCACCCGCGTACGACCCGTAGACGCTGAACGGATCGACGCCGCGCTCGCGTGCATAGAGCAGCAGGTTTTCCAGCTCATTGCGAAACAGCGCCATGCGCTCCGAACGGTTGCGTGCGGGCGGATAGTCGAACGCGAGCGTGGTGAGCGCGTCGATGGTGCGGAAGTTGCCCATGTTGCGCCCGTAGATCGTCTCTACGCCGATGATGGCGACGATGATCTCCTCGGGCACACCGTACTGCTTCGCCGCGCGCGCGAGCGTAGCGGCGTTCTGGTTCCAGAAGCGCACACCGCCATTGATGCGCGTGTTGTCGAGAAAATTCCTCTCGTACTTGATCCAGTTCTTCTGGCCGGGGGTGGCGGGCGGTGCGGCCAGACGTGCGGCCGTCTGCGAGAACACTACGCGCGAGAAGACTCGCTGCAACTCGGCGCGATCGAAACCGTCGCGTGCCACGATGTCGTTGATGAACGCATCGACCTCGGGGTTTGCCGCATAGCGTTGCGGCACGACCTCTTCTTCGAACTCCGCTTGCGCGACTTGCTTCGCTCGCGTTTGCGCGTGCGTGCCGGTCGCCGTCAGCGCGAAGGCACCGACGCATAGCGCAACGCCGAGCGCGCGAACCGGGCGAGACAGGCGCCAAAGGCGCGTCGTGTCGGAGGGCTTGCGGAGGGTGGCCGGGAGATAACGGCTAGTGCGGCCAGTGTCCGGTCGATGAGTGAGGCGCGAGAGCGCCAGCGGGAGCAAGTCGTACATCCGTACCGGTGATGTCATGCTGTCTGTCAGGCCTGTATGAAGTCCGAATGCGAGGCGGCCGTAGGGGCCGTCGTCGCGTTAGTCGCGTTGATGCGCTTGTCGGCGAGTATCGAAGCGATTCGACACGCGGTTAAGACTAGAGCGTCAACCATTCATGCCAGTTCCTGCCGTCCCGAATTTCAGGAGAACGGCGCTTACCGGCTGACACGGGTCTGCTGGGAGACTGCTCGGCAGTATAACCGAGTGCACCTGTGATACCTTAAGGCCTGTGCACTGTCCGTGACAGTGTTCAGGGGGATGCCGGCCATCGGCACGTGTGTGCCAGTGCAGTGCGGCACCGTGAGCCAGGCGCCACGCCCGGCCGCTACCGGACGTGGAGACCACGGCGCGGCGGGCATTCTCCGCCCGTCCCAATATAACGATTCGAAGCGATAGGCGACACACGAATGGCTACCGGGTTTTATACGCACCCCGATTGCATCCGTCACGAGATGGGAGAGTGGCATCCGGAATGTCCCGAGCGGCTGCGCGCCATCGAGGACCAACTGATCGCCGGACGTATCGACGGTTTGCTCGAGCGCCGCGAAGCGCCTGCCGCTGACGAGGCGAGTCTGCGGCTCGTGCATACGCAGGCTCACATCGACTTCATTCGAGACAACATTCCCGAATCGGGCTATTTCCCGATCGACCCGGACACGTTGCTCAATCCGTATTCGTGGCGTGCGGCCACCCGCGCGGCGGGGGCGGCGATTGCTGCGACCGATGCCGTCATTCGTGGCGAACTCGAGAACGCCTTTTGCAGCGTGCGTCCGCCGGGCCACCACGCGACACCCACGCGTGCGATGGGCTTCTGTCTGTTCAACAACGTTGCGATTGCCGCCGCCCATGCGCTGGAAGTGCACGGGCTCTCGCGCGTGGCAATCGTCGACTTCGACGTGCACCACGGCAACGGCACCGAAGCCGCATTCGCCAACGACGACCGCGTGCTGATGTGCGGCATTTTCCAGCACCCGTTCTATCCGTTTTCCGGGGCGGTCGATCCGGCCCCGAACATGCTCAACATCCCGCTCTCCGCCCGTACGTCCGGTATGCAGGCGCGCGAGGCCATCGACTACGGATGGCTGGGCCAGCTCGAAGCGTTCCGTCCGGAAATGATCTTCTTCTCGGCAGGCTTCGATGCGCACCGCGAAGACGATCTCGGCAATCTCGGACTGACCGAAGCGGACTTCATGTGGATCACCGAGCGCGTCAAAGCGGTGGCGGATCGTCATTCGAAGGGGCGTATCGTGAGCTGCCTCGAAGGCGGCTACAACCTCTCGGCGCTTGGCCGCAGCGTCGTGGCGCACCTGAGGGTGCTCGCCGACGTTTGACGTTGCGCGCTTGACCCATATGCGATGCCGCGCGTTCAGACGCGGCGCAGGAGGCGAAGATGACGGCATCCGAATCCGCGGCCGCAACGGCTGAACCCTGTGTCCTGGTCACGCGCGGCGAGGGCGAACTTGCCGGTGTGGTCACACTCACGCTGAATCGTCCACGTCATTTCAATGCGCTCAGCGAAGCGGTGCTCGACACGCTGCAACGCGCGCTCGACGACACGGCTCGCGACGCTACCGCGCGCGTGGTGGTGCTCGCGGCTGCCGGCCCGGCGTTTTGTGCGGGGCACGACCTCAAGGAGATGCGCGCCGAGCCGTCGCTCGACTACTACCGCACGTTGTTCAATCAATGCACGCGCGTGATGCTGACGATGCAGCGCATGCCGCAACCGGTGATTGCGCGGGTGCACGGCATCGCAACGGCAGCAGGGTGTCAACTGGTTGCTATGTGCGATCTGGCCGTCGCTGCGTCGACGGCGCGCTTCGCTGTCTCCGGCATCAACGTCGGCCTGTTCTGCGCGACGCCGGGTGTCGCGCTCTCGCGCAATCTCACACGAAAGCAGGCGATGGAGATGTTGCTCACGGGCGAATTCATCGACGCGCAGACGGCTCGCGAGCGTGGTCTCGTCAACCGTGTGGTCGCGATGGAGCAACTGGACGCGGAAGTGGCGGCGCTGTGCCGTTCGATTCTGGCCAAGCCCGCGGCTGCGGTGGCCGCTGGCAAGGGGTTGTTCTACCGGCAGGCCGAGACGGGCATAGAAGCGGCCTATCAGATGGCCGGGCAGACGATGGCCTGCAACATGATGGACGCGTGTGCGCTCGAAGGCGTGCAGGCGTTCATGGAGAAGCGCGCGCCCGACTGGGCGAAGCCGTCCGTCTGAAGACGGGTAACGTTCGCGCGCTGATGGCGGGCTTTCCCCGCGCTACCACTGCTTTTCAAGCACGAGCGGCCCCGGTGTGGCGGTACGGCTCACCGCATAGCCTTTGTTGGTAAACCAGGCGCGCAACTCCTTGACCATATCCGGGTTGCCGCACACCATGATGCGCGATGTGGCCGGGTCGAGCGTTGCGCCCATCGCTTTCTCCAGTTCTCCCGACGCGAGCAGCGACGTGATGCGCCCGTCAAGCGCTTCCGGCGTTTGCTCCCGCGTCACGCTCACTGCGAAGTGAAGCTTTTCGACAAGCGAGGGATCGATGTCGGGATGCGAGAAATGCCGTAATTCTTCGTAGTAAGCGAGGTCGCGTGCCCATCGCACGCTGTGCACGACGAAGATGCGTTTGAAGCGTTTCCAGACGGCCGGATCGCGCAGGATCGACACGAACGGTGCGAGGCCGGTGCCCGTGGCGAGCAGCCAGAGGTCTTCGCCGCCCGTGAATCGGTCGAGCGTCAGGAAACCGTAGGCGGTGTGATCCACGAACAACTCGTCGCCGACCTTGAGTTGCGACAGGCGTGGCGTCAATTTCCCTTCGGGAATCGTAATTGCGTAGAACTCCAATGTATCTTCGGCGGGAGAGCTGACTAGGGAAAAGGCCCGCCAGATGAGTTCTCCGTCGTCGCCAGGAAGCCCCACTCGCACGAACTGCCCTGCCGTGAATTGCAGACCGGCGGGGCGCGTGGTCTTGATGCTGAAGATCGTCGGCGTCCAGAAATGCATGCCGGTGACCGTTTGCGGCGAGTATTTCATCTGCGCTTGCATGCCGGAGGCTCCTCGCAATTCACACGAGTTCAGTGTAACGCGCAGCGGGGAATTGCGTGATGAGACCCTGTTCGCATGCAGGGTTCCTGCGTGCTCGTTTCCTCGACGGCGTGGGGCGCTTACCGTTCAGATGCTATCGTGGGCGCCCAATGCAGGTTGGGGCGATTGCGCCGACGGTGCCGCAGGCGTGCCGGGCAGGTGTTGCAGCAGCCACTGTGTCAGTTCGTCGATGACCTTCTGGCGACCGATGTCATTGAGCGTTTCATGAAAGTGCCCGGGATAGAGGCGAAGCGTCTTGTCTTGCGAACCGGCATTGCCATGGAATTGCTCGCTCGCCCACGGCGCGGTGAGTCTGTCGGCGGTGCCATGAAAGATGTAGAGCGGCAGGTGCAACGCATGGGCATTGGCGTGAATCCGTGCCATCGCGTCGAGCAGTTCTGCGGCGGTGCGAGCCGGCGTGCCGCGATAGGCGTTGAGCGGATCCTTTTTCGCCGCCGCTACGACCGCTTCGTCGCGCGCGATCAGCGCGGGATCGATCTTGAAGACGGGTACCTTCGGCAGCCAGCGGGATACCCAGCGTCCGGCTGTCGCCATCCACGGTGCAACGGGTTCTCCAGGCGCGAGCGCCGGGCTGCTCAGTATCAGCGCGCGCACATTTGCCGGCGCCCGCGTGATGGCGAACAACGCCGCGATAGCGCCCCCCATGCTGTGACCGAGCAGGAAGAGCGGCGTTGGGCCGAATGTGGTGCGTATGTGCGTGAGGAAGATCTCCGTATCGTCGAGGTACTCGTCGAAACGTTTGACGAAGACCCGCGGGCCACCGGAGCGTCCGTGCCCGCGCAGATCGTAAGCAACGGTGGCGATGCCATAGGCGGCGAAGTGTTCGGCGAGCCGCGCGTAACGCCCGCCGTGTTCTCCCATCCCGTGAACGATGGCGACGACCGCCCGCAGCGGCTCGCCGCCGGTGTCCGGCTGCCAGCGATGCACGTGCAGCGAAAGGCCGTCGCAGGCCTGCAGATGCGATTCCGAATAGGTGATCATGTCTCCTCCTGGCGCGCCGGCGGGTGGCCGTCATGCATGCAACGGCACTGCGATTATCGGGCGCGCCATTCGATCATAGTCGCCCGTGCGACGGGGTGATTTCTCTAGAGGAAATGCACCACAAGGGTACTGGCTGTGCGTCATGATTTGCATAAAAATAGCACGATCGTTCGAGGCTGGGCAAACGTGCATAGGCATCTATCTGCCGGGTTCCGGCGCCGCTATCGCGGCGAGGATCCTGCATTCGTGGCAAGTCGACAGGACATCCTTAAGATTCGCCACAAAATGCCGCAAATATGCAACGAATGCGTCATTTGCCGTGTGGTTATAATGTCAGCGGATTGACGTTAACGTAACTTTGGAGCGAGTTCATGAAGATCCTGGTACCGGTCAAACGGGTAGTGGATTACAACGTAAAGGTTCGCGTGAAGAGCGACGGCAGTGGCGTCGACATCGCGAACGTGAAGATGTCGATGAATCCGTTCGACGAAATCGCGGTGGAAGAAGCGGTGCGTCTGAAGGAAGCGGGCGTGGCGACGGAGGTGATCGCGGTGTCGGCGGGCGTTGCGCAAGCGCAGGAGACACTGCGCACGGCGCTGGCCATCGGCGCGGATCGCGCGATTCTGATCGAATCGGATGAAGAACTGCAACCGCTGGCTGTGGCCAAGTTGCTCAAGGCGGTGGTGGACAAGGAGCAGCCGCAACTGGTGATCCTGGGCAAGCAGGCGATCGACGACGACTCGAATCAAACCGGTCAGATGCTCGCGGCGCTGGCGAAGCTGCCGCAGGCGACGTTCGCCTCGAAGGTGACGGTGGCGGATAACCGTGCGCAGGTCACGCGTGAAGTGG
>NZ_KB944424.1:0-200798 GCF_000389825.1 Pandoraea sp. SD6-2 | reverse complement strand
GAACTGCGGCTCTCGACAAACAACTCGTGCACGCGGCTGCGTAGTGCTATTCGCGCCATGTCAACCCGTTCCCGACGATGTCTGTATGCGTAAAAGCACGACCGGGGTATGTCGAACAACTCACACAACATTGCTACCGATACGCCGTCGCCGAACTGGTCGATTATTTCGTACGTTCTATCCCTTCCGACATCAGCAGCGCAGTAGCTTTTTTTAAAATGGTCTTCTCCCTCTCGAGGCGTTCAACCCGCGCTTCCAGCTCCTGGATGCGCTGCTGCTCTGGCGTCATTGCAGGACTCTGAGGCGTGATGCCGTGGCGTTCCTGATGCAATTGTTGAACCCAGCGACGCAGAACCGATTCCGCAACGCCGACCGACCGGCTGGCATCGACGTGGCTATAGCTCTGGTCGAGGACCAGCGACGCAGCACTGCGCTTGAACTCAGGGGAAAACGTACGACGTTGCTTGCTCATCAGACACCTCTTCATGGCGAGTATTCTCGCCTAAATTGGTGTCCGGGGAAATTAGACCACTACAGTTCAATCGCGAACTGTTTAAGTTCACATGATCTTCGAGGAAGGTTTTGAAGAGGTCGTGCAGTTTCATTGATGCCCCTCGACCATCAATTTTCTTTGAGCCTCAGCTACTAGCGTTTCCGTTGCATGTTGAGCAACGTCTTCGTTCCGCGCCCTAAGACGGTTGTACAGCCAGTCAAACACCAGAGGATTAGATGCTCGATGCCTGTAAATTGCATCCTGCAGCGCCCGAGAACCCGCGGTGAGTTCGTCGGATGATGCTCCGTTGAGCGCCCTATCCCACAACTTATCAACTTCGCCCTTAAGTGTTGTCAACGTCTCAACGGTATCGCCTTGCTTACGGTGCTCCCGCAGAACGAAAGCAGCAAAAGGCAGCACAGGCAAGTACCAAGTCGAAATAAACTCGTTCAAGGTCAATTCGAGACAAAGGCCCACCAACGTCAAGATCACAACGAGAACAATTGCAGAAGCCAGCAGAGTGCCTGCGTACATCCTACGCACGCGCATGTCATAGGTGACATTGGTGCGCTGGCAAATCAGTCGCCCCACCGCCAACGGCAGACGAGAAATGGCGGGTTCATACCAGTTCAACAGACGTTTTCGCTCTGCATCCTGCAGGGGCTTCGACGCAATAGCACGGATGTCTTCCGCATCGACTTTCCCGCCAGCCACCAGCCGATTCCAATCAAGCATCAGCACCTCGGTGTCGAATTGCTCCTGCACCTTGGCACCGCGCCGGCAGTCATCTCGTTGCTTACGAGCAATAATCCCCACCTCTAACAACAATACCAAAATGGACCCAAACCCAAGGAAGGGGCGAATACCAGGAAACCTCGCCCCGAATATCGCGCCGACTACCGGCAGCAAGAAAGCAATCACAGCAAACGAATTCTGATATCGCTTCGCGCGAGCATAGAAGAGCCGCTGTGCCTGCAGCAGTTCAATCCTTTCCGGCTTATTTTGCTCGGCATCAATCCGATGCGGGGGAACAGCAGCATGGCTTTCAGGCTGTAATGCGCCGCTGCTATGTGTGCGCAGCCGACGTGCTCGTTGGGCGTCATTCATTGATGCGTGCCTCCTTAGCTCGTACAGCCCAGCGTCGCTTTCGTGGTGTGGGGTGGTCTCCCCCGCCGCTCCATATGCCTGACGCAAGCCAATCTTCGAAGTACCACAACCATTGCGCCGTCCAAGCAAGGTACGTTTCAGAAAGTCGCATCTGAGGCGACCACTCCCGCTTCTTCGGGTGCCATAGGCACAGATGAATACCTGGCCCCTCACTGGGATAGATGTGGGGTATCTGTGCACTGCCAGCCAGTGCAGACAGATCCGGCTTCAGCACGTAGATTTTCGGCGCGATAGCGCCCGGCTTCATGCGCAACTCACATTCATACGTCCGACCGAATTCACTAGGCATCAAACGAAACCTATAGTGCAACCCGCGTCCCGATAGGAATGTCAGGTGTGCGCCCTCGAGTTGGAGGTGGCGAAGCTCTAAGGCTCTTTCCGCCAGTGTTGGAATCGAAACAGCCGGATGCGCGCGCATGATGCTAGCCCCCAAAAAAAGTGTGCGAACGAGCTGCGACGCTAATAGGCACGGCTGCCGGAGCCGCAAGCAATATGGTCCGTCCGACCTGTCGGCTCCTTTCCTGCCGACCAGTCTCCATTTGCTGAACAGCCGTGAAGCCTCGGGAACCGAACGCGACTTGAACCGCCTTGAGCAAGACATCCATCCCGCCGTGGTCTTCGATCACATCAAGAATGCGTTTGAGATCGCTCAACAAACGACGATGCCACGCGAAGAATGCAGCTTGTCTCGCCGCATCGTTCATGCTTTCCGCAAGGTTGTCAGTCGGGGCAGACGGATTGGGCAATTCCCACTCCTCAGACCCATCGGGCAACTTATGGCGAACGAAATGCGAAGGCATGCGTTCCACGATGTCAAAAAGCAGTTCCAGCGGGCTAGCATGCGGTAGAGGCGCCTCGACGGCATAAGCTATGGCAGCCAGAGTGGTTAGAAATACCGATGCCGGCGCCAGGTCCTGGTCCTTCGCACTTCCGAAAGCGACGTTACGGTGAAGCTTCAGGAGCTGGACCAGCCGACACAGCAACCTGTCGAAAACCTCCTGTGCATCAGGCAACGGCGCGACATCCGCTCGTCGTGCAGAATCCATAGCTTCGACGGCGAAATCTGTAGTCCGAAAGTTCGGGGAAATTGCAGCAGCAAGATCGAAGTGTTTCGCGTACCCACGTGGATTCGTGGAATTGAAGGCCCTCAACTCACGGTCGGGGATCAAACCGTGGGTTTCCCCATACGGGCCGGAAAGCAGCGGAGCGTCGATCACCGGCGCAATGTCTGCACACATTCCCCCCGCGTATTCCAGAGTGGCACATCGCTCCCAACGATGTAACTGCAGTCCGTGCGCGCTTGCATATCGAGAGAGAGCACCATGCAGATGGTCAAGTAGAAGGGCAGCCCCCCTGCCTCCCTCGTATTTGTATCGCGCGGCCGGAGCAAGGCGTGCGATCAGATCAATATCGAAACCATCTCGTGGCCGGACAATCGTGCCTAGACGACGCGAACCGTGCGAATGAATCTGAACCAACAAACCGTTGAACTCGGGACACTCAGAAAGAAAGTCCCCTGTGCTGTTATAGGAGCGCTCAAGGTCGGCCAACTGCGTCGGCGTGGGTTCGTGCGCCCGGGCAATCGCATCCACCAGATGAAAGAAGCGGGCAGACGATCGTGTCGAAGCACGGCGCTGAGGGACGAGCGTAACTGGTTCGCGGATCATTGCGGTTCCTTTCAAAGTAGTCGCCTCGACGTTGTAGCCGAGACCCCTAATATCTTGTTGAGTCGCCGTCCCAGGGCACGTCGATCAATTTCGATCAGTATACATCATCATTTTGATGATGTGTTGCAATGATTTTCAATCCAATACATTTTGATTTCGAGTATCATCTGCGCATGAATACCTCAGCCATTGTTCAGGGCGAAGCCCTTCTGGCGTTGCCTCAAGCCCAGCGCGAGCGACTCGCTTATATTGACTTCAGGCTTTATTTCTTAGGGGAGCTCCGACGGGCTGACGTTGCGGACCGTTTCGGCACGGGGCCAGCGGCCGCGACCCGTGACATCTCCGAATATCGGCGCATAGCACCCGGCAATCTCGATCTCGACAATTCGGACAAGGTGTACCGCCCAACGGAAGAATTTGTGCCGTTGTTCGATCACTCGCCACAGCGAGTGCTAACGGCCCTGTCCCGCGGATTTGGTGAAGGCATTAGCGAAGAACTGAAGCCCATGGTTCGCTGTGAGTTCCCTATCGCGCTAACAGTGCCTCAGATGTCGATTCTCGCCCCCATCACTCGAGCTATTAATCGCGAAAAAGCCGTGCGCATGACATATACGTCAGTAGAAAGCGGACGTACTGAGCGGGAAATCGTTCCTGTCGCGCTTGTGAACAATGGCAGTCGCTGGCACGTTCGGGCCTACGATCGCCGACGTAGTGCATTTCGTGACTTCGTCCTGACCCGGATGGAGAGTCCGGCTCTCATCGAGAACGGTGAAATAAAGAATGAAGAAAGGGCTGATCAGGACGTTCAGTGGAACCGCATTATCGAGTTGGAACTCGTTCCTCATCCCAAACATCCACGGCACGAGGTCGTGATGATGGATTATGGGATGACTGACGGGACTCTCCGAGTCAAGGTGCGCGCAGCAAACGCTGGATACATGCTGCGTCGCTGGACCATAGATTGCTCGCCAGACCATCGTCTTGAAGGTCTTGAATATGCGTTATGGCTAAGGGATCCGCTTGCGCTCTACGGTGCAAGCAATGCCAATCTAGCTCCGGGATACGTGGATCCTAGGAGCGTTACCGAAACCAAGCCAATCAAGGCTATGTAGCAATACGGCTACTGCGATGCTAATGATTCAACAGTTGGCCCTGCGGCCGTTGGATTCATCAGCGGCGCACATTGATCAAGGGTCTGGTCGCCTACCTACAATCTTCAGCCCAACCCTCGGCATGATTGTTCAAGGCGTATCACGCGTTGCGCACGACGGCTAAGCACCACAGACAATTCCGTTTCGACGTCGTCTCGATGTCACTGCACGATGCTAGTACCACTACGGTGCGACTCAACGATCAGGCGCATAAGATCTCTCTCGATTTTGGTGCGTCGTCAGTAAACAGGCGTTAGATCGCTCGCCGATGTTGACAAGACACACGTATCGCCATGACCGTCGAAACCAAAAAATCAATACGAAAATACACAACCGAAGGCGCAGTCCATCTGTATTCGAGCCAACCGTCGGTGCTCACGCCAGCCGATCTATACACTGTCCGCGATAACGTGTCTGCTCAACACGCACTCGCTCAATGCAACATATACGTTGTCGCCACACGGCAAAGGATACTGATCGATCCATGGGATTTTTCCGTCGATGGGAGCGTGATGTCTGGCCATTTCGTCGTGCAAAGCCCAACCGGCGTGACTGCCCATGTTCCATTTGATTACGCCTTACCCGTGGCCGAATTCACTGATCTATCAGTAGCGCTATCAGGCACACATCTCGCGATATCAACGCGACAAGGAAATATCATCCAAGCCTCGCATATTGTTGTCGCGGGTGCGCATGCGGAGTTCCCGATGGAAGCGCGCGATCTCTGCGTTCTCTACGTGGGCCAGGGCATTGGCAGAACTCAGAAACGAACGGCACTCGACCGGCTCACGCGCCATTCGACACTACAACGGATACTGGCAGAGACCCAGACGTTTCATCCGGATCATGAAATTCTGCTTCTCCTATATAGATTTGAGCATGGGAATGTGTTCGCGAGCAACGGGGGCGATATGACTGTCGACGCAAGCGCAACTCATGAAGAGGATCTTCAGCATCTAAGTCAACTGAGCAACGTCCACTTGGGTCGCGGCTCTATCGTCTCACTGGCAGAAGCCGGATTAATTCGCTACTTTCAGCCGCAATATAACGTGCAGCTAAAATCTGCCGATTTTACGGCGAAGAAAAAAATCACCGTTTTGACGAAAGTCCTGAACCAAGGCATCACAGGACTCATCGTCGAGATCGGGTCCGGCAATCTCAATTCGCGACTTTTTACTCCCAGCGCTCCCCCATTCAACATGGAGACATTACTTAGCCCCGAGGCATTACGAGGTGATCGCCTTGAAACGAACGAGCTGAAACAGCAATGGGCAGAAGAGATTCATGCTATGGCACACACCCACATCGCCAAGTTTCCGCTAACTAGCCCTGACGAGCGGGACACATTTTTGCATGGCACGAAGTGGGTTGGTGAAGAAGAACGCACACCGATCTAAGTTACTGTCTTTCCGGGGAAGAGTACGTTATTGACAAGCGTGGGCAAAGATTATTCCACGTTCTCGCTCAACCCCATGCGGGAATACTCGCCAAGTAGCGTTCAAGGTGTTGCGCAAGAACCTGATTTGTCGCGCAACAACTTGATTGCCCTTCCTTACACAACGGAAGAAACGCAGCACAACAATAAAATATTTTAAATAACAACAACTTAACATCCGCAACAGACAAATTAGGTACCAAGTTTGTGCGTTATAGACACCTAACATGAACTCAAATTCCGGCAGATCTCCGGCCGCTGCCCTGAGCGTCCGAAAGATCTCGATCAAGGCACCGTCGAGGCATATGGGCTTTCCCTCGTATGGCTTTCGATAACCACGATGCGCAGCGGCGTCGCCAGATCATCCGCCGGTTCCTTGACCGCTAACATCTGTCTGGCGACTACCTTGTGCGCCTGTGCGAATTGGCGCGAGGCGCTCCTTCGTTACTTGGCAAAGGTCAGCTGTTTCAGCTTCTTGGAAGCCGTTCCGAACTGACCCAGTTGGTAGACAGCCGCGCCGGCGGGCGAGAACGAAAACACGTCGAAGGGTTCAGCCAACATCTTGTCAAGGTCCGCTTTGGGGGCAACACCCGTCGTAACGTGCGGAGTGAACTTCTCACCGGACGAGTTCGGCGCGAAGGTCGAAACATACGTAATCAAGACTGGATCAATGACAGGATCATCGGGTGTCGTGACGAACGCCGCCGAATCCCCGGTTTCAACCGTGTAAGGCGCCACAGCGGCAAGCAGGTTCGCTTGCAGTTTAAGCAGCGCCGGCGTCGGTTTGGCGAGAATGCCGGCCAAACCGACCTCCCCAGTCGGAATGTAAAAATACTTGAACGCTTCAAGCCGCATAGCCTTCACGTCGGATTGAGCAAGCACCTTGTTGGCAGCCGCATACACTTTGTCGAGATCGGCAGTGCGGACGAAACGCTGAATGACCGTGATATGCGCCCGATGTGTTTCGTCAAGCGCAAAACCTGTCGGAAAAACCTTGCGCAAACGTGCGTTGGTCGCTTCCGCCTTTTTGAGCATTGGTGCATCCGGCTCAAGAAGAATGTCAATCGCGGTTACGCTGTCAGCGCCGGCGGTCTCCCGACTGAACCCAATGCCCGACCACATAATCGTTGTCAGTCCAGCGGCACACACTAAACTGAACAATCGGCGACGACGAAGCATGTTGCTCATCTTGAAACTCCTTGGTTGCTGAATTCTTCTAAGAATTGTCCCTGCATTGCCCTACTCTCTCCGGAGACTGATTTTCTTGAGTCACGCATCGAAGCACGCTCCAGCGCACTGCTGGTGATAACGGCTTCTGACTCGGCCGGCGGGATACTGCCAATGGGGTGATGCAGGCGGCGATGGTGAACCAGTCTACCCACTCGAACGTGACTTTCTCGAGCGGCAGGGTGAGCGCATGTTAGCAGATCCACCGTGCAGCAATGGTGCGCTGCATCCATCGCAGAACTGACCACCGAGTAGAATCTGTTCTAAATATTTCACTCTTCCATTATCGGAGGCGGATGTGCCCGGACTACTTCCCGATGTCGATCACGAGGGACTCCTCGAATATTCGGTCGTGTATACCGATCGATCCGTCAATCACATGTCGCAACGCTTTCAAGGCGTCATGCGCGATATTTCCGATGTCCTGAAAAGGGTTTACAGCGCAAAGTCAGTGGCCATCGTTCCAGGTAGCGGAACTTTCGGCATGGAAGCCGTTGCCCGGCAGTTCGCGACGAACAAGAAATGTCTGGTCATTCGTAATGGCTGGTTCAGCTTCCGCTGGTCGCAGATTTTCGACATGGGCAGCATTCCGTCCGAGTCGATCGTATTGAAAGCGCGTCCGGTCGAACCCGGAAGGCAAGCCGCCTATGCACCGGCACCGATCGAAGAGGTCGTCGCAGCGATCAGGGAACACAAGCCGGATCTGGTCTTTGCCCCGCATGTCGAAACCGCCTCCGGAATGATGTTGCCCGACACCTATTTGCGCGCGGTGGCCGACGCGGTTCACGACGTCGGCGGCATGTTTGTCCTCGATTGCATCGCCTCCGGTACGGTCTGGGTCGACATGCAGGCCTGCGGCATCGATGTCCTGATTAGCGCACCGCAAAAAGGATGGAGTGCGTCACCCTGCTGTGCAATGGTCATGCTCAGCTCGCTCGCACGCGAGAGAATCGAGTCCACGACGAGTACCAGTTTCGCTTGCGATCTCCGTCAATGGCTTCAGATCATGGAGGCCTACGAGAAGGGAGGGTTCGCGTACCACGCCACGATGCCGACAGACAGTCTCACGACATTGCGCGACGTCATGAAGGAAACCGAGGCGTACGGCTTCGACAAAGTGCGGGCGGAACAGCTTGCACTCGGGCAGCGCGTTCGCTCGCTGCTGGCTGGCAAGGGCTTCAAGAGCCTGGCGGCTGAAGGGTTCGAGGCGGCCGGCGTCGTGGTCTGCTACACCGATGACGACGGCATACGCTCCGGAAAGAAATTCGCCGATGTCGGCTTGCAGATCGCGGCCGGCGTTCCGCTTCGCGTCGATGAGCCCGCCGATTTCAAGACCTTCCGCATCGGGTTGTTCGGCCTGGACAAACTGCATGACATCGAAGGCGCAGTGAACCGGCTCTCCAAGGCGCTGAACAGCATTTCGTAATGCGCTTTCCCGGCAAATTGGGGGCATGGCGCGCCCCGGCGGAGCGTGGCGGAGGCCTATTGCAGTCACCCTCGCCACGCCCTCACCCTTGAAAATCATGCGACTCGAGATAGACGAAGCCAAGGCACTCGTTCGGCAAGCGGCTCTGGCTGCCGGTGCGAACGAGCAGACCGCCACATCGCTGGCAAATGCCACCGTTGCCGCAGAACGCTCGGGCCACCGATCGGTGGGATTTGCGCATTTGCCGGATTATCTGGAGGGCTTCACGTCAGGCCGCATTGCCGGTGCTGTTCAGCCCGACATCCACTTTCCGACGCCTGCGACCATTCGCGTCGACGCAAACGCTGGCATTGCCCAACTTGGCTTCGAGGTTGAAGTCCTGTCGGCAGGCATGACCGGTGCAAATTGGTCTCTGGACACCCCCCTCGTTCCAACAAGGCGAACGGTCTCCCGGTGTCGGGCTGTTCATCGTCGCGATCGATCCGGCTGCCCTCGCCCCCGACCTGCCCGACCGGCTCGCGGCTCAGGCCGAGCGCCTGTGCGATAAGGGCATCTACGTTGCTGGCCGCGGCGAGACGCTCGATCACGTCACCCTCTCCTCCTCCGTGCTTTCCGCTATCGAACGCTACGCCCGCGTCCCAATCGGCACGGCCAGATAATTCCCGGCAAATCCTCACAAAAAGCGTCCGTCCCATTTGCGCATCGAATGGCAAGGCAGACAGGGTTACCAGCAAGTTTCAGGCCGGGCCGGCCCCTTTTCGGTAAACTGCCGGTATTCGGGACACATTGCCTCCCGCCGCTTACTTAGTCTCACATGTCGAATACCCACGAAATCCGTCCTGGCCAGTCCGTCGAACTGCTCAAGGAACTGCATATCCTGACGCGCGACGGCAAGATGAATCAGGACAGCCGCCGCAAGCTCAAGCAGGTCTATCACCTGTTCCAGTTCATTGAGCCCCTGCTGCAGGAAGTCAAGACCGAAAGCGGCCGCGTGACGCTGGCGGACCATGGTGCCGGCAAGTCGTATCTCGGCTTCATCCTCTACGATCTGTTCTTCAAGGCACTGGCCGACAACTCGCACATCTTCGGCATCGAAACACGCGAAGAACTGGTCACGTCGTCTCAAGCGCTGGCCGCACGGTTGGGCTTTCCCGGCATGTCGTTCCTGAACCTGTCTGTCGCGGACTCGATTACGTCACCTGCGCTGCCCGAGACGATCGATGTCGTCACGGCCCTGCACGCCTGCAATACCGCCACCGACGACGCCATTCGCTTCGCGCTGGCCAAGAAGGCACGCCATATCGTGCTGGTGCCTTGCTGTCAGGCCGAAGTGGCGGGCGTGCTGCGCAAGCACAAAGGCAAGCTGCTGGCAGGCAATCCGCTGACGGAAATCTGGCGCCATCCCCTGCATACCCGCGAGTTCGGCAGTCAGGTCACCAACGTGCTGCGCTGCCTGCAACTGGAAGCCCACGGCTACCACGTCACCGTCACCGAGTTGGTGGGCTGGGAGCACTCGATGAAGAACGAGCTGATCATCGCGCAGTACAAGAACCTGCCGCGCCGTCGCCCCGCCGAGCGACTCGAAACGGTGCTCGAATCACTCGGACTGGAAGAGCTGCGCGAGCGCTTTTCCACCGCGCCGATGCCTCAGGCGTAAGGCCGCGCGACGCGCCTGCATCGCCAGCGCAGTACAAGAGGCCGCCCTCTCGGGCGGCTTCTTTCATTTCAACGGCCCTGGGAAGCGGCTAGACACGAGATCGCGTCTGGCCAACGAGTCGAATCGCTCTCGTGCCGAGTGAAGCATATGCAACTTGATCTGCTTGACTTGGGCCTGACTCCGCTTGATATGCGCCTCGATTCTCGCCTGCGCCAGACCCACGTCGCGGGTGTGAATGGCGTCAAGAATCGCGGCGTGCTCTTCGTACGTCGCCACCACACGAGGCGCCTTGGTGAAGGCTAGCCGCCGGATGATTCGGATTCGCTCGGTCACGTCGCGATGGACACACGTCATTTCATGGTTGCCGGATGCCCCTTTCAGCCCGCCCGGAAATTGACCTCGACAAAGCCCTCCTGCTTCAACCGAAACAACGCTTGCCGGACGGGCGTCCGTGAAACGCCCTACCGCTCGCAGACTTCGGCTTCGGTGAAACGGTCGCCCGGGACCGGTCGGAAATCGGCGATATCGCACTTGAGTAGCGCGTAGACATCATCAGCGCGCGAGGTACGCGCCCCCTCCGACCGACTCATCGGGATCGCGCCCGTTCGCCGAATGGACGTCGGCATCGCCTTGAGGGGTGCGCCGCCGGCGCGCAGAACCATTGGGATGTCGCATCGTATTCGTTGAATTGGGGCCCCGCAGGCCTTGACCTGCGGGGACTGAAGCCCGCGCTGGGACAATTATGCGCCCAGCGCGGGGAAGCACGATAGGGGATGGTCAGCGACGGACCTCGCGTTGGAATATCTCGAGACTCTGGCGCTTGGCCTCGACAAAACTCGCCTGCGAGAGCGTCTCCACGGTACGCGGGCGGGCGTCACCGTAGTCGAGAATCTCCGCCACCCGTGTCGGGCGCTTGGTAAGTAGCAGGATCTTGTCGGCCAGATACACCGCTTCCTCGAGGTCATGTGAGACCAGCAGCATCGTGGTGCCGGTCTGCATAAAGACTTCCTGGAGCTTTTCGCGGATGAAGAGCGTCATCTCAAAGTCGAGCGCAGAGAAGGGCTCGTCCAGGAACAGCACTTCGGGACGAGGCGCCAGGGCACGCATGATCGACGCGGTCTGTTGCTGGCCGCCCGAGAGTTCGTACGGATACCGGTTGAGGTCGAACTTGACGTCAAACGATGCCACCAGTTCGGCCATCCGTCTGTCTACCTCGGCCTTGCTTTGACCAGCGAGCAGCAGCGGATAGGCAATGTTGTCGATGGTCCGCATCCAAGGAAATAGCGCCTCGCGATAGTTCTGGAAGACGTACCCTATGCGGGTGTCTTTCAGTGACTTGCCGTCAAACAGGATTTCGCCAAAGTCCACCGGGATCAGGCCCGCGATCATATTGATCAACGTGCTCTTGCCGCAGCCGTTCGGACCGAACACCGAGACGATCTTGCCTTTCGGGATGTCGAGGTCGAAGTTCTCGTACAGAGGCCAGCCCGCGAAAAACTTGGTCAGTCCACGAATGGTGATGTGCGTGCCTGGCGGCCCCGGCCGGAAAGGCGTTGCGGGAACGTCCGCATGGCGTGCAGGGGACAGGATGGTGCTCATGATTACCTTCCACTCCAATGGATAATACGGCGCTCGAACATGAGGAACGCTATGTTGAGCAGGTAGCCAAGCGCGCCCGCGGCAAGGATGGCTGCGTACATGGTCTTGACGTTTAGTACCTGCTGGGCATCGATGATGGCGTGGCCCAGGCCGCTCTCCGAACCAATGAACATTTCGGCCACAATGACGATCACCAGCGCCATCGATACGGCGGAGCGCAGACCGACAAAGCTCGGTTGCAAGCTCTCCCATACCAGCACGTCGCGGAAGATGTGCCAGCGTGAGGCACCCATCACCCGCGCGGCCATCACGCGTTGCTTGCGCGCATTCATGACACCGTAGGCGCTGTTGAACACCACGATCAGCAAGGCGCCGAACGCCGCGATGGCCACCTTGTTGATATCGGAGGTACCGAAGATCAGCAGGAAGAGCGGAATCAGCGCCGACGAGGGGGTGGAGCGAAAGAAGTCGATCAGGAACTCGACACTCCGATAGGCCCGTTCATTGCTTCCTAGCAGCACGCCAAGCGGCATGCCGATGGCGGCAGCAATGGCAAACGCCTGAAGCGTGCGGGCGACCGTCACGGCAAAATCCGCGAGCAGCGCACCACCGGCGAGCCCCGATACGAGCGCCGTCACCGTGTCGGCGGGGCTTGGCAGGAGGATCGGCTTGACCAGATGGAGACGCACCACGAGATCCCAGATGAAGAACAGCACCAGTGGGCCGACGGCGGGAAGGAAACGTTCAAAAATGGACGAGCGGGGAGTTGCGTCCCGCGAGGCCGGTGGTGCCCATGGCTGGCTGGAGGTGCCGGGTCCTGGTGGGGCGTTTTGCGCTGGCGCGGTGTTGGAGCGCTCGGACATGATGATCAGGCCTTGTAGAGCAATGTGTTGACGTCCACCTTGCGCGAAAAGATGCCCTTCTCGGCGAACAGATCATAGAACTTCTGAAAATAGGCCACGTCGGCCGGTTTGAACTCCTCGAAGAAGACGTAGTTCGACATCGGCACCTCGGCAGTCAGTGCGCCTTCGATGGCGGTGTACCCCTTGAGGTGCGGGCGTGCTTCGGCCGGGTTCTGGCGAACCAGATCTACACCGCGCTTGTAGGCCGTCATGTAGGTCTTTGCCACATCCTTGTGCTTCGCGAGGACTTCCACAGTCAGACTTGCGGCGCCGCCATGCCATGGCGCCATTGCGTCGCCGAGGATATAGCGGGCGACAACGCCCGCCTCCAGTGTGCGCGTGGCGCCGTTGAGGCGGCCGATGGTGCCGGTCGGCTCAAGTGAATAGACACCGTCGATCTGCCCCGCAGCGAGCGCTGCAACGTGTTGGCCGATAGGCAACTCGGTGACGTTCATCTTGCCCGCGCCTGCGCGCTCGAGCATCGTCTTGGCCAGGACCACGTTTTGCACGCCGGGGCCACACGCCACACGCTTGCCCTTGAGTTCGGCCACAGACTTGATGGGGCTGTCTTTGGCGACGATGAATTCATCCAGCACGAACTTTGCGTTGGTGGGGTTCGTGCAGAATATCTTCAGAAGCCCGGGTTGGGCGATATCGCCTATCGCGAGCGCTGCCGAGGCCGTGCCGTTGGCGCTGCCGTCGCAGCGACCGGCGAGGATCGCTTCGATCACCTGTTGTGGGCTCGCAAACTTGAGAGGTTCGACCGTAACACCGGCATCCTTGAAGTATCCCTTATCGAGGGCTGCAAAAAATGGCAGGCCGGAAGCGACGGGCCAGTAGCCGATGCGCAGTTTGGGCGTGCCTTGCGCACGGACGATGGCGGGGGCAGCCAGCGTGGCAGCGCCTGCAACGCCTGCTTTCAGGACGAGACGGCGAGTCAGATGGGGCATGATTGGTTCCTAGTCTGATAGTGATGGGTATTTGAACAAAGACGTCTGTCAGTCGGTCGTCGATCGCATGTAAGCGCGCCAGCCGCCATAGGCGCTGACATCTGGCGCGTGCGTGAGTGCGTGGCCCTCGCAGACAAAGCCATGGAGCCAACGACCGTCGGCCAGTTCTATGCTGCCAAGCGCCAAGGGCGGTGGCACCCGCGCGAGGAAACCGCCAACGGCGGCCAGCGGTAGCTGCCACACCTCGACCTCGATCGGCTCGCCGGACTCGCCGATGCTCACCCGACGTAAACCGGGCTTAGGCGGGGTAGTGCCAGCCAGGGCGTGGAGCCGATACGTGGGCGCGGTAGTGGTGGTAGCTTCGAGCGTGGCGCCACAGGATGTCAGCTGGCTGTTCAACGGCATGCCAGACAAATGCGCGCCCACCACGACCAGAGGTAGATGGGTCGCGGGCGATGGCGTGAGCGCCGTGATTGGTACGGGGGGCGGCAGTGGACGGCTTGTCGCGCCCTGGGGCAGGCCAGTGGCGTGGTGAAAACGTTGGCCCAGATCGGCAAGCTGCCAGTCGCTACCAGCCTTGCCGATCAGCGTGATGCCGAAAGGCAGGCCGTCCGGCCGCATGCTCGCAGGCACTGACAGTGCGGCATAGTCGAGCAGGTTGACGAAGTTGGTGTAGTAGCCCAGTTCGCGGTTACGAACCACCGGATCGGCCTGCATCGCTTCGATCGTGCAGTGCGTGGGAGTTGTGGGGACAATCAGCAGGTCGATCGCTGCCCACATGACGCTCGCGCACTGGGCCAGCGATTGCAGCTTGTGTTGGGCATCGTAAACGTCGGCAGCGCCATAGCGGCTGCCAGTTGCGAGGATGGAGCGAACCGGCTCGATGACGGCTTCCGGCGATCGGTCGAAGAAGCCACGCACGGCGGCATAGCGCTCGGCTACCAGGGCACTGTCATAGAGCAATGCGGCGGCTTCAGCCAGCGGTGTATAGTCAATTTCGACGGATTGGCCGCCGAGGGCCTGCAGCGCGGCTACTGCGTCGGAGAAGGCGCGGCGCGCAAGATCGTCATCAAAGAACTCGGGGTCCTTCGGCACGCCAAAGCGAAACGCCGCGGGAAAAGGTGTGCGATCGAGAGACAGGGCACGCGAGTACGGATCCTGGATATCATGGCCTGCGGCGACCTCAAGCACGCGCACGGCCGTTGCCACCGTTGTCGCGAGGATCGACACGCAGTCCACGCTCTGCGCGGCCGGGAATACGCCGTGCGCAGAAATCAATCCTTTGCTCGGTTTCAGACCGACGATGTTGTTGAGGCCCGCAGGAACGCGCCCTGAGCCTGCCGTGTCCGTGCCCAGTGCGAAATCGACTTCACCCATGGCGACAGCCCGGGCCGAACCGGAACTCGATCCGCCACTGACATAGGCGGCATTGAATGCGTTTTGCACGACACCATAGGGTGAGCGTGTACCGTTGAGCCCGCAGGCAAGCTGGTCCAGGTTGGTCTTTCCCGTCAGCGTCGCGCCCGCGTTGAGTAGCCGTTCAATTACCGTCGCGTGCTGGTCCGGGATATAGGCGAATGCCGGGCACGCTGCCGTGGTGGCCACGCCGGCGACGTCAATGTTGTCCTTGGCAGCGAAACTCAGGCCGGCCAGGGGCGCGGAATCCGAGGGAGATAGCGCCACGACCGGTGGCTCGAAACGGGAGATCCACGCGGTGTCATGGTCGGGGAGTTCGGGCATTGCGATTTGTGAGTGCATAGTGCTCCGCATAAATCCAAACTTGGATACAAGATAAAAAGCAAAGAGCGTGCCAACATCGCGGCTCAAGATCCAAGCAAGTGGAAAAATGCGACAATATTTTTATAAATCAAATATTTGAATGACAGTTAACAGTCATCGGGGGCCAGTTCGAGTTGCCATGCTCGTTTGTGGCCACGCGCGATTTCGGGGCAAACAGGAAGGGAGCAGCGTGCTTTGCTTTGGTGCATTGCAGCGCTGCGCCCTTTCATGGTGAGGGGCAATGAATGCTGCTTATGAAGGGGCGGGGTTGAGCTCGGGGCTGTAGCTGGGCAGGTAGGACACCTAGGCAAGCGCTTTGTTGGACGCCAGCCGCGCCTTGACCGGCTTGGTGTGATGCAGGCACAGGTTGTCCATCACGAGAATGACCTCGCCTCGTTTTCAAGTACAGCGACTCATGCGGCGATCAATCATGTCCCAGACCATAAGGCCATGGCATCGCCAGCGCCGTACCAGAAGCCACCCTCTCGGGCAGCTTCTTTCATTTCAACGGTCTTGGGAAGCGGCCAGACACGAGATCGCGTCTGGCCAACGAGTCGAATCGCTCTCGTGCCGAGTGAAGCATATGCAACGTGATCTGCTGGACTTCGGCCTGACTCTGCTTGATATGTGCCTCGATTCTCGCCTGCGCCAGACCCACGTCTCGGGTGTGAATGGCGTCAAGAATCGCGGCGTGCTCTTCGTACGTCGCCACCACGCGAGGCGCCTTGGTGAAGTCCAGCCGCCGGATGATGCGGATTCGCTCGGTGACATCGAAATGCATCCTGACCATCTCCAGATTTCCGGTCGCCGCAATCAACCCCGCGTGAAATGCTTCATCGAAGGCCGCGACCTTCGCGGGCTCAGACTCGCGCTGCGCCGGCGCCACACACCATATCTCGCGTAACGGCATCAGCGCATCGACGGCGTCCTCGCTGACCAGACGGACGATGGCCGCCGACTCCATCATGATGCGGATTTCATAAAGGTCTTCGAAGTACTTGAAGTCGAATTCACGCACCTGCCAGCCGCTCTTGAAGTGAACTTCGACATAGCCCTCGCGTTGCAGCCAGAACAACGCCTGCCGAACGGGCGTACGGCTGACCTGCATTCGGGTCGCCACGTCACCCTCGCTGAAGCGGTCTCCCGGCAGCAGACGAAAGTCAAAGATGTCGGCCTTGAGTCTGGCGTAAATCTGGGCGGCCAGCGAACCGGCGCTACTCGCCGGGCCAAGTTCCGGCGAATGCGTGCCGGCCGGTTCGACAACGTCGATAGCGGCAGTCTTCATACCAGCGATACCAGCGGATCTCCCGCACTGATCATCATGCCCGGACGGCAATGGAACGATCCGGCCACGCCGTCATGAGGTGCTGCTATCTGAAATTCCATCTTCATCGCTTCCAGTATTAACAAGGGATCCCCCGCACTGACCTTCTCGCCCTGCTGCGCAAGCAGCTTCCAGACGTTCCCCGTGATATCCGCCGTACGCCTTCTTGTGTACAAGCGTGCGTGGATCGATTCAAGTTTCGTGCCAACGCCCGTGGCCAAAGGCGCCACCTCGGTATTGCGCCGAAAGCGTGCACGACCGGGCGTCGAGCGTGCCATTCCCATGGGGCACGTTTCGCACCAATGCAAGGCCTGCGCACCATTCACAGGCGCCCGCCGATGAAAGTCCCTACCCTCTCAAAGGGTGGCTTGCGTGTCATTCAAATATTCCATATTATTGGAAATATCAAAACAAAAATCTGGAACCTTCGTGCCTGCCGTCTCGCCGCAACCCACCCTCCCTGCCGTGAAGCCCCGGTATTTCGACGCCTGCATTGCATCCCGGCTCGGCATGGCCGACGCGGCACCCGCTCGCATCCTGCTTCTATATGGCTCGCTGCGCGAGCGCTCCTACTCCCGGTTGCTGACCGAGGAAGCGGCGCGACTGCTGGAGCGGATGGGGGCCGAAGTGCGCATCTTCGACCCTCGCGGCCTGCCGATGCCTGATGAAATCGATGGCGACGCGCACCCAAAGGTCAAGGCGCTGCGCGAGTTGTCGCTGTGGTCCGAGGGGCAGGTCTGGTGCAGTCCCGAGCGGCACGGAACGATTTCTGCCGTCATGAAGACGCAGATCGATCATCTTCCTCTCTCGATGGGCGGCATCCGTCCGACGCAAGGCCGCACGCTTGCGGTCATGCAGGTCAGCGGCGGTTCTCAATCCTTCAATTCGGTGAATCAGTTACGTCAGCTTGGCCGATGGATGCGGATGTTCACGATCCCGAACCAGTCATCGGTCGCGAAGGCCTTTCAGGAATTCGACGAGGCCGGCCGGATGAAGCCGTCCGCTTATTACGACCGCGTCGTGGATGTGATGGAAGAGTTGATCAAGTTCACATTGTTGCTGCGCGGGAAGAGCGACTATCTGGTCGACCGCTACAGCGAACGCGCCGAGGCCGATACGCCACTCTACGCCGCGACCGACGACTTGTCCGCCATTGCTATCGGCGCAGCGTCAGACGTGAAATCGCGGCAGACAAACCCGGCGACTCAGCACTTCCGAGACGCCGCCGGATTGCACAGCCCGGGCACGCCCTGACAGCAGTTTTCGGTGAGAAAACCGATCAGCGCATTCATCTTGTCGATGGCCGCCGCGTAGTAGATGTACCGCCCTTCCTGTCGGGACGAGATCAAGCCCGCGTTGGCGAGTTCCTTCAGATGGAAAGACAGGGTGGCGTTAGCAAGCCCGAGCGTCTCGGCGATGTTGCCGACGCTAAGCCCTTCGGGGCCGGTGACAACCAGCAACCGGAACACGGCAAGTCGATTGCCTTGTGCCAATGCGGCTAGGGCCTTGACGGCGTCGGTATCGTTCAGGGTGGTTTGCATGTCGTCGATTGCCCCGTGATCAACACGGACTCGTTATTTCGATATTTCTGGAATCTTTGCGCCATGATACAAGCAGATACCGCCAAGCGCCATGTGCTGTTCCTTTGCACACACAACTCGGCCCGCTCTCTCCTCGCCGAAGCCATTCTCAATGACCTGGGTGCAAACCGGTTCGTCGCCTTCAGCGCGGGCAGCCAGCCGTCCGGTCACCCCAACCCTTATGCACTCGAATTGCTGGCGTCGCGCGGAACAGACGCGTCGGCGCTTCGCAGCAAGTCGTGGGACGAATTCGCGCAGCCCGGTGCACCGCGTATCGATTTCATCTTCACCGTTTGCGACAACGCGGCCGGCGAGACGTGCCCCATCTGGCCCGGCCATCCGGCCAAAGCCCATTGGGGTGTGCCCGACCCTTCGCAAACGCAGGGAACGCCCGACGACATTCGCAAAGCGTTTGTCCAGACCTATCTGCAACTTCGCGCGCGCATCGAGTTGTTTCTGGATCTTCCCTTGGAAAAGCTCGACCCGGTTGCGGCACAGCAGCAACTTCAGGAAATCGGCAACCGGCTTCGCGCCAAGGAGGCATGATGACCCGCTCGCTTCCCGACGCCGATCCGTCAACGGCGAGGTCCGAAAAGGCAGCGATCATGGGCACTTTCGAGCGGTACTTATCCATCTGGGTACTGCTCTGTATGGTCGCCGGGGTGCTCGTCGGACACGTCGCGCCGACCTACATCGGGCTTGTCTCACGGTTCGAAGTCGCTCGCGTCAATATCGTCGTCGCCGTGCTGATATGGGCCATGATCGTCCCGATGCTCGTGAAGATCGATTTCGGCGCCCTGGGCCGTGTCGCCGAACATTGGCGTGGTGTTGGCGTGACCCTTGTGGTGAACTGGCTGGTCAAGCCGTTCTCGATGGCATTGCTGGCGTGGCTGTTCGTGCGCCATTGGTTTGCCGGATGGCTGCCCGCAGCGCAGTTGGACAGCTACATTGCAGGACTGATTCTGCTCGCCGCTGCACCGTGTACGGCGATGGTGTTCGTATGGTCTCAACTGTGCAAGGGCGATGCTTATTTCACGCTCTCGCAAGTCGCGCTGAACGACGCCATCATGGTGGTCGCCTTCGCCCCCATCGTGGCGCTTTTGCTCGGCGTTTCGGCCATCAGCGTGCCGTGGGAAACGCTGCTTGTGTCGGTCGTCGTCTACATCCTCATTCCCGTTGCGATTGCACAAGGCCTGCGCCGCGTACTACTCGGGCGCGGCCAGAGTGCGCTTGCCAGGGCAGCCGCAGCCGCTTCGCCCTACTCCATGGGCGCCTTGCTTGCCACGCTGGTGCTGCTTTTCGCCTTTCAGGCAGATGTGATGATCGAACAGCCTCTCGTCATCGGACTGCTCGCCATTCCTATCGTCGTACAGGTGACGATCAACGCCGGGCTCGCGTACGCGTTGAATCGAAGACTCGGCGTTGCGCATTGTGTGGCCGGACCGTCGAGCCTGATTGCCGCGAGCAACTTCTTCGAATTGGCGGTCGCCACAGCCATCAGCGTCTTCGGCCTGCGCTCGGGCGCCGCACTCGCCACCGTTGTGGGGGTGCTGGTCGAAGTCCCGTTAATGCTCGTCGTTGTCCGTGTCGTCAATCGAACGAAAGGATGGTACGAGGCTAGAGACGTTTCGTAATGACAGAATCCGCTTATTGCGCCAGAATTTCCCGGCCCACCCGGTTTGGCGGGCGAACGCTCGATGGCACCGTCCAACTCAGTTGAAGGCTCAAGAAATGTCACATCCGGTCTTCCTCGAGAGTCCGCCCTGGCCACGCATGCCGGAGGGCCGTAAGGGCGAATTGAAGACGTACTTTTCCGCCGATGGCCCCTCGTTGGAGGCGAACGCCCATATCCCGCTCTTCTGGCGCGCATTATTTGCTGCGGACGATATTCACTTCGCCTACGTCATCGACGATTTCGATCCCGACGACGCGGCGCTGGCGCGCGAAGCGTTTCTGAAAACCGCCACGCAAGCCGAAAGGGACGCGAAATATCCCTATCTGGTGACGACAAAAGCGCTCGCGCTCGCACGCACGACCCGGCGGCGCGATCACCTGATCGAACTCGTCGGCGAACGTTTTCGCCCGATCTATGACGCGTTCGTCGACTACATCTCGACGGCCTACGGCCCCTTCATTCTCGTTCGTACCAGCGGACTGCCCGATGTCACAGACGCCACCGAGAGGTTGGTGACGGAGCTTGAGCAGATCACCGCGCTGGATCACGGCACACGCGTACATGCCGACCTGTCGGAAGAAATCGAGCGTCTGAAACGAGCGGCCGACACCGATACCGTCTGGCGGACTACCGGCATGGGTGCCCCCGGCGCCGAAGTCAATCCGTGGCCCAGCCAATCCCTGGTGGAAGCATTTCCCGCCTGTGCGCCACATGCGCCACGCAATCGATACGCTGTAGCCACATCGCCCGACTCGGAACACCCCGCCGAAGCCCATCGCTATCACGATCCGAACCGGCTCGACAAGGTGCTCGAATGGGTCACGATTTTCGTGTTTGCGGGCGCATTCGTCGGGACATGGGCCGCCACACACGCCATCTGGCAGTCGATGCTCGCGACGGCCATTGCCACGGCGGCGATGGTCTGGCTGCGGGTTCGCGTGCGCCGCGTCGAGTGAGCGCTCGATGCGGCGAGCGTGTGGTCGCAGTGACGCTGGCCGTTCAGCGCATATCAGAGCGTAACCACTTCCAGAATGGCATCGGCGAACGCCTTCGGCGCTTCCTGCGGCAGGTTGTGGCCGACGCCACCACCGATATCGCGATGCAGATACTTCCCGGTGAACTTCTTCGCGTATGCCGCCGGTGCGGGATGCGGCGCGCCATTCGCGTCACCTTCCATCGTGATCGTCGGTACGGAGATGGTCGGCGCGGCAGCCAGACGCTGCTCGAGCGCATCGAAGCGCGACTCGCCTTGCGCCAGCCCCAGACGCCAACGGTAGTTGTGAATCACGATGGCCACGTGATCGGGGTTGTGGAACGCCGCTGCCGAACGCGCATAAGTCGCGTCGTCGAAATGCCACTGCGGCGAAGCAAGCTGCCAGATGAGCTTGTTGAACGCATCGGTGTTGGCCGCGTAGCCTTTCGCGCCACGCTCCGTCGCAAAGTAGTACTGATACCACCATTGCAACTCCGCCGGCGGTGGCAGCGGCTGACGGTTCGCTTCCTGACTGCCGATGAGATAGCCGCTCACGGACACCAACGCCTTTACGCGCTCCGGCCAGATAGCGGCCAGGATGTTCGCCGTTCGCGCGCCCCAGTCGTAGCCGCCAAGAATCGCCTGATCGATCTTCAGCGCGTCCATGAGCGCGATGATGTCGGCGGCCACCACGGCCTGCTGACCGTTACGCGGTGTCGCGGCCGAGAGCAACCGCGTCGTGCCGTAACCGCGCAGATACGGAACGATCACGCGGTAGCCGGCCCCAGCCAGTTGCGGCGCTACGTCGACGTAGCTGTAGATGTCGTACGGCCAGCCGTGCAGCAGAATGACCACCTTGCCGTCCTTCGGCCCGGCCTGCACATACCCGACGTTCAGGTCGCCCGCCTCGATCTGACGAAGGGTTTCGAACGACGTATATCCGCCAACGGACGGCGATGCGGCATGCGCCAGTGGCGGCAGCCCGAGTTCGGCGAGGGTGACACCCGCGAGCGTGGTGCCAAGAAGGCGACGACGGCGAAGATTGACCGGTTCCGACATGACTGTTGTCCTCTGTGAGTGACGTACCGGCGGATGTACCGGGACGTTGTGCCAAGACGCCAGGGGCCAATTCAATGCCGACCGGACGCTTGCCCACCGTTATATCTGCGCGAGCGCCGTCATTGATGTCTGAATGTATCTGTCCCGAGAAGTGACACATACGGATTCAAAAAACCCTCATCCCGAAGGACGGGCAGCCGCCTGCCCTGCGTTGGTTCCCCGTCAACACCCGTCGCGCGCGCTCGCGTTGAGGGCCGCGTGATAGCATTCCGGCTTCTCTCGCGCGACAACCGCTCCTGACGCATGTCTTTCACCGCACGCAAACGCCTATTCGCATGGCTCGGCCTCGCCGCCATGTGGCTTGCGATTTGCATGCCCGCCGTCAGTCAGGTGCTAGCCGCACACCGCGCGGAACAAGCACGAATGCTGAACGCCGCGTTTTGTACGGTCGACGGGATGGCGCCCGCGATGGCGCTTGCCCCGACGACACGCGCGCACGACGGCGAAGGGATGCACGGCGCATCCATGTCTCACGGGTCATACGACAATCGGGGCGACGTTTGCGGCTACTGTTCGCTGCTTGCCAATCACCCGCCGCTCGCCATGCCCGCACTCACCGGCGCGGTATCGTTCGCATGGATTGCCCGAGCGGGGCCGGCCGCCCACACGCGCCCGGCCAACGCTCAACTCGCCTACACGCCGCCTGCGCGCGCGCCACCTGCCGCTTCCTGATCTCGCGTTCAGTCCGATGCCTCGCCGCTACCGGTGACGGCGTCGTTCATTACTCGCGCCGCATGTCCGCCGCACTTCACGATGTCGGCCGGCGCGCGCCGCTGCTGCGAGCCAACGCGCCCCGCAGCGGCGACACGAGACGGAATCGTTGCCCTATGCAGATCCCCTATTCCCAGACGCCCCGGACGCGCGAAGCGCAATCGGCCACCAGCGCCGGGCAGTACCGAACCCTCTGGCGCTGGCATTTCTACGCGGGGCTGTTCGTCATGCCCTGGCTCATGGTGCTCGCAATCACCGGAACCCTCTACGTCTTTCAGCCCCAAATCGAGCCGTGGCTGTATCACGACCGGATGGTCGTGGCAGCGTCCACGTCCCCCCGGCTGAGCGAACAGGCATTGATGGATCGCGCGGCGGCATCGCTGCCCGCCGGCTCGAAGATCAGTTCCGTCGAAGTCAATCGTGACCCGAAGCGCAGTGCCGAATTCATCTTTCGCCTGCCCAATGGCGAACGGGAAAGTGTCTACGTGAACCCGTACACGGGCACGGTGCTTGGCACGCTGAGCGTCGAGCGTCGGCTGATGAAGCAGGCTCGCGCGCTCCACCGATCGCTCATGCTGGGCAAGCCGGGCGAATGGCTCATGGAACTGGCAGGTTGCTGGACGCTGGTTATGCTCGCGACCGGGCTCGCATTGTGGTGGCCACGTGCCGGCGCGACGTGGGCGACTGCATTGCGCCCGCGTCTGCCATTGCGTGGACGCGCGCTGCTGCGCAATCTGCACGGTGTGGCCGGCTTCTGGCTGGCGGCCGGCGGACTCGCCTTCGTGCTGACCGGGCTGCCGTGGTCCGGCTCGTGGGGCGCACAGTTCAAGGCGCTGGCGACGAAAGCCGGCATGGGCTCTCCGGCGGGTGCCTGGGGCGAAGCGCTGGTGCGCTCGCAACTCCCGGCCAAGCCGATGAAGATGGATGACCTGCCCATCGCGCAAATTCCGTGGGCGGTCGGCAATACAACGGTCCCCGTTTCCGCGCTACCGCCTGCGTCGAAAACCTCGTCGGCGCCAGGGATGAACGACATGGCGTCAATGACCGGAATGACGCACGGCGATGCCAACGAACACACCGGGCATGAAGGCCACGAAGGCATGGGCAGCATGGGCATGTCGCCCGCCAGCCTGTACGCCCAAGGGGCGTTGCCGGTCGACGACATCATGGCCATTGCGGCACGGCATGGCGTTCAGAGCGGCTACAGTCTTGTCGTGCCGTCGCGCCCGGACGGCGTCTACACCGTGTCCTACTTCCCGGCAGACCCGCGAGACGAACGGACGTTGCACATCGATCAGTACAGCGGCAAGGTCTTGCAGGACATCGACTACACCGCCTACGGCGCCGTTGCGCAAGCGATCTCGTATGGAACCTCGCTGCACATGGGCAAGTACTTCGGCGTTGCCAATCAATGGCTGTGTGCGTTGATTTCCATGGGATTGTTCGCGATGGCCGCCACTGGCGCCGTCATGTGGTGGATGCGTCGCCCCGCCCGTTCGCTCGGCGCACCGTCTCGCCCGCAAGCACGACCGCCCATGCGCGGATGGACGATCGGCATGTTCGCGCTCGGCGGCCTCTTCCCGCTGATGGGGGCCACGATGGTGCTTGTCTGGGCTGGCGACCGCCTTGTCTTCGGACGCCGCACGCGCGGATAACCCGTGCCGCGCATCCGGGCGTTCATGCCGGTGGGAATGCCGTCGGCCTCACGCCGACATACGCCGCACGCGGTCGAATCAGTTGCGTATTCTCGCGCTGCTCCATTGCATGCGCGATCCAGCCGATGGTGCGGCCCAGTGCAAACAAGCCGAACGCCGCACCTACCGGCAGATTGAGGTGACGCCGCACCGCCACGAGCGCAAAGTCGAGCGACGGACGTTGCCCGACGAGCGCATCGGCGGCGTCGATCATCGTCTGCCAGGCCGGATGCGCAGGCAACACCCGATCAAGCATCGCGCTCGCACGAACATCGCCCGCCGGATACAGGTGGTGTCCGAAGCCCGGCAGCTTTTCGCCGCGAGCGAGCCGCTCGCGCATGCGTGCGGCCACGTCCGTTTCACCGACTTCGTCCCACATCGCCTCATTGCGGGCGGTCGTGCCACCATGACGGCCACCCGTCAGCGCCGACAACCCTGCAATAACCGCCGCACGCAAACTCGCGCCGGTCGACGCGACGCAACGTGCCGTGAAACTCGAAGCGTTCAACTCATGGTCGGCACACAGCACCAGCGCCATGCGGATGAGGTCGGCACCCTCGGCATCTTGCACCTCCCACGCCTGGGCACATTGTTGGTGAATGGGGGCATCGCTGGGTAAGGTGCCCAGCAGACAGGCGGTCATCAGACGCAACAGGGCGGCATTTCCCTGTGCGACGCGTACCGGATCACGCTGCCAGATGGCGGTCGATGCGTCATCGCTCGCCACGGCAAACGTGGGCAACAACGCCTCCTCCGCGCGCCGCGCGCGATAGCGCTCAAGAAGCAGCACCGGCCAATCGCCGAGGTGGCGTTGGCGATCGTCGTCTGCCACGAAGGCCGACGCCTCGTCGCATTGCCACAGCCACGCCGCCGTCGCTTCGACCGACGCCGTTTCGGCCATCGCCAGGGCGTCGCGCCCCCGGTAGTAGCAGCGGCCGTCTTCGATCAACGTAATCGAAGACTCCAACACCGGCATCCCCCAATCCAGTGCCGCCTTGGCCACCTCTTTCGGTTTGCGCCCTCGCGTGCGCTGCGCGGCCAGCCGCTCGACGTCGGCTACCCGATAGCGGCGTTCGCGATGCGTCTTTCCCGGTTCCGCATGCAGCAATCCGCGGCTCACGTAAGCGTAGAGCGTTTGCAGCGACACGCCGAGACGCTCGGCGGCCTGCGTGGCAGTGAAGTAATTCATGGCGTTCGACATGTGTGACCAAGGGGGGATGAACCAACAACTTGATTAAGTTAATCAATATTGACAATAAAATCCATCGGCATAAGCTTCAACGCGCCGGCAGTCTCGCATCGCGACTCAGTGCGATGTCACGTATCGAATCGTTCAAGGACTTCCTATGCACTCCACTGTTTCCGGGCGTGCAGTGCCGCTCGCCGACGCCCCCCATTTCGTCACGTCCTATCTGGACGACATGCGTTTGGCGATCGCTGCACACGCCACCACGTCCCTCGCTGCCCCCGACAACCTGACGATCAGCGGCAGTGGCGCGTTGCCGTGCGCCTTTCCGTATACCGATTTCGCCACGGCAGCCATCGCCAGTGCGACGCTCGCCGTCGCAGGCCTCACGACCGGCACGGCGGGCGATTACGGGCTCGCGGCTCACGCAGCGATACCGGCGGTCAACGTCGACCGGCGACTGGCGTCGTTCTGGTTTCAAACGTCACTGCGTGCGCAGGGATGGTCGTCGCCACCGATGTGGGACCCGATTGCGGGCGACTACCGCACGTCCGATGGCTGGATTCGTCTGCACACCAATGCACCTCATCACCGAGCCGCCGCCCTTGCCGTGCTTGGAGTCGAGGCAGATCGCGACACGGTGGCACGTGAAGTGGCCGGCTGGCAGGCCGATGCCCTGGAGACCGCCGTTGTGGCGCAAGGAGGATGTGCCGCTGCCATGCGCACGATCGCGCAGTGGGACACCCATCCCCAAGGCGAAGCCGTGGCCCGTGAACCCTTATTGCATTGGCAGACGTTCGACGCGGGATCGGCGGCTGGCACACCACGCGACACCGCCGGATGGAAGCCGATGGCGGAACGCCCGCTCAGCGGTATCCGCGTGCTAGATCTCACGCGCATTCTCGCGGGGCCGACGGCAACGCGCTTTCTCGCAGGGTTCGGCGCGCAGGTATTGCGCATCGATCCGCCCGGTTGGGACGAGCCCGGCACCGTGCCGGAAGTGGTGCTCGGCAAGCGCTGCGCGCGTCTCGACCTGAGACAAGCCGACGGCCGCGCGGTGCTCGAAACCCTGCTGCGTGAGGCGGACATCGTCGTTCACGGCTATCGCCCCAATGCGCTCGACTCTCTCGGCCTCGGGGCGGTTCGGCGTCGCGAACTCAATCCGATGCTGATCGATGTCTCGCTCGATGCCTACGGTTGGCAAGGCCCCTGGCAGGCAAGACGCGGTTTCGACAGTCTGGTGCAGATGAGCACCGGGATCGCTGACGCAGGGATGCGGGTAACAGGTATGCCGAGGCCGGTGCCGTTGCCGGGGCAAGGCATCGACTACGCCACGGGGTATCTCATGGCGGCAGCGGCAGTTCATGCCCTGGCGCTTCGCCAGACGCAACACGTCGGCAGCACCGTGCGTGCCTCGCTGGCCCGGACCGCGCGTTTGCTCGTGACGCATCGCACGCCCGACCCCGCGCCCTCGCCGCTCGCTGCGGAAACGCCGGACGATCTGTCCGCCCGCATCGAAGATACGTCGTGGGGACCGGTGCGGCGTGTGGCGACGCCAATGTCGATCGCGGGCACGCCTGTCGACTGGGCCCTACCGGCGATGGCGCTGGGCACGGCCTCGCCGCAGTGGCCTTGATCGCGGCTTACTCGATGACGTGACGCCGCGCTTGCCGCGCGGCGTTGAGCTGACGCTCCGCCTGACTCAGGAGGGCCGAGACGTTGATCGGCTCGCCGGTCGGCACGCCATTCGCATCGAACGTAACCCCGTTGTCCATTGCAATACCGAAGCTCGCCGTCAACGGCAGGACTTCGCCATTCGGCAAGGTCAATGCCGTGGCTTCGATGCGCCCGCGCAGCAGTTCGGCGAATTGCTGCGCGCGCGAGCCGTCGAGCACGCGAGCGAGGATCACGAAGGCATCCGCACCCAACCGCCCGACCACGTCGCCGGGCTGGGACGTATTCAGGCAGACAGCGCCGACGCGGCACAGCACTTCGTCGCCCACGGCGTGCCCCCAGGTCGCGTTGATCTGTGAAAAGTTGTCGACATCGAACTTGATCAACGCCACCCGCCCCGGCGACGGCATCGCACACAGCGCCCGCGCCTGCCGCTCGAACGCCCGCCAGTTCATCAGGCGCGTCAGCGGATCGGTGTCGGTATACATCTCCAGTTCGCCCGCCAGACGTGCATGCTCGCGACGCAACTGCACCAACTCAATGGTGTTCTGCTTCAAGACGCGCAACGTATCGAACACGGCGCGCACCTGCGGGTGGCGCATCGGCATGCCTTCGTCAGGCAAAGGCGCCTTGAGATCGCCTTGGGCAAGCGCATCGACAAAGCGTGTCGCCTCCTCGAACGGTTGCACCACGCCGCGACGAAAATCGCGCCACGCAAAGTACATCAGGAGCACCAGCGCGACCTCGGCCAGTGCGATGACGATAAGCCACTTGAGCGCGCTCGAGCGGCGCGCCTCGACTTGCTGCGCGGCCAAGTTCAGCATGCTGTCACGAAAATCGGTGATCGCACGCATCGTCGGCACATAGTTGCGCGCAAACTCCGCCGTCGTAATCGAGGGCGGCCGAGGCTGACTGGTCAGCGTGCGCACGAGCGCCACGTAATGCAACCCCGTCGCAAAATACTGCGCGTTCAGTGCTTTGAGCGTCTCGGGGCCGAGCTCCGGGGGCGTGACCATCCGCGAGGCGATCATCTCGCGCAGTTGGTCGATGCGGCCGAGCGTTCTCTCGATCGTGCGCTGATCCGCTTCGGTGAGGGTCTCGCCAGTGGTGAGCGTAGCGGTAAAGTCCGAGCCCAGTTGGCCGGCATATTCACGTAAATCCGCTGCCAGACGGGCAAGGATGATGTAGTTCAGCGCACTGGGCGCACCTCGCGAAATCACGTCGATCCGCGACGATGCCACGGGGCTGAAATCCGCGATGACTCGCATCATGCGGTCGACGGCGTCGCGCACGGCTGCGTCGCTGCGCATTTCGCGCGGGCGCTGTACCAACAGATCGACGTTGGCACTGGCTGCGGCGAGATCGAGCCGGGCGCGCTCGACGGCATGCAAACCGCCGGCACATTGATCGCACGCGTCAGAGGAGAGCGCGGAAAGCAACTCCTGCAGACGCGCGTTGGTCGCCTCGCGTGCATTGCGCAGCGCGATGACGGATTCGTTCGGCAGCGGAAGATCGGCGCCCAGCACGGCATTGGCCGGGCCGCGCTCGGCAGACGCTTTCTCCATCGCCTGTAACGTGGCGCGCAGCGCATCCAGCGCAACCGAGGCATCAGCGGCGCCCCGGTAACTTCCCCAGGCCCAGATGAGCAGGCTGCTGCATAGAATAACGACGACCGAGACGACGGAAAGGTTCTGCAACTGCAGGCGGCCGTTGAGCGAGATGGCCGAAAGTAACTTGTGCTTCATTGACAATGGCACCGTCGGCCACACGGTACAGGCTCCTACTGCGACCGCGACGGATGCCACCGTAATGGCAGCACACCGCAGCGCACCACGGACACGTTGTGCCTGGCACAAGGCACATACGCTTTGGCTTCGCTTCGGCGCGGACAGACCGTCCGGGCCAAAGCGGTGCCATTGTCGCACACCGGCTACCCCTTCCGGACCTCGCTCACGGGCTCACAGGTCGATCGCCAACTCGGTGCCCTGCTTGATCGCGCGTTTGGCGTCGAGTTCGGCCGCCACATCTGCCCCGCCAATGACATGCACGCGTGCGCCCGCCGCCTGAAGACCCTCGGCCAATTCCCGCAACGGCTCCTGCCCGGTGCACAAAACAACGTTGTCAACCGGCAACACCATCGGCTTATCGTCGAGGGTGACATGCAGGCCATCGTCGTCGATCCGCCGATACGTCACGCCGGGGATCATTTCCACGCCGCGGTGCTTGAGCGATGTCCGGTGAATCCAGCCCGTGGTCTTGCCCAGCCCGTCGCCCACCTTGGAGGCCTTGCGCTGCATCAGGTACACCTTGCGCGGCGAAGTCTCGGGCACCGGTGCGCGCAGGCCACCCGCATGGGCGTACGCCGGGTCGATACCCCATTCGGCGTAGAACTTCTCGGGCACCAGCGTCGCGCTCTCGCCCGCCTGCGTGAGGAATTCGGCCACATCGAAGCCGATCCCGCCCGCACCGATCACGGCCACGGTTTTTCCCACTGACGCACCATTGCGCAATACATCGATATAGCTGAGCACCTTCGGGTGATCGATGCCGTCGATGGCTGGCGTGCGCGGCACCACACCGGTGGCCAGCACGATATCGTCGTACGCGCCCTCGATCAGCGATGCCACCGAGGCACGCGTATTGAGTCGCACCTTCACCCCCGTCGCTTCCAGTTCGTGACGGAAGTAGCGCAGGGTCTCGACGAACTCTTCCTTGCCCGGAACGCGTTTGGCCATGTTGAACTGACCGCCGATCTCGGTATCGGCCTCGATGAGCGTGACATCATGCCCCCGGCGCGCCGCCATGGTTGCCGCGGCCAGACCGGCCGGACCCGCGCCGACAACGGCCACGCGACGCACGCGTCCTGCCGCCTCGACACGCAGTTCCGTTTCATGACACGCAAGCGGATTGACCAGACAGGACGTGATCTTGCCGCTGAACGTATGGTCGAGGCACGCCTGATTGCAGCCGATGCATGTGTTGATGGCCTCGGCATGCCCGGCGGCGGCCTTGTTCACGAATTCGGGATCGGCCAGCAGCGGACGGGCCATCGACACCATGTCGGCCTCGCCATCGGCAAGAATTCGTTCAGCAACGTCCGGCATGTTGATGCGGTTCGTCGTGATGAGCGGGATGCCGACATGCCCTTTGAGTTTGCCGGTGACCCAGGCGAATGCCGCACGCGGCACGCTGGTCGCAATCGTCGGGATGCGGGCTTCGTGCCAGCCGATACCGGTATTGATGAGCGTTGCGCCAGCGGCCTCGATGGCGCGGGCCAGTTGCACCACCTCGTCGAAGGTGGAGCCGCCTTCGACCAGATCGAGCATCGAGAGCCGGTAGATGATGATGAACTCGCGCCCCACGCGCTGACGCACGCGGCGCACGATCTCCACAGGAAAACGCATGCGGTTCTCGTAACCGCCGCCCCACGTGTCGGTGCGATGGTTGGTTCGGGCCGCGATGAACTCGTTGATGAGATAGCCCTCGGAGCCCATGATCTCGACGCCGTCGTAACCGGCATGCTGCGCCAGCGCGGCACAGTTCACGAAGTCGTCGATGGTTGCCTCGACCTCGGCACTGGTCAATTCGCGCGGTTTGGCGGGCGTAATGGGCGCCTGCAAGGCGCTTGGGGCCACCAGATCGGGATGATAGGCGTAGCGGCCGAAGTGCAGGATCTGCATGGCGATCTTGCCACCAGCGGCATGCACGGCCTGCGTCACCACGCGGTGCTTCTCGGCCTCCTCCTCGGTGCTGAGCTTCGCCCCTCCGGCATAAGGCCGGCCAGCGTCGTTCGGCGCAATACCGCCCGTCACCATCAGCGCCACACCGCCGCGCGCGCGTTCCGCATAAAACGCCGCCATGCGGGCAAAGCCATTGCGCGCTTCTTCAAGCCCAACGTGCATCGAGCCCATCAGCACACGGTTGCGCAACGTCGTAAAACCCAGATTCAGGGGCTGCATCAGGTGGGGATAGCCGCTCATCGTTGTTTCTCTCATCGTTCGGCGCAAGCCGTGGGGTTTCGGGGGACGTTCCGGCAAAGCATAGGACACATCGTTCGCGCGTCTTGGCGTTATGCAACCGGTTGCATAGTTTGTTGGCGATTTTATGCGGGCACCACGAACTATGCAACGGGTTGCATAGTGGAATTAGAGTCCCTAGACTACCGGTCATGCCGCTCGCCCACGCCTTGATGACCTCGCTGCTGGAGAAATCCTCTTCGGGGTATGACCTTGCCCGCCGCTTCGACAAATCGATCGGCTTTTTCTGGCACGCCACGCATCAACAGATCTACCGCGAGCTGGCGCGTATGGAGGCAGCTGGCTGGATCGACTCCATGGCCGCCCCCGATGGGGGACGCACCCGCAAACGTGTTTATCGCGTGCTCGACGCCGGCCGTGACGAACTGCTCGCCTGGGCGGCCACCCCAACGGCGCCCTCCGACCTTCGCGACGACCTCATGGTTCGGCTGCGTGCAGACGCCGCCATCGGGCCGCTCGGTCTGCAACCCGAACTGCGGCGCCGGGCGGCGCTTCACGCGCAAAAGCTTGCGGCCTACCGGGCCATAGAGGCCCGCGATTTTCCGCAGGGCGAAACGCCCACGCGCGACGCCGCGCTGCAACGGCACATCCTCCTGCTGGGGGTGCGCTATGAACAGGGGTGGCTGGACTGGACACGAGACGCGCTGGCCCTGCTGGAACACTGGGACGGCACGGCTGCCGGAGACGGCACACCGGCCCAAAACGCCGTCTGACGGCCGAACGCCCGACACACGTCGCGCATATCGGCCTGACGGTCATTTCGTCCCACTTTTTGTCAACGGACGAGGCATGTGGCGCGTTTAACGAGAGAATCGGCGTACGGCTTACCGGCATGCGTCACCGTCTTTCGCCCCACCCTAGGCATTCATGGTGTTTTCTTCCAAGCTCTCCCGACTTTCCTGGCTGACCGGCCGTGTTCGCACCCTTGCAACGCTGTCCGCGCTGGTCGCCGGTGTCCTCCCGTTTTCCACCGCCCATGCGGGCACCGTGATCGTGCTCGATTCCGGCGCCGCTCAGCTTTCGCTCATCGATCAGGCAACGCACAAGGTTGTTGGCACGATGCCGACGGGCAAAGAGCCACATCACCTGATGATTACGCCCGACAAGCGCTCGCTGATCGTGGCGAACTCGGTGTCGAACAGTCTGATGTTCCTCGATCCCAACACCGGCAAGCTGCAACGTCAGGTCGCCGACATCGAGGACCCCTACCAACTCGGCTTCTCGCCCGATCGCAAATGGTTCGTGACGGCGGCGCTGCGTCTGGACCGGGTCGACGTCTATCGTTACGACGGTGAAAACGTTGTGGTCGCCAAGCGTATTCCGCTGGCCAAAACGCCCAGCCACATGACGTTCTCGTCCGACAGCAAGACGGTATTCGTCACGCTGCAGGATTCAGGCGAACTTGCGGCCATCGACCTCGCGACGCAAACGATCAAATGGCGCATGCCGGTTGGCAAGACCCCTGCGGGTCTGTGGATGACGCCGGGCGACAAGTATCTGCTGGTCGGCATGACCGGCGAAGACGACGTCGCCGTGGTCGACTGGCGCGCGCAGAAGGTCGTCAAGCGTATCCAGACCGGCCGCGGCGCACACAACTTCCGTTCGCTCTCCGATGGCCGTCACATTGCGGTGAGCAACCGCGTCGAGAGCACGATCAGCATTCTGGATTACGAGTCGCTCACCAAGGTGGCCGACATCACCGGTCTGATGCCGGGGCCGGATGACATGGAATTGTCCGCCGACAAGCGCTATCTTTGGGTGACGTTCCGGTTTGCACGGCACGTTGGCGTGATCGACCTGACGACGCGTCAACTGGTCGACCGTATCACCGTCAACCGGTCGCCGCACGGCATCTTCTTTGCCGACCGAGCCCCCATACTCTCGCCGAATCCGGATTGACAAGGCCACCAGATGATTCAGGAAATCCTCAATTTCGTCGACAGCGGTATCTCCGCCGCACAAACGCTCATCTACGTGGATGTGGTGCAGCCGCTGCTGTTCCATTTCGGCCTGATGGGCTATGCCGACGACATCTATGACGCCCTGTACTGGGTGCTCATCGGCGTCGTGCAGATTGGCGTGACGTACGCGCTGCTGCGCCCGCTTGAGGCGCTGCGCCCGGTCGAACGGTGGCAGGACCGCCGTCAGGTTCGCGCCGACGTGATCTACACCTGGATCGCCAAGCTTGGCATCCTGAATCTCCTGTTCTTTGTGGTGTTGCAACCGGTCTTCAGCGCGTTGCAGAGTCAGATGGTGATTCACGGTCTGCCGAGCATCGATCTCGACGGACTGTACCCGGGCGTGACGGATCAGCCGCTGGTGTCGTTCCTGATGTATCTGATCGTGCTCGACTTTGCCGGCTACTGGTATCACCGCTGGCAGCACCGCTTCGGCGTGTGGTGGGAATTGCACGCGGTGCATCACAGCCAGCAGCAGATGTCGCTGTGGTGCGATGACCGCAACCACTTCCTCGACAACATCATGCAGGCCGGGTTCTTCGCCGCCATTGCGCTCTTCATCGGCGTACAGCCCGCGCAGTACGTCGTGCTCGTGGCCGTGAGCAACTTCCTGCAAAGCGTGCAGCACGTCAACGCTCGCCTGCCGTTCGGCCCGGTACTTGAACGCCTGATCGTGAGCCCGAACTTCCACCGCCGCCATCACGCGATCGGCTACGGACACGAAGGCACCCGCTACGGCTGCAACTTCGGTGTGCTGGTCCCATGGTGGGACATCCTGTTCCGCACGGCGTCGTGGGAACGCGCCGTGGAGCCGACCGGCATTCGCGACCAGCTCCCGGCGCCGGAAGGCCGTTCGCGCCGGTATGGCCAGGGCATCGTCGCACAACAAGTGCGCGCATTCGGGCGCATCGCCCGCCGTCTTGCACCTCGCCGTCCGGCGCTTTGACCCCGCCCGGGGCAGCACCGAACCGTGCCGCTCGGCCCTATCCTGCACGCTCGGGCAACACGATGTAACAGGGGGGACGTCCGTCGTCCCCTCTACCCGCCAAGCCCCTTCCAGTCAATAACGTCTCCTTCGATTTTCCGTGTCGCGGCCAACCTTCACATGCGTCTGCACCGCGTCTACACGCCCAAAAACAGGCAACACGCCATAGCTTTCCGCTCCGCTTATACAACGCACGGTCGGCTACGCACCATTGAACTCGCCCGAGTGGCGCGAGTGATGAGAAGTCCTGGGGGCCGGTCTGCTGGTATTCTTCGGCGCTGAACTTAAAAAAATGGGGAGTCGACCGAGGCAATATGGACGACGTCCCGCTGCCCTGCGCATCGCAGCGCACGGCGTCTGAATTCTGCGGATCATGGAGCAACTGCAATCTCACGCTGGCGACGCGCTCGCCGGCCCTCACTTCGCGTGGTACGTCTATGCGCTGCGCGCGTTTCTCGCCGTCGTCGTGCTGGGAGCGTGCGCCTGGGGTGGCATGGCCCTCGCCTATCGCTGCCCGGGCCCGGTGCTTGTCAGGTATCTCGTCGTCGCCCTGTGGGCCGCACTCGGCATCGCGGCGATCGTCGCATTGCTGCGCGTGCAGGCCGGTGTCCCGCTCAGGGGGTGGCCGCTTGGTTTCCTCGTGGCGATGGTGCTTCTGCTCGGCTGGTGGCAGTCGATCAAGCCATCCAACGAACGCGACTGGGCAGCCGATGTCGCCCAATTGCTCGACGCGCAGCAGGACGGCTCGCGCATCACGCTGCACAACGTGCGCAATTTCGAATGGCGCACCGAGACCGACTTCACCCCTCGCTGGGAGACGCGCGAATACGACCTCGACAAGCTCGTGAGTGCCGATCTCGTGTTGTCCTACTGGATGGGCCCCGCGATCGCCCACACGCTGGTGTCGTTCGGTTTTTCGGATGGCAAGCGCGTTGTGTTCTCCATCGAGATTCGCAAGAAGCGAGGCCAGAAGTTCTCGGCGGTCGGCGGCTTCTTCAAGGACTTCGAGGCCACACTGGTCGCCGCCGACGAGCGCGACATTCTGCGCGTGCGTAGCAACGTGCGTGGCGAAACGGTCTATCTGTACCGCATGAATATCCCGCCCAAACAGTTGCGCGAGGTATTTCTCGGTTATCTGGAACGGGCGCGCGAGCTGCACCGCGAACCGGCCTGGTACAACACGCTCACGAGCAATTGCACGACCATTGTGTTCGAACTGGCACGCATCATCTCGCCGGGGCTTCCCCTCGACTACCGCCTGCTGCTGTCCGGCTATTTCGCGGAATATGCCTACGATCAGGGCGGTCTCACACCGGGATTCACCTATGCGCAACTGTATGAGCACGGCAATTTCGTCGCCCGTGCGCTGGCTGCCGGCGACTCGCCCGACTTCTCGACATTGATCCGCCAAGGCGTGCCCGGCGACGATCCGAAGGTGACGCCATGATGCGCCCGGCAATGTGTGCGTCTGCGCAAGGCGCGTGGCAACGCCGAATCCGGCAAGCGGCAATGCTCGCTGCCGCCGTATGGCTGACGGGCCTGTCGGGCTGCGCGATGGTCGAAGTCCGTTCGCTCGGCCCGGAACAGTACATCGCCATGAAGCGCGGCGACATTCTGTCCACGGGCAAGCTCAGTACATCGACCGACGATGTGATTCGTGTCGCGGGCCTCGATGAAACGATCTGCACCAAGCCGTCGCTCGACTGTATCGACGCGCTGGGCCGTGCCAAGGAAATCGACGTCGACCGGCGTTTGGCAGCCATGGCCGAGATGTCGATGCAACTCGCCATTGCGCAAACGCCCGCCGGCGAAAAACAGTGGAACGACGCCCAGTTCGATCTCTGGCTGCGCACGGCCCGCTATGCGTATGCCTACCTCTTCTATGGGGACCAGCCGTCGAGCGAGCGAGCCTTCGAGGACCGTCAGACACAGGTACGCGACTACTACAACTACGCGGTACAGACATTCTCCGTCGCCCTCTTCCGCCGCGTACAGCAAACAGGCAAGGACCAAATCGCCGGATGGACACTGCCGGTCGACGTCAGCAGCGTGCGCTTTGCCAACGAGCGAATCCGGCCGCGCGAGGTCTTGCCTGCGTCCACCCTGTCGTTCGCGGGCCTGCGTAGCCCATATCGGCGTGACGGCTTCGGCGCAGAACTGGTCGCCGTGCTCGACGACAAATCGGCCGCGGACGCCCTGTCTTCGGTCGGCCGCACCCCGGCACCGCGTGGCGACGCGTCGACAGGCCCCGATAACGACAACGTCTATTTGCCTTCTGACGAGCAAAGCAGCGGTGCCCGCAACGAGCGCGAGAGCCGTGCATCGCGTGACTTTCGCCGTGCCGTCGATCCCAATGCGGGACCGGTGTTCAGCGAAATGCCATCGCCGTCGCTCACGCTGCTGCTGCGCTTCGACGGCACCTCGCTCGACGAAGTCCTGACCACGCGCGTCGCCACACTCGTCGTCTATGACCCGTACCGGCAGTCGTCTGTCGAGTTGAACGCTCAAACGGTGCCGCTTGCGGGCAACTTCACCGCTGGGTATGGGCTGTGGCTGGCGCGCTCGGGATTTGCAAAGCAATCGTTACTGACGTTGTTCGGCCGTGAGCGGGGGATTGTGCGTCCGCATATCTACCTGATGCAGCCGTTCGATCCGGGGCGCCGCGTCATTCTGATGCTGCACGGGCTGGCAAGCAGTCCGGAGGCCTGGGTGAATCTGGCCAACGAGATTCAGGGCGACGCCACGCTGCGCGAGCGCTTTCAGATCTGGCAGGTGTACTACCCGACGAACTCGCCGATTCTCGTGAATGCGATGGCGATCCGTAACGCCTTCCTAGCCACGCTGAAGCATTTCGATCCGGACAGCCAGTCTGCCGCGTCGCACGATGCCGTGGTCGTCGGCCACAGCATGGGCGGCGTGATCGCCCGGTTGATGGTGTCGAGCGCAGACGACGAGCTGTGGTCGACGTTCCAGAGCGATTACCACCTCGACGAAGATCAGCTTGAACGAGCCCGAAACCGGCTCGATCCGCTGTTCCAGTTCAAACCCGTGCCGCAATTCGAGCGCGCCATTTTCATCGCCGCGCCGCATCGCGGCACGCCCTTCGCGCGCAACCGGCTGGGACGCTGGATTTCCAACCTCATCAAGCTGCCTGTCACACTACTCTCGGGCCTCGACGACGTGCTGCACTTCGCGACCGGCTCCGAGGACAGCCCATCCGAGGGCGCGACGCGTTACGTGCCGAACAGCGTCGATCAGTTGCGGGATAACGATCCGTATGTGGTCGCGGCCGCCGGGCTGAAGATATCGCCGTCAGTGCAATATCACTCGATCATTGCGCGACGTAACCCCACAGGGCCTCTGGACGAATCGAGCGACGGCGTGGTGCCCTATACGAGCGCTCATTTGGCGGGTGCGCAGTCGGAACGTGTGATCGTCGCGGGGCATAGCGTGCAGGAAACGCCGCAAGCGATTCTCGAGATCCGGCGCATCCTGCATGAAGACGTCGACGAACTCGATCCGATCAAACTGCCCGGCCGTGCGGGACCGTTTCAGGCCATCGCCCGGCCACCCCTGGCTATTCCGGCCAAACCGGGGACACCACAGAAGCCCACGGCCGGGCGCGCGACGCCGCGCTGAACGCTCTCCCCTCGCAAGGCTCGGCTGAAAAAAGCAACCGACGAACGAGCACTGCAAGACTGGGCGTTAACGCGCAAGCTGCTGCTGACACAAGCATCACGGCAAACAGATGCGCAATAGCGAAACGAAGCCGGGTCATGCGACTTCCCCATCGGGAAGGGCGTGCAGCAACGGCTTGGCCAAGTGCACGACTTCATACGCGACAGGATGATTCGTTACGCTCGACGTGACATTCAACAACGACCGCCGGTTCAGGACACGGCGTTGACCTGAATGTAATAAACGCCCCACGGGCAAAGGGTGAACTGCTCCTTGAGCGCCTTGCCCGCGAGCGCCGGAATCTGCGCCGGCTCATAGACTGCCCACAATGGCCCAAGGCCGCCGAGCGGGAGCGGCTTGTCGTCAAGATGCGTCGCAAGCAAGAACCGATACTCCCGAATCTGCCCGAGCGTGGTGGCAACCACATACCCGTCGATGGCACGCAACAGCACCTGTGTCAGCGGATTGCCAGGCACTCCCGCCTGTATGAGCACATCGATCAGACGCGGCCCGCGCAGCGTGTGCGGCCGTGCGTCGTATTCCAGCGTGGGACGGATCGTCTGCGCCGGCATTCGCGCCAGCATGCCGTAATCGAACGCATACGCGGCGTCGAACTGCACCAGTTGTTTATGGAAAAGCTGGTCAAGTGCCGGATCGACGGGCCCGCGATTGTGCTGCCGGATGGCACCGCTGATCGTGACGAGCGGCGTGGTGGCGAGCGATCCCGCAGCACTCGCCGTCTTGGCAAACACCGGCACCGACGCGCCGAGTGCAGCCGCACCGGCGAGGAATTCTCTTTTTTTCATGGATATTGACGAGGGCGATTGGGCTGGCGGACACGTGCGCCGCAGTGTCGCATGAGCGTATCACGACGGCTGCAGACTTCATCACTTGCCTGTCGGCCGCCCGTCTTCATGAATAAAATTAACGTTAATCGCAAATAAGACCATTTTCATTCATGAATCGAAGTCTCTATGATCGTTGTCACTGTTTCATTCATCTGGCGGCAAGCGTCATTAGAGAACATGGCAAAGACACATAACCTGGGATTCCCGCGCGTCGGCGCGAAGCGTGAGTTGAAGTTCGGTCAGGAAGCGTACTGGAAGGGACAAACGTCGCGCGACGAGTTGAAAGCGCTCGGCGCCTCGCTGCGTCTGCGTCACTGGCAGGATCAGGCAGCACTGGATCTGGTCCCGGCCGGCGATTTCGCCTACTACGATCAAGTCCTCGACATGAGCTTCACGCTGGGCAACCTGCCCGAGCGCGTGCAGGGTTTCCATGGCGACGGGCTAGACAACTACTTCCGCGTGGCCCGTGGCCGTTCGGCGCAAAGCGCTGAAGCGCACGCCGGCTGCTGCGGCGGTGTAGCTGCCGGTGAGATGACCAAGTGGTTCGATACCAACTACCACTACATCGTCCCGGAGTTCTCAGCGGCAACAGCCTTTTCGCTCGACGCTTCGCGTCTGGTCGAGCAACTCGCCGAAGCCCGCGCTGCCGGCGTGAAAGCCAAGCCGGTCATCATCGGCCCGGTCACGTATCTGTGGCTCGGCAAGGCCAAGGACGACAGCGACAAGCTCGCCCTCCTGCCGCGTCTGCTGCCGGTCTACGTGAAGCTGCTCGAAACCCTCGCCGCACAGGGCGTGGAATGGGTGCAGATCGACGAGCCGATCCTCGTCACCGAACTCGGCACCGAATGGCAAAAGGCCTTCGAGACGGCCTACGCCGCCCTCGCCGCCGTGCCGGTCAAACGTCTGCTCGCCACATACTTCGGTGAACTGCAAGACAACCTGCTGCTGGCCTGCCATCTGCCGGTCGACGGGCTGCATCTGGATGCCGTCAATGCCCAGACGGAAGTCGCGAAGGTCATCGCCGCACTGCCGGCCGACCGCGTAGTGTCGCTGGGCGTAGTCAACGGCCGCAACATCTGGAAAGCGGATCTGGCCGCGGTGCTCGACTGGCTCGAACCGATTGCCAGGACGCTGGGCGATCGCCTGTGGATTGCACCGTCGTGCTCGCTGCTGCATGTGCCGGTCGATCTGGACAACGAGCAGAAGCTCGACGCCGAAATCAAGTCCTGGCTGGCCTTCGCCAAGCAAAAGCTGGCCGAAGTGAACGTGGTGGCCCGTGCCCTCAACGAAGGGCGTGAGGCGGTCGGCGCCGAGTTGGCGGCCAACGCCGCCGCCATCGCCAGCCGCCGTGCGTCGCCGCGCGTGCACAACCCGGCCGTCAAGGCTGCCGTGGCAAAAATCGAAGCCTCGCTGGGCCGCCGTCAGGCCCCGTACGCGGCGCGTGCCGAGAAGCAAGCCGCTGCACTGAACCTGCCGCGCTACCCGACCACGACAATCGGCTCGTTCCCGCAAACCGCCGAAATCCGCACCGCCCGCAGCCAGTTCAAGGCCGGCGAGCTGGATCAGGCCGGTTACGTCGCCGCCATGCAAGCCGAAATCGCTCGCAGCGTGCGTGAACAGGAAGCGCTGGGGCTGGACGTGCTCGTGCACGGCGAAGCCGAGCGCAACGACATGGTCGAATACTTCGGCGAGCAGCTCGAAGGTTACGCCTTCAGCCAGTTCGGTTGGGTGCAATCGTACGGTTCGCGTTGCGTGAAGCCGCCGATCATGTTCGGCGACATCAGCCGCCCGAAGGCCATGACCGTCGAGTGGATCAAGTACGCGCAGTCGCTGACCCGCAAACCGATGAAAGGTATGCTGACCGGCCCGGTCACGATCCTGAACTGGTCGTTCGTGCGCGACGATCAACCCCGCTCGGTGTCGTGCTTCCAACTCGCGTTGGCGATTCGCGAAGAAGTGCTGGATCTGGAACGTGCCGGTGTGCGGGTCATTCAGATCGACGAAGCGGCCCTGCGCGAAGGGCTGCCGCTGCGCCGCGCCCAATGGCAGACGTATCTGGACTGGGCTGTCGAGTCGTTTCGTATCACCGCGAACGGCGTGCAGGACGACACGCAGATCCATACGCACATGTGCTATTCGGAGTTCAACGACATCATCGCGGCTATCGCCGGCATGGATGCCGACGTGATCACCATCGAAACCTCGCGCTCCGATATGGAATTGCTCGATGCGTTCGACTCGTTCCAGTACCCGAACGAGATCGGACCGGGTGTGTACGACATTCACTCGCCGAACATTCCGACGCAAGCGCACATCGTGTCGCTCATGCAGAAGGCCGCCGAACGCATTCCGGCCAAGCGTCTATGGGTCAACCCGGACTGCGGCCTGAAAACGCGTCAGTGGGCCGAAGTCATCCCGGCGCTGCAGAATATGGTCGCCGCCGCGAAAACGCTGCGCGCCCAGTAAGCCTGCGAGCGGCGCGCGGTGCCGGCAGGTCCGCCGCCAAGTCATCGTGAAAGTGGATGGGCCGGCAATTGCCGGCCCGTTTGCGTTGCGTCGCCTCATTTGGCTTCACATCCCACGCTCAGGCGCCGCCACTGGTGTCAGCCGACGCCCAAATGGCATCAGGCACCTATTTTTCGCGCCACATGAAAAAACTTTGCTAAGTCGTTGATTCACAGCGGCTTTCCATGGCATAGTCGCGCGGGCACACATCGTCGCAAGCTAAGTTTCTCCTAAGTTTCGCGCGCTATCGTGCGCCCGTGCCATCCTCTGTGACTGGCAGGGTATTGGGCGGGCGCCTTTGCGGCCACGCCGGAGAACGTTTGGAAAACCATGCGGATATTGCTCGTAGAAGACGACACCATGATTGGCGAGGCCATGATGCAGGCGCTCAAGGACGCCTCGTATGCAGCCGACTGGTGCCGTGACGGCGACGCCGCACTAGCGGCACTCGCCGCTCACGCCTACGACCTCATGCTGCTCGACCTCGGCCTGCCGGGAAGAGACGGCTGGGAGGTGCTGCGTGCCCACCGCGGTGCTGGCGGGCGCACACCGATCATCGTCGTGACGGCCCGCGATGGGGCCGAAGACATTATTCAGGGTCTCGATCTCGGGGCCGACGACTTCGTCGTCAAGCCTTTTGAAGTCGGTGAACTACTTGCACGCATGCGCGCGGTGATCCGCAGACAGGCGGGCGTGGCGGTACCGGTGCTGACCAATGGCGCGCTCTCGCTCGATCCCGCCACCCATCAGGCGACCTACGGTGAGAACAGTTGCGTGCTCTCGGCGCGCGAATACGCCCTGCTGCATGCGCTGATGCTGCGCCCCGGCACGATCCTCTCGCGCGATGCGCTGGAACATCGTCTGTACGGCTGGGGCGAAGAGATCGAGAGCAATATGATCGACTTCCTGATCCACTCGATTCGCAAGAAGCTCGGCGCGGACGTCATCCGCAATATCCGTGGCGCAGGCTGGCTGGTGCCGAAGGCATGATGCGCTCGCTTCAGTCCCGGCTGGTGGTTACGCTCTCGGCCTGCGCGCTGGGATTGGCCATCGTCGCGGGCTTCGTTTCCTACTGGGCGGCCTTTCGCGAGGCCTACCGCTTTCAGGACGACCAACTGCTGCAACTCGCGGCACTCGTGGATACACGCAATCTGGCCGCCGCCGACAGCGCCATGCACGGCCTGCCGATTCAGGATCACGACTACCGCCTCACGGTTCAGCGCCTGGGCGGCACCTTTCCGGTCACGCTGGCGGACGGCTTTCACACGCTCAGCACAGGCGAGCACACATGGCGCGCGTTCGTGCGCACCATTGCCCCGGAACTTCGCATCGTCGTCGCCCAGCCGACGGAAGGCCGCAACGAGATCGCCCGTAACAGCGGGCTGCGCACCGCACTGCCCTTCGTCGGCTTCGTACCGCTGTTGATCGGCGCCATCGTCGTGACAGTGCGTCGGGCATGGCGGCCGGTGCAGCGGCTTGCCGACGAGATCGACACCCGGCGCGATACCGATTTGCATGCCCTCGATACCCAAGGAGCGCCCACGGAAATCGAACCGTTCATCATATCGATCAACCGTTTGCTGGCCAGACTGGCCAAGGCGCTCGACGAGCAGCGCCGGTTCGTCGCCGACGCGGCCCATGAATTGCGCTCGCCCGTGACAGCATTGGTGATTCAATCCGAGAACCTCGATCGGGCGCTCGCCCCGGCAGACCTGGATACCGAAACACGGAATCGCTTCACCAAGCTCAAGAGCGGCTTGCAACGCACGCGCACGCTGATCGAACAGTTGCTGACCCTCGCCAGAGCGCAGAGCGCGCCGACAGTGGCGGCAACGCCGCTCACGCTGCTGCCCGCCGTGCATGAAGCCCTAGAAGATGTGTTCGTACTGGCCGATCGCAAACAGATCGTGCTCGATCTGGTCGATGCGTCCTCGAGCGTCCCCGGTCGCTCCGGCTTGCGCGTGACGGGATCGAAACGCGATATCGTCACGCTGTTGAGTAATATTGTCGGCAACGCCGTGCGTTATACGCCTGCGGGCGGCACCGTGTCAGTACGCGTGTCGGCCACTGGCGCCGACGTGGCTATCGATGTGATCGACTCGGGCCCAGGGATCGACGCCGACAAGCGCGAGCGAGTGTTCGACGCGTTTTACCGGGCGAGCGAGCAACGCGAATCCCGAGAACATGGCGGCGAAGGCACCGGACTGGGTCTGGCCATCGTCCGGGCGATCGTCGACCGCCTCGGCGGCCAGGTCACCCTGAAGGATGCTAGCCTGACACCGCCACGCGGCCTTCACGTCCGCGTCACGCTGCCCAACCCCGATGCCAGACCTGACACCAGCGCCTGACCGTCCTTCGCCAGATTCATCACTCTTACCCTATTCATCAAGACCGGAAGCCTCGCATTCATGTCCACACGCCCTCAACGTGACGCCGAGTTGGAACCCTGGCCGATCTCTCCCGCCGCCCTGCTGTGGCTGCTTGCCGTGTTCGCCCTGGTTTGGTTTGGCGTATTGAACCTGCGCCATCTGATCCCGAGCGACGAAGGCCGCTACGCCGAGATGGCGCGCGAAATGCTGGCCACAGGCGACTGGGTCACGCCGCGCTACAACGGCTATTTGTACTTCGAGAAACCCCCGCTTCAGACGTGGATGAACGCGCTGACGTTCATGATCTTCGGTCTCGGCGACTGGCAGGCACGCCTGTGGACAGCGCTGACCGGTTTCGGCGGCGTGCTGCTCGTCGGGTACACCGGGCGGCGCGTGTTCGGCGCGCGCGCGGGCTTCTTCGCCGCGTTGACGCTGGCAAGCGCCCCGCTGTGGAGCCTGCTCGGTCATTTCAACGTGCTCGACATGGGCCTGTCGTTCATGATGACGCTCGTGCTGTGCTCGCTGCTGCTCGCACAACGTCCTGGCCTGACCGACACGCAAACCCGCAACTGGATGTGGCTGTGCTGGGCAGCGATGGGCCTGTCGATTCTGAGCAAAGGGCTGATCGGCGTGGTGTTGCCCGGTGCCGTGCTCGTGATCTACACGCTGATTTCGCGCGACTGGGCATTGTGGAAGCGCCTGCACATCGCGAGCGGGCTGATCGTGCTGCTCGCCGTGACGGTGCCGTGGTTCGCTGCCGTGATGGCACGTAACCCGTCGTTCTTCGATTTCTTTTTCATCAACGAACACTTCAACCGCTTCCTGAAACCGGATCATCATCGCCCCGGCGCACTCTGGTATTTCGTGCCGGTGCTGATTGTCGGTTTCCTGCCGTGGCTGTCGATGATCCCGCGCGCCTTTTCTGCCGTGCGTGCCGTCCCCCGTCAGGCCAACGGCTTCCGGCCGGTGCTGATGACCACGGTCTGGGCCGTCTTCATCTTCTGCTTCTTCTCCCTGTCGCACTCGAAGCTCATTTCGTACGTGCTGCCGATCGTGCCTGCCATCGCGCTGCTCATCGGGCTGGGCATTGCGAGCCTCTCGCGCGAGTCGCTGCGCAAGCATCTCATCGTGTCCGCCGTATTGTTCGTCGCGACGATCGTTACCTGCCTGGTCTTCCTGTCGCATCACTCGGATAGCCGTAATCCGGTGGAAGCCTACCGCGCGTTCTCGTACTACCTGTACGCGGCGAGCTTCGTCGGGCTGATCGGCATCGGTATCACCCGCTGGCTGAGCCAGCGCAGCACGAAACAGGCGCTCATCGCGTTTGCAGGCACGTGGCTGGCCTTCACGATGATCGGCGGCACGGGACACGAAGCCTTCGGACGCGCGAGTTCAGGGATCGATCTGGTGCCGGCGGTACGCGCGGAAATGGATCGTCTCGGACCGGACACGCCGTTCTACTCGGTCGGCACGCTCGATCACACGATGCCCTACTACCTGCGTCAGCCCATGACGATGGTGGCGGTGCAGGACGAACTGGAGTTCGGCATCTCGCAAGCGCCCGATAGCTGGATCCCGACGCTCGATAAGTTCGCCGACGTCTGGGTTGCCGCCCCCAAGGCGCTTGCGCTGGTCGATCCGGAAAAGTTCACGGTGCTCGAAACGCTCGGCCTGCCGATGAAGGTCATCGCCCGCGACGACCGTCGCGTCATCATCGAGAAGCCGACGGCCGGACCGTCTCCCGCCGCCAACTGACGCGGCAGCATCCATGAAAAAACGGCTGGTGGCAATGTCTTGCCCTCAGCCGTTTTTCTTTTCCCGTCAGGGACTTGTACGACTTACTTCGACTTCTTCTTGCCGTCTGCCGGCTTGGCCGGACCGACCGAAACACCCGCTTCGGCGGTCAGCATCAGGAAGGTGAAGGTCTCTTCGAGGTACAGACGAACCGTAGTCGCCGTGTGGTCGAGGTAGCCGATCGAGACGTCCTGACCGATATGCATCTCGTAGTCGCCGCCGCGAGTGGAGAGGATGCAGCCACCGTCGATGGCAGGCGCCCAGATGATCTCGCCGCTCACAATGTGCCCGATGTGCTCGAGAATCGGATAGCCCTGGTCGTTCGCCTCGGTCACCGCCGTGTAGGCGTCGGCGCCCAGCAGCACGCTGTACGGACCGTCGACCCCCTCAAGGCGCAATTGCTCCAGTGCCTTGGCAATGACGGTCGGGTAATCGGCGATGTTGGCAGGCAGCGGTAACACCGGATTCGAGGTGCCTTCGCGCACGCCCGTGATGTGCGCCGCCTTGTAGCCATCGAAAATCGCGCGATCTTCTGCATAGGCCAGCTTGATGGCGGCATCCTTGGCGGGTTGCCAGTCGGAGTCGTTGGCGCCGCGTTCGACATCGTCGATCGCCTCACGCGACAGCTCGAACGGCACACGCAGCGCTACGAGCGGCATCACTTCACGCTGACGAGCCCCCACGCCGTCGAACGGCGCGTCGATCGCCTTCTGATGACCGGTGCCAACACCGGCGAGCGCCAGACCACCCGGTCCCTTGACGTCGACCACACGACGGCCGGCAACCGTACGCTTGAACGTGCGGGCCACCTCTTCTTCGATTTGCGCCCACGCGGCGCTCGAAATGGGGGCCAGTTCGCGATGCAGGTTATTCATGCCTGAGAAACTCCTTTAAGCGATCCGATTTGCAGCGAGCCCTCTGCGGGGGCAGCACTGGGTGAGGTGAGAGACGATACCGTGGCATCGACAACCGGCGTGGCCGCCGACGTCGCATCGATCAGGGTCTTGATCGCCGCCGCCCCGGCGGCGGCCACCGGCGCCTCGCGCTCGGCGAGCGCTTCGAGCAGCGGTGCCGACGGCACGAAGAACAGTCCGCCGGTCACGGCGCGGCTGTAGTCGAGCAGACGATCGTAGTTACCGGGCGGACGCCCCACAAACATGTTCTCGAGCATCTGCTCGATCGGTGCCGGGGAGCGGGCATAGCCGATGAAGTAGGTGCCGAACTCGGCCGAACCGGGGCGGCCGAACGGCATGTTGTCACGCAGAATCTTGATTTCCTTGCCGTCTTCCTCGAGCGTGGTCAGCGCGCTGTGCGACCAACTGGGCTTCACGCCCTCGTCGAGTTCGACGTCGGAGAGCTTGGTGCGACCGATGATGCGCTCCTGCGCCTCGACCGGCAACGCGTTCCAGCCCGTCATGTCATGCAGATACTTCTGCACGAGCACGTAGCTGCCGCCTGCAAATTCGGGGTCTTCGTCGCCCATCACGGTGAACTCGAGCGCCTCGTCGCCCTCCGGGTTCTCGGTGCCGTCGACGAAGCCGACCATGCTGCGCATGTCGAAATAGCGGAAGCCATGGACCTCGTCGACGACGCTTACGGCGTCGCCCAGCTTACCCAGCATGAGCGTCGCGAGATCGAAGCACAGATCCATCTGCTCGGCGCGGATGTGCAACAGCAGATCGCCGGGCGTGGCCGGGGCATGTCGCTTGCCCGAGCCGAACTCACGGAACGGATGCAGTTCAGCCGGACGCGGGCCGCCGAACAGGCGATCCCATGCGTTGTCGCTGAAGCCGACTACACACGACAAATTGCCGGACGGCACACGCTTGCCGACCGAGCGGACATAGGCGGCAGCATCGGCGCACCAGTCGCGCACGCGCGCGTGCGCGGCTTCGTCATCCCGCACGGTAGCCACGAGAAAAATAGCGCTTCGGGTAACGGTGCCCGAGACGGGCTGAGGTTCTGGGGGAGACGTCGGACGTTCGGTCATTGCTTTCCTGCGTGGGGCTGAGGTTCTCGACGTCGCTGACCTCAACCTCGGCGGGAACGGCAGGCCATAGGCTATCGGGCGGCGACTTTTGGTGTGTCAACTTTATAACGCAACACGCCGTAATATGCCACTCCCGTCGCCGAACGGGCGAGCAAAGCCTTATACGGTGCGGCTTTGCGGCGAATTTCACCGATTATGGCAATTCCGCCATTTTGGCGTCATTTTGGCGTTGGGCGTGCGCCCCTACCATGGCGGCGTTCCTTCCGATACCAGTACCGCACGGTGGTGCGCGTGCCGGACGGCCTCCTCTCCGTACGCCTGCGATTGCGCCCGAGCGCGTCTGAATCATGTGGATTGTCAACGTTGCGCTCAAGCGGCCATACACGTTCATCGTGATGGCCATTCTGATCCTGCTCGCCACGCCGCTCGCGCTCATGCGCACGCCGGTCGACGTGCTGCCGGAAATCAATATCCCGGTGATCAGCGTCATCTGGACTTACAACGGTCTGTCCGCACAGGACATTGCCGACCGGATGATCTCCGGTAACGAACGCGGGCTGACGACGACCGTCAACAACATCGAGCACATCGAGTCGCAATCGTTGCCGGGCATCGGCATCATCAAGATTTTCCTGCAGCCCACGGCCAACATCCAGACCGCCATCGCTCAGGTCGTTGCGGTCGAACAGGCGCAGGTCAAGCAGATGCCGCCGGGGGCGACGCCGCCGCTCGTCATCAGCTACTCGGCCTCGTCGATCCCGGTGATGCAGCTCGGTCTGTCGAGCCCGAGTCTGTCGGAGCCGGCGCTCAACGACACGGCGCTCAACTTCCTGCGCCCGCAACTGGTCACGATCCCCGGTGCTGCCGTGCCCTATCCGTATGGCGGCAAGACGCGACTGATTTCGGTGGATATCGATACGCGCGCCCTGCTCGCCAAGGGATTGACGGCGCAGGACGTCGTCGCCGCCGTCAACGCCCAGAACCTGATCTTGCCGACCGGTACGGCGAAGATCGGCCCGCGCGAGTACACAGTCGACATGAATGGTTCTCCCCCGACGGTCGAGGGGCTGAACAGCATCCCGGTGCGCACTGTCGGCGGCGCCACCACCTATTTGCGTGAAGTCGCACACGTGCGCACGGGCTTCTCGCCGCAGACCAACATCGTGCGTCAGAACGGCCAGCGCGGCGTGCTGATGTCGATCATGAAGACGGGCGACGCCTCCACGCTGTCTGTGGTCGACTCGCTCAAAGCGATACTGCCCGAGGCACGTGCCGCGCTACCGCCGGATCTGCATATCTCGGCGCTGTTCGATCAGTCGGTCTTCGTGAAGGCCGCCGTGCAAGGCGTGATTCACGAGGCGTTGATCGCTGCTGCGCTCACGGCGGCCATGATTTTGCTGTTCCTCGGCAATTGGCGCAGCACCTGCATCATCGCCATCTCGATTCCGCTCTCGATCCTCTCGTCGCTGCTCGCGCTGCACGCGTTGGGCCAGACGATCAACATCATGACGCTCGGCGGGCTAGCGCTCGCGGTGGGTATTCTGGTCGACGACGCGACCGTAACCATCGAGAACATCGAGCGCCATCTGCACATGGGAACCCCGTTGCACGAGGCGATTCTCGACGGCGCAGGCGAAATCGCCGTCCCCGCACTCGTCTCGACGCTGTGTATCTGTATCGTGTTCGTGCCAATGTTCTTCCTGACGGGCGTGGCGCGTTACCTGTTCGTACCGCTCGCCGAGGCGGTCGTGTTCGCGATGCTGGCGTCGTACATCCTCTCGCGCACGCTGGTGCCCACGCTCGCCATGCTGCTCATGGGCCATGCCCATCAGGCCGACCCGAATGCGAAGCCCGGTGCGTTGCGCCGCATCTACCTGCGCTTCGACGCCGGCTTCGAGCGCATGCGCGCCGCCTACATCGTCGTGCTCTCGATGTTGCTCGTACGCCGGCGCGTCTTCGCCACCGGCTTCCTGGCCTTCTGCGTACTGTCGATGGGGCTGGTGTTCGCCCTGGGCGCAGACTTCTTCCCGACAGTGGACGCGGGCGACATCCGCATGCACATGCGCGCGCCCACCGGAACGCGCATCGAGGAAACGGCGCGTCTGGCCGATGAAGTCGAGAAGGTCGTGCGCGAGGCGGTGCCCGCCAACGAACTCGAGACGATACTCGACAACCTCGGCCTGCCTTACAGCGGCATCAACCTGTCGTACAGCAATGCCGGCACCATCGGCACGCTCGACGGCGAGATTCAAATCGCCCTGAGCCCGGATCATCATCCCAGCGCGAGTTACGTCGACAAACTGCGCGCCGTGCTGCCGCAGCGCTTCCCCGGCGTGGAGTTCTTCTTCCAGCCCGCTGACATCGTCACGCAGATTCTCAACTTTGGCCTGCCTGCCGCTATCGACATCCAGATCAGCGGCAACCAGCAACTGGCGAACTTCGATGTCGCCACGAAGCTGCTCAAACAGGTGCGGCAAGTGCCAGGCACTGTCGACACGCATATCCAGCAACGGGTGAACGCCCCAACGCTGCACCTGAACATGGATCGCACGCGTTTGCAGCAATTGAATCTGAACGCCAACGCGGTCGCCCAGAACGTGCTGATTTCGCTCTCGGGCAGTTCGCAAACGTCGCCGGGCTTCTGGTTCAACAACCAGAACGGCGTGGAGTACAGCCTGTCGGTGCAATCGCCGCAGTACCGCATCAGTTCCATCGACGACCTGCTGCGCCTGCCGGTGGCAGGCACCGCCAACAACGGTCAACCGCAACTGCTTGCCAACTTCGTGAAGGTCGAGCCGAAGCAACAGTTCGCCGTGGTCAGTCACTACAACATCCGCCCGGTGATCGACATCTTCGTGAGCGTGGAAGGCCGGGATCTGGCCAGCGTGGCAGGCGACATCGACAAGCTCGTCGCGCAAGCCCGCAAGGATTTGCCGCGTGGCAGCCAGATCACCGTGCGCGGTCAGGTCAGCACGATGCAAAGCTCCTACCTCGGGCTGGGCGTCGGCGTGGCGATGGCCATCGTGCTGGTCTATCTGCTGATCGTCGTGAACTTCCAGTCGTGGGTCGACCCGCTCATCATTGTGAGCGCCCTGCCCGCCGCACTCGCGGGCATCGTCTGGATGCTCTTCCTCTCCGGTACACGGCTCTCGGTGCCTGCGCTCACGGGGGCCATCATGACGATGGGCGTAGCGACGGCCAACAGCATTCTTGTGGTGGCGTTTGCACGGCAACGTATGGAAGCCGGCATGGCGCCGCTCAAGGCCGCGCTCGAAGCGGGCGCGAGCCGGATTCGTCCGGTGTTGATGACCGCGCTCGCGATGATTATCGGCATGGTGCCAATGGCACTCGGATTGGGCGAAGGCGCCGAGCAGAACGCGCCGCTGGGCCGCGCGGTGATCGGCGGGCTGCTGTTCGCCACGGTCTCGACGCTGTTCTTCGTGCCACTGGTTTTCGCCGGCATCCACACACGGCTCGCGCAGAGACAGGCACGCAGGGCCGAACAGGATGCCACCCGGCGTGAGCGCCCGGCTGGGCATTCGCCGGCCCCCCCCATTCCGAAGGACAACGACGGCGACGGCGGCAATGGCAACGCATGACACGCCGCGACCGGCTTTCCCCCACACCAGATACCAAGTCTTGACGGGTTGAACGACATGACCGAGAAACATCACGCCGAACTGGCCATTCCCGAGCACGATCCCGCCAACGGCCGGCAGTTGCCGCCGCGCCGCGGCGAATTCCGGCGCGCAAAGCTCATGCTGATCGTGGTGGCCGTACTGCTGGTCGCGGGCGCGGCGCGCACGACCCTTTCCAACGCACTCCAACGCCGCGAAGTCGCCAGCGCAACGGCCGAGAACGCCCTGCAGTATGTGAGTGTCGTCATGCCGCAGGTCACCCAAGCGAGCGAAACCCTGCTGCCCGCCACGTTGCGCGGCGCGGTCGAGTCGCCCATCTACGCGCGGGCGACCGGCTATCTGCTGCATCGCTATGTCGACATCGGTGCCCGCGTGAAGCAAGGTCAGTTACTGGCCGATCTCGATACCCCGGAAATCGATCAGGAACTCGCACAGGCCGTTGCGCAGCGCAACCAGATCAGCGCAAGCCTGGGCCTCGCCAAATCGTCGCTCGAACGCTGGCAGCAACTGCGTCAGCGCGACGCCGTCTCTCAGCAAGAACTCGACGAGCGTCAGAGTACCTACACGCAGGGCATCGCCAATCTGGCGGCGGCCGATGCCAATGTCAAACGACTTCAGCAACTCGAATCGTTCAAGCGGATCGTCGCGCCCTTCGACGGCGTGATCACGCAGCGCAATGTCGACGTCGGCGACCTGATCGATGCGGGCAGCGGGAACAGCCGTGCGCTGTTCTCGCTCGCGCAGACGGACCCGCTGCGCGTATACGTTCAGGTGCCGCAGGCTTACGCACAAGGCGTGAACGTGGGGCAGCCCGTCGTGGTGACACAGGCCGAACTGCCCGGCGAGCACTTCCAGGGCAAGATCACGCACGTATCCGGCGCAATCGACGTGGCAACCCGCTCGCTGCAAATCGAAGCCGCCCTGCCGAATCCAGACGACAAGCTGCGCCCGGGCGCCTACGTGCAACTGGCGCTGCCCAGCGCCGTACAGGCGCATCTGAGCGTGCCGTCCAATGCGCTGCTGTTCCGTGCAGAAGGCCCCCGCGTGGCGGTCGTGGACGATCAGGGCGTCGTTCATCTTCATAAGATCGTCATCGCGCAGGATCTCGGACAGGCGCTGGAACTGGCCGATGGGGTGTCGGCAACCGACCGCGTCATCGTCAACCCGAGCGACTCGATCGACGACGGCGACCATGTGCTGGCCAAGGCTCTCGAGATCAAGGGCGGCGCCAAGGCGGGCGGCAAGCCGCAAGGAGCCCAGTCGTGAACACGTCCGTGCGCAACGCGCGTCTCGGCGCAACGCTGCTCGCCGTCACCGCACTGCTCGGGGCCTGCGCCGTCGGCCCGGACTATCGCCGCCCCGAAGTCTCGACCCCGCCCGACTGGAAGACCGACGGATACTGGCGGCTCGCGCAACCGTCGCACGCGTCATTGCAGCCCGATTGGTGGAAGGGGTTCCAGGCGCCCGCGCTCGACGCGCTTGAAACGCAGGCGCTCGCACAGAACCAGACACTTGCTGCTGCCGTAGCGCATTACGATCAGGCGCAAGCGACGCTGTCCGGCATCTCGGCCCAACGGCTTCCGGAAGTCGATGCGTCGTTCGGTCTGGCCCGTCAGCGCATCTCGGCAAACCGTCCGGTCACGAGCTACTCGTCGTCCAGCATGTCCACCGTGCAGAACAACGTGCAGGCCGGCCTCGGCGTGAGCTACGACACCGACCTGTTCGGCCGCATCCGCCGTCAGGTCGAAGGCGCACGCGCCTCTGCCGAACAGGCCGCCGACGATCTGGCCAACGCTCGCCTGGTGCTCACGACACAACTCGCCACCGCCTATTTCCAGTTGTGCGCCCTCGACGCCGAAATCCGGGTGCTCGATGAATCGGTCACGCTGCAACAGAAGGCACTCGACTACGTGAGCGCACAGCATGATCTCGGCGCCGTTTCGGGTCTGGATGTTCTCCAGCAACAATCGGAACTCGACACCACCCGAGTGCAGGCGCGCCTGCTGCATCAACAACGCGACCAATACGAGCATGCGATTGCCGCGCTCGTCGGGATGCCCGCCCCCGCGTTCTCGGTGCCGGCCGGTGCGTTGCCGGGCACGCTGCCGCCGATTCCGCTCGGCGTGCCGAGCGATATCCTGCAACGCCGTCCGGATGTGGCGTCGGCCGAGCGCGGCATGGCGGCCGCGAATGCACAGATCGGGGTGGCCAAGGCCGCATTCTTCCCCAGTCTGACGCTCAACCCCGGCATTGGCTGGCAAAGCACGGAATTCGCCAACTTGCTGTCTGCGCCGAGTCTGCTGTGGACCGTGGGCACGCTCGCGACGCAAGCGATCTTCGATGGCGGACGGCGTCAAGCCGGCGTCGACTTCGCGAGTGCGGGATACCGTGCCGTGGAAGCAAACTACCGGCAGACGGTGCTCACCGCGTTCCAGCAGGTGCAAGACGGCGTAGCCGGTTTGTCGGTGCTCGACGCGGCCGCGCGCGAATCGCATGCGGCGGTCGTCGACGGCCAGCGGCTCCTGAGTCTGGCCAACGACCGCTATTCGGGGGGACTCACGGCGTACCTGAGTGTCATCACGGCGCAGCAAGGGCTGCTGGCGAGCGAGCGGCAGGACGTTCAGATTCGCGGCCAGCAACTCGTCTTGTCGGTCGCACTGGTGAAGGCGCTGGGCGGCGGCTGGCTACCGCCATCGGACACATCCTCTGACTCGTATAATGCGCAAAGATGAGGTGGCGACATGAAAGTACTGATCGTTGAAGACGAACACAAGGTAGTGGACTATCTGCGCGCCGGGCTGACCGAGCAAGGCTGGGTGGTCGACGTAGCGCTCGACGGCGAGGAAGGCACGCATCTGGCGCTGGAGTTCGACTACGACGTGATCGTGCTCGACGTCATGCTGCCCAAGCGTGACGGTTTCGCCGTGCTCGGCTCGCTGCGCGAGCGCAAGTCGACACCCGTCATCATGCTCACGGCCCGCGATCATGTGAACGACCGCGTGCGCGGCCTGCGCGAGGGCGCAGACGACTATCTGACCAAGCCCTTTTCGTTCATTGAGCTCGTGGAGCGTCTGCACGCCCTCGCCCGCCGCACGCGCGTACAGGAATCGACGCTGATTTCGGTCGGCGGCCTGTACGTCGACCTGATCGGCCGCCGGGCCACGCGCGACGGTCAGCGGCTCGACCTCACCGCCAAGGAATTCCAGTTGCTCTCGGTGCTTGCTCGCCGGCAGGGCGACATCCTGTCCAAGACCGCCATCACCGAGCTGGTCTGGGACGTCAATTTCGACAGCCACACGAACGTTGTAGAGACCGCCATCAAGCGGCTGCGCGCCAAGCTCGACGGGCCGTTCCATACCAAGCTGCTGCACACGGTGCGCGGCATGGGCTATGTGCTTGAGGTGCGCGAGGCCTGAGCGCCGCGCGTGAGCGTCGTCATGACACATTCGATCTCACGCCGCCTCGCCGCCATGTTCGCCGTTGTGGCGCTGTCGGTGTTCGCGCTGGTAGGCGCCGCCCTTTACCTGATGCTGCGCGTGCAACTGGAGCGGCATCTGCGCGAATCGCTCGACGACCGCGCGCAGATCGCCCACATCATCGTCTATCACGGCGGCACACCGGAGAAGTGGCAGATCGCTCGCGAAAAGCTCAGCGACATGACGCCGCGCGACGGCACCACAACCTACGCCGTGACAAGCGACGACCCGAAATACACGTTCGGCACGCCGGTGAGCGGCATGTTCGTCAAACGCCTGTCCAACGGCTACGTGCGGTTAACACCCGACAGCGGCGGCGACGACATGCTGACCACACGCGAAATCCTGCCGCCCTATGGCTCGCGGCCGGCCGTCGCCCTGCAGGTTGCCGCCAGCTATTCGCCGAACGAACGCACGCTGCGCGCCTTCGGCCTGGGCCTCGCGGCGCTCTCCGCCCTCGGCAGTCTTGGCGTGCTGCTGCTTAGCTATTCCGTAACGCGTCTGGGCCTGGCGCCACTCACGCGGCTCACACGAGAAGCCTCCGAAATCAGCCCCGACAACCGATCGCAGCGGCTCGATACGCGCTCGTTGCCTGTCGAACTCGACGATCTGACGCACTCGTTCAATGGCGCGCTGGCCCGGCTCGACAGCGCGTATGAGCGGCTGGAGTCGTTCAATGCCGACGTGGCGCACGAGCTGCGTACACCGGTAACCATCCTGATCGGGCAAACGGAGGTGGCGCTCACGCGCGAGCGACCCGTTGAGGATTTGCGCGCGTTACTGCAATCGAATCTGGAAGAGTTGGGCCGCATGCGCACGATCATCAACGACATGCTGTTCCTCTCGCGCGCCGATCAGGGTGAGCGCGCGACAGGGCTCACGGCCGTATCGCTCTCCAGTGAAGCTGTGCACACGCTGGAGTTTCTGGAGATTCCGCTGGAAGAAGCCCATGCGACGGCCCGTCTGCATGGCAGCGCCGTCGCGCACGTGAACAAGGCGCTGTTCGGGCGCGCGCTGGCCAATCTGGTGATGAACGCCGTCGAGCATTGTGCGTCAGGCGCCAATATCGACGTCCGGATCTCGTCCAAAGCGGATGACGCCCGTCAGGTGAACATCGAAGTCACCAACCCCGGCAGGCCAATTTCGCCCGACGTGCTGCGGCACTTGTTCGATCGCTTCTACCGGGCAGAGCCGTCGCGCACGAACAGCCGCGAGAATCATGGATTGGGGCTGGCCATCGTCAAGGCGATTGCCGAAATGCACGGCGGCACCGTCTGGGCCCGCAGCAAAGATGGACTCAACACATTCGGTTTCTCGGTGTCCACCGGCCGGAAAGCCGGCACACCCCCCTTCGATGCCGAACCGTCTCAGAGCCACGACGGCGCAACGGCACCGTCGTCTTCCTTCGTGCGTCAGACGCCCTGACGCCCTTGAGCCCCGACAACTTGCTGAATGGCTTGGGGCGCGAAAACCGTCAGCGCTTCGCGCGCATACGCCGCCGCGACGGTCATCTGTGCAAGACGTGCACGCAGCTCGAGATTCTCACGCTCGAGATCCTGCACTCGCCGCATGGCGTCTGCAGCATCGGTCACGGCATCGGTGGCCGGATTGTGAGCCCCCGGTATCGTGTGGAACAACGTCAAGGCACTCGCCAGATTCTGTTCAAGCTTCTGTGCCCACGCAGACTGGCCGGCTGACAGCAGTGATCCAAGCGACGGGACGGCCGGCACTTCGTACACCGCCCGGGCACGTACGATGGCTTTCTGCACCGTACTGGCACTAGGGCGACGTATGACACCCGCCTGCGCAATGAAGCGCAGGTATGTCTGCGCGCCATAAATGCGGTGTGTGACTTTCCATGCCTCTACGAAAAATGCATCGAGAAAGGCGGGATTGTCGTGAGGATGAGCCGCGTCGGCATCCCGTGCAGCCGCGAGCAAGGCAGCGTAGGTTGCATCGTCGAACTTCAAGGCGGAACGTGCCATCGCGATCTCCGGTTGCTTGCCGTATCCGGCGGGCGGCGCGTGCCGACGCGCCATGACTGGCGACGTCGGCAACGCTGCGGTCAAGGCGACAGCGGACGCATCGTGCGTCAGACAATCCCCTTGTTCAACTCAGGGCTTCGGTGCCGGCGCAGGAACCGGCGGCACCCACTTACGCTTGGCAGCCGGATCCTGCGTGACGGCGATCGCAACTGCCTCGGTGTAGTTCACCGTGACGGAATCGCCGACCTTCACGCCTTCGAGCAACTTCGGATCGCTGACAGCAATGTCGACGGTGCGCGACGGTCCACGCAGCGTCACGACATTTGAATTGCGGTCGATACGCTGGACGGTAGCGACGACTTTCAGGTTTCGTGCGGCGTCGGCCGCCGGGCGCTGTCCCAGTGCGGCACGATCGGCCGCTTCCGTGACAACCCGGCTGCGAATGCCGTCGCCCGGTGCGACGGAAATGGCCACAGAACGCTCATACGCCACAACTACCTTGTCGCCCTTGCGCATCTGATCGAAGTTGCGCACCTCCGGCCCGACCACTAAAGTCACAGGCTTGCCGTGGTCGTCGGCCACTTGAATAGTGCGGTTCTTGGCGTCGACGCCGAGCAGCGTCGTACCGAATTCGACTATGCCACCCTTCACGATCGGCGCCGGTCGCGCCGCATCCTGCGCATGCGCCACCGTACCAAGCGACAACAGTCCGGCAAGAATCATGGCTTGCGTAAGCTTCATGGTGAATCCCTTTGTTATCGACGAATGCGATTCCTGCATCAGGATCGCAATTAGTTAATTATCCAAAGAAACACGTCGGTCCCGACATGGCTCGGTAAAAACCCGAATGTTTCGGGTTGGATAGTAACAAAATATTTCAAATTGCAATGTAATTATGAGTTACATATCAGGCGTCGGCGTCGTCATACACGATTCAAATGCGCCTTGAGAATTTCCTTATGACACCTCTGATTGCCCTATCCATGGGAAAGAAAAGCCGCGTGTCTTGATGTAGATCAACCATTTTCCCGGCTCGACGCTGAAATAGAATCGCCTCATCGCCAAAGGACGACACAAGTTGTTACGAAATTACTCAGGATATTCAAGTAATTCTTAATCCGTTCGGATGAGGCGTATGCAAATCGACGATTTGCATTCCGAATCACTATCCGGCTACCGATGGGACGTGGGTCTGATGGCGTCGGACGCGCCTTCCGGCGCCCTGGATCGGGCGCGCTTGTAGGCTGGACGGCGAGAACGTTATCCTTGTCGCATGAACCGTCGCATTCTTATCGCCCCCGAAGACATCGAACTCACCGCCATGCGCGCGCAGGGTGCCGGTGGTCAGAACGTCAACAAAGTTTCCAGCGCCATCCATCTCCGCTTCGATGTGATGCGCTCGTCGTTGCCTGACGATGTCAAATTCCGCCTGCTCTCCCGGCCGGATCACCGCATCACTCAGGACGGCATCGTCGTCATCAAGGCACAGCAACATCGGTCACAGGAACTCAACCGGGCCGATGCACTTGCGCGCCTGCAAGCGCTGGTCGATGCTGCAGCCGTCCCGCCTCGCCGCCGCGTTCCGACCCGCCCCACCCTCGGCAGCCAGATGCGCCGCCGGGATGCCAAGCAGGGCCGCTCTCGCGTCAAGGCGTCACGAGGGAAGATCTTCTCCGGTCGCGAAGATTAGAGATAAGTACAATTATCTTTTTTTCACAAAAGCTAATTTTCATTAGCTTTTCATGGAAAATTGCCTGGCGAGATGCTAAGATAAAGCATCATTTTCCGATAAAAGCACATCATTATGAGCTTCATGGAATCGCTGGTGGCGGCACGCAAGGAAGCCGCCATGACGCAAGCGGAGCTGGCCGATCGCGCCGGGCTGTCTCGCATGACGGTACAAAAAATGGAGTCCGGCGCACTCGACCCGCGCATGTCGACCGTGCTGGAAACAGCGCGCGCCCTCGGACTCGAGCCCATGCTCGTGCCGGCCAGTTTGCGGCAGGAAGTCGAGTCGTTTCTTCGCTCCGGCGGTAAATACCTCGCGCAACCCAGCGGTGTTTCCGCCCCGCCCTCCATCGTCGAGACGCTCGCCCGCTAAACCGCCCAGGCCCTCGGATCTCTGTCCATGAACATCAAATATCTGCGCGCCTATCTGCACATGCCCGACGGGACGCGTCGCGCCATCGGCTATCTCTCGCAATACGGTGACATTCTCCGCATGTCGTTCGACGAGGATTACATCGCCGATGCCCGGCGTCCGGTGCTCTCGCTGGCCTATCGCGGCGCCAACGAGGCCGCGACACGGGAGATTCTCGCGTCGCCGCAAGATGCTCGTCTGGTGCGCACCGACGGCCGCTGGCCGGTCTATTTCGAGAATCTGCTGCCGGAAGGCCATAACCGCGAACGCCTCGCCGCCGAGCGCCGTTGCAGCCCGGACGACGAGTTCGAGCTGCTCGCCGCGGCCGGTCACGATCTGATGGGCGCGCTCGAAGTCGAACCCGTGCCGGCACGAGAAGGCGTTCCGGACGTTGTCCACCGCTGGCACACGGCCCTTGGTCTCGAAATGGTGGAGCCGGGTTTCGTCGACACACCGGTGGAAGACGCTGCCTCGCTGCCCGGCGTGGTCACCAAGTTCTCCGCCATTCGTGACGGCCGGCGCTATATCGTCAAACGCCAGGGACGCGCGGGCTCGGTCATTCTCAAGCTGCCGACCACACGTCACCCGGATCTGGTCGAAAACGAATTCACGGGCTATCGGCTATGCGAAGCCCTCGATCTGGATTGCGCGAAGGCAGAGATCATCTCGCGACGCGATGCCGACTTGCCTGAGCAGGTGCCGTTCGAACATATCCTCGCCGTCCCCCGCTTCGACCGTCTGCCCAACGGACGCCGCGTGCACATGGAGGAATTCGCACAAGTGCTGCAATACCCACCGCGCAGCAAGTACGGGCGCGGGCTCGATACCGACTACACGACGATGCTGCGAGTGCTCGACCAACTGTCCGGCGAGCCGGTGCGCGACGTGCGCGAGTTCCTGCGCCGCCTGATCGCCTTCATCCTGCTCGGCAATACCGACGCCCACCTCAAGAACTGGGCGCTGACCTATCCCGACGCCCATACGCCGCAATTGGCGCCGGTGTACGACCCGGTGTGCGTCGCCGCCTTCTTCCTCGATGTCCCCGAATCGCACTACGGGGTGAACCGGGCCATCGACAAAACACTGCGCGCCTTCGACTGGAACGCCCTGGAAGGTTTGCTCCGGGGCGCCGGACTCCTTCGCGTCAGCCGGTTGACGACCATCGCACGGGAGACCGTCCGCGAGGCGCAGGCCAAGTGGCCTGCGCTGCTCGGCGAAGCACCGAAAGCCGTGCGCGCCACCGTGCTTGAACGCCTGAACGGCGGTGTCGCCCTCACAGCCTGAATTCCACCCGCACCTGGCGCGCCTCTCCACAGAAAATATTACCCGGATAATATTGAAATTCGAATAACATCCGGGTAATATTCGCCGGTACCGACATGTGCCTATCGCTACCGGAGTCTGCTGTGCTTGCCAATTCCTTTGGATATACCGTCTTTCGCGACATGCGTCGCATCGCGTCGGGCTCGCTCGCCGACGCGGCCATCGCCTATCAGCAGGCGATGATTGCCGACCCGCACGCCTCGGTGCTGATTTTCGACAACCTGACCGGAGACACGCGCGACGTCGATGTGCGCGGCTCGGCCGCCGACATACGGGCGAGATACCCCGCATCGGCCTCAGCCGTCGCTGCATCCGATGTGCCTGCCGTCAAAGGACGAGGCCGCCCCAAGCTAGGCGTCGTGGCGCGTGAAGTCACCTTGTTGCCGCGTCATTGGGATTGGCTGGCCGCGCAGCCTGGCGGCGCATCCGTCGTCTTGCGCAAGCTGGTGGACGAAGCACGCCGCAAGCATGCCGGACGGGATCTGCTGCGCCGCGCACAGGAGCGGGCCTATCACTTCATGTCGACTATTGCAGGTGATCTGCCCGACTTCGAAGAAGCGTCGCGTGCCCTCTTTGCGCAGGATCTCGACGCGCTTGGCGCACGAATTGCCGGTTGGCCCGAAGACGTACGCACGCATTTGCTGCGACTGACCTCCACGGACGATCTGGCCGACGACGCCGCATAAGGCAACGATGGGACCGTTTAAGACCCGCTAAACAGGGGCGCGCGCAGCGCCCCGACTCCCTGATTTCCATGCTCACCGGGCGGACCGCCGCACCGGACGGGCACCGCTTTGCCTGTTGCTTTTGCCGCAGCTTCGCATATGCCCCGTTCACAACCCGACCAAGAACTTCACACCATGACGCAACCCACTTCCGCTCCACCCGCTCCACCCGCGCCGCGCCGCCCGCTCTGGCGCACATGGCTCATGATTGCCGGGCCGATGATGCTGACCAACGCGCTTCAGTCCATTGCGGGCACGGTCGACGGCATATATCTCGGCCATCTCATCGGCACCGACGCTATCGCTGCGGTCTCGGCATTCTTTCCCGTTTTCTTCTTTCTGCTCGCTGTCGTGATCGGGCTGTCTGCTGGCGCGACGGTGATGATCGGGCAGGCATGGGGCGCGCGGGATCTGATCCGGGTGCGGAACATCGCAGGCACGGCCCTCATGATGATGTTCGTGGCAGGTGTCGTCATCAGCGTGCTCGGCGGTCTGTTCGCCGAGCCGCTCATGCGCGGGCTCGGTACACCCGCGAGCGTGTTCGACGCCGCAACCCTTTACGCGCGCTGGATGCTTGTCGGCATGCCGATCGTGTTCCTGCTCTGGCTGACGACATCCATGAGCCGTGGTACGGGCGACGCCGTCTCACCGCTCTTCACCCTGCTGATTGCCACGTTGCTTTCGCTTGGTTTCACGCCGGCGTTCATCTTTGGCTGGGGACCGTTTCCCCGGCTCGGCGTAGCCAGCGCCGCCGCCTCGACACTGCTCGCATTCAGCATTGCGCTGTTGTGGATGGCGGCCTGCTGGCGTCGTCAAGGACACCCGCTCGCGCCCGATCAAGCGTTGTGGCGTGCCGTTCGCTGGAACCCGGCGCTGGCGCGTGGCATTCTGCGCATCGGCGTCCCGGCTGCTATGCAGATGCTTACGATGGCCATCGCCGAGATGGCATTGCTCGGCATGGTCAATCGCCACGGCGCGAACGCCACGGCAGCCTACGGGGCGGTCACGCAAGTGATGAGCTGGTTGCAGCTTCCCGTGATGACGCTTGGCGTCACCGCATCGATTCTGTGTGCACACGCCATCGGCGCGGGCCGCAGCGAACGCGTCGGCGCCATCGTACGTACCGGCTTTCTCTGCAATCTGGGATTGACGGGGAGTCTGATCGTCCTGGTGTGTCTGGCGGCTCCGACGATCATGCGCGGGTTTCTGACCGACCCGGACGTGCTGACGCTTGCCACCCATCTGCTCTATATCGTGGCCTGGAGCACACTGTTCATGGGGATGACAGCGATCATGGTCGGCGCCATGCGCGCGAGCGGAAAGGTATGGATACCCATGCTTCTGGGCGTTGCCGGACTACTGGGCATCGAAGTGCCCGCTGCATGGGGCTTCGAGCGGATCGCCGGACTCACTGGAATCTGGTGGGCGTATCCGCTCGCGTTCCTCGCCATGTGGGCAATGCAGGGCCTGTGTTACCGGGCCTTTCGACGGGCGTCGCGCCGCGCCCAGAGGAACATCGCCATACCGGCGCAGGACAGCAGAACACCGACCCAACCGGTCGACGTCCAGCCGTAGCCTGCGGAAATCGCCACGCCGCCGAGCCAGGCGCCAGCGGCGTTGGCCATATTGAACGCCGAATGATTGAGCGCCGCCGCCAGTGTCTGCGCTTCCCCTGCGACGTCCATCAGTCGAATCTGCAAAGCCGGGCCGATGATGATGATGGTGCCGATGGCAAGCACGTTAATGCCGGCCAGCCACGGGTTCGACGCCGTGAGCGTGAACGCCCCGAGCAGGAACGCCGACCAGATCAGCGTGCCGCCGATAGCCCGCATGAGCGAGGCGGCCGCCACCAGACGCGGCCCCACGATGGTGCCTGCCACCATGCCAACGCCAAACAGCGCAAGGTAGAACGGCACCCAGGCTTCGGGAACACCGGCCACTTGCATAAGCGTCGGCTTGATATAGCTGAACACCGCGAACATGCCACCGAAGCCGATCGCACCGATACCCAACGTAAGCCACACCTGCGAGTTGCGCAGCGCATTCAATTCGCGCAACGGGCTTGCACCGTGAGGTGCCGGGGCATTCGGCACCCAGCGCCACACCATGACAGCCGTGATCGCACCAATGATGCCGACGAGCACAAACGCCGCACGCCAGCCAAGCCACTGACCAAGACCCGCGGCCAATGGCACACCGAAAAGCGTGGCGAGCGTCAGACCCAGCATGACCTGCCCCACGGCATGCACGCGGCGATGTGGCGGCACAAGCGACGCCCCGACCAGCGCGGCGACACCGAAATAGGTGCCGTGCGGCAAACCGCTCAGGAAACGCAACACAATCAGTGCAATGTAGCTCGGGGCAAGCGCGCTCGCCAGATTACCAATGGCAAACATCGCCATGAGCGCGATCAGAAAGGCGCGACGCGGCAGACGCACGCCAAGCACGGCGAGCAACGGTGCACCGATCACGACACCCAGTGCATAGGTGCTGATCGCATGGCCAGCTTGCGGAATCGTGATGTTCAGACCATGGGCAACATCGGGTAGCAAACCCATGATGACGAACTCACCCGTTCCGATACCGAAGCCGCCCATGGCAAGCGCCACGAACGAGAGCCAGACGGGAATGGACGACTGAGGCAAGGCTTCGGCAGCCTCAGCAGGCAGGACTTGGGGGGCACTCATCGGAATTCGGAATGACAGCCGGTGCGGGACTGGAGGTATACGCAACGACCAGCGACAAAGGAAAACGGCATCGGGCGCTGCATATTCTGGCGACGTCGATCCATCGAGGCAGCCCCGTTCAAGGATGGCGATTTTACGCCAACCCGATTACTCCTGCAGCGCATGCGCCGCAACGCAACATCATCAAAACCTCACCATTGCGTAAGATTTCACTCGAAACGGCAGTTCGTGCCTTGCGTTGCAATATGTCTGCAACGACAACGCCGGGCGCACCTTTCCAACGCGCCCATAAAAAAAACCGGCCCAAGTAGGTGGGCCGGTAATCTACGGTTGCACTCCGGACGCGGGGACCGGCGGCAACTGTATTGAGGGTCGGTGGTGAACGGCGTCTTTCCTGTGCACTGCTGACAATGGATATCGCCTTCGCATCCGCGCCGTTCCCCGAATTGTCGATCAGTGGTGCGACTTCTTCGTGTCCCATTGACCGGACTTTTCATCCTTTTCGTAGGTCTTCTTCACGGCGGCCCAGGCAACTTTGTGTGCAGTCTCTTCCCGCGATTCATGACCACGACGTTCGCCGGGATCGCGGTACTCATCCCAGGCAGAATTGAACGCCTCGAGGTAAATCTCCTGTGCATGCGCCGGCAAGTGATCCTTGACGCTTGCCGGTAGATCGTGAGTCTGACGATAAGGCATGGTGGTGTCTCCTTGCACACGGCCCGCCCGATGTCAGGTGGGAACCGTTGGTAAAACTTCGGTCATACCGGCGGATTGCGCCAGGCACAGCGCCGCCGGCGTCAGATACGCCCCAAGAGCAAAAGTACCAGCACGATTATCACCACCAGTCCGATGCCACCGGACGGGTAGTAGCCCCATCCGCGACTATGCGGCCACGCGGGTATCGCGCCGATCAACAACAGAATCAAAACAATCAACAAGATGGTGCCAAGCATGACTCTCCTCCCTTGCCGATCCGGCCGCTAATCGTGCGAGCACGCCTGAACGGTCATGATCCGCACATTGCCACTTACAGCGGCAACGTAAGCGGCAGTTCTTCCACTGGAGGGTCCAGTGGTTTGTCAGGCGGGGGAACCGGCGTCGGTTCGTCCTCATCGGGAGGCGGCAACTTCGGCGGCGGTATCCCAGGCGGCTTGCCTGGGTCGTAAGGCTCAGGCAGGTGCGCATACAGGCGAGGAGCCCGCGTCAGCCGGCAGATTTCAATTGGGCTCGGCATGAACGAGGTCTCTCGCGGCTCAATGCCAATACGGGTCGACGGTGTAATACGTATGCACCTGCTCGGCCCAATGCAGGTCGGCCATACTCGGCCAGCAATCTTTGTCGAATCCTGGCGCCTTTCTGAGCGCATCCTTTTCGATGCCCATCATGATGGTCTCCTTCGTCCAGTGACGTCGAGGCGTGAGAACACACGCCCTCGACATGACGAAATCCGAGTTACTTCATTACCTTGATGTCGTCCTTGACGTCGACCACACCGTCAACGCCCTTGACCGTATCCACAATGAGGGTTCGTTGCGCCGACTGCGGTACCGAGCCGGTCAGATGCACCACACCATGACGCGTAGTCACGTGGATCTTGGTCGACGGCACGTCCTTCTTGGCGAGTAGCTCAGCCTTGATCTTGGCGGTAAGCGCCGAATCGTCGATCTTGCGGCCGGCATCGCTCATGACGCCGCTGGCGCTTGCGTTATCGGCGATCTTGATGATCCCGCCCTGATCGAGGGCGTGTGCGGCAAGGCCCGTCGTTGCAAGTGCACCGGCCATGACAAGTTTGAGCAGATTCGATTGTTTCATTGTTGATCTCCCGAGAATTAGCCGTCACATCGGCGGCATTGCCGCCTTGGACATCACCTCTCGCACGCCTCACGTGCGGTGCCCCTGCGACGACCGGGTCATTGGCGACACATCTCCTCGCTGGGAGATGCCCGATCCTGCCTTTTTCGCCAGCCCCCGAAGCGTGTGTCTTTCGACAACACGGGCCGGGTGGTCGGATGTCCCGTACCGCAGTGTTACCCGTCAGATCTTGTGACCTTCCTGACTTTCGCCCGGACGGCTCATCGCCTTATCGCGACGCTCGTGTAACCGGTTGTCCACGCCGCTCACACCGGGGACTTTCGAGACGACCGTCTGCACCACATGCTTCATCCAGCGCTCGGGAACATAACCCGTGAGCAACACCAGTCCCGAAGCCACCGTGACGTCGACATGCGATACCTCGAGGTCGCGTGCTTCGGACAACGCCTCGCGGACATCGTTACGAACCGCGACGTCGGCAGACGACGGGCCACGCGAGCGGGCATGGACGGTGGCGTTTGCCGTCTCTTGCGGCCTGCCCCGCACGCCTGCATTCGCGTGACCTTGCTCGTCGCCATCGCGGCCCCGGCTCCCTGTGGCCCACTCGGCCTCGCCTGACATCGTTTTGCCTTCGGTGTCTCGGGGGTTCCGTACCGTCTCAACCCCTTCCGTGCCTTCCGGCCAATCGACCCGCAAAGACTGCGACGGACGCTCCGGGTCAGAGGCACCAAGCCATGCCGGGTCGCTCTGCTTTTGCGCATGCAACGTCTGTGCACCACGGGTGGCCGACTGCCGGGCTGCATGCTTTTGGGCATCCGCATCGCCTTCCGAGGCGGGCGGCGGCTGCGCGCCAATCGTCTCGGCGTCACCGTCTTCATGCGTCAGTGCGTGCTGCTCGTACTGCTCCCCTGTGTCCGCCGTCTGGTCCTGCGACGACTTCCGCGTTGGGGGGATGCGCTTCGCCATGCCAACCTCCTCGACTGCCGTCCGTGCTGTTGCGACTGGCACCGGTCTTGTTGAAATTGATTGTAGATAGCCGGTTTCATCCGGCGAATCGGCGAAATCTGAAAGATGTGTAGGCGGACGCTGGCAAACGGCACAACGTCGATTCGATGTCGATTCCCACGTTAAGAATTCACATGAAAATCAATGCCTTGCAGTGAATTTCGAAAGCAATCTGCGAGGATGAAACGTGGCATCTGCACGAGGCTTACGTACATATGCCGCCTAATACATCGGACAATTCCTACGAATTACCCATTTAGCACCGTGTCGCGGCACCAATGCGGCGTGTGCTCGCCACCGATGCATTGGCATGCGCCAAAGCCCTCCTCTCAGTCCTCGGAGTGCCTTGGCGGGATGACCCCTTCATGCCATGAAATCGGCGGCCATGTCGGCATCGGTGCGAGCTTCGAGCCGCCCGTCGCGGCACGCCTTGCGAAACACCTCGTAATCGCGCTCGACCTGATCGGCGTAATCCGTCGCGTAACGGGTCAACGCCTCACCCAGACGGACGCCCTTGCCCACGTAACCGACCAGCTCCGCGGCGCACCCGCCGGCTTTGGCGTGGGCACGCGCCAGCACCCACCCGCAAAGGCCCGCATATTCCCGGAAACCGTCGGCCCGGAACAGCTCGAACTGTGCGGATATCTTCATATCGCGTAGTTGGCGTCCGTAAATGCAGCGGCCGAACGGGCCGGAACCCCAGCCGAGAAAGGCGTCGGACGCCGCCTGCATGAGTCGCTGGCCTTCGACCACGCGGCGTCCGTCATGCTTGGGCGTGACGTTCCTGAAGAAACGCGAGACGACCGACCTGGACGCCTCCTTGAATTGCAGAAACAGCGGTTGCTCATGGGTATCCATCATGAGCAACACCAGACACCGTGTGCCGACGCTGCCAACGCCCACGACCTTGAACGCCAGATCCTCCTGCGTATAGTTCGCCAGCATACGGGCGCGATCGGGTGACAGCGAATCCACATAGCTCTTGTACACGGGGGCGAACAGCTTGCGCCAGTCACCCAGCCCGAGCCAGTCGTCCTCCGGACCGAACAGCGTCGTCGCCCCGTGGACGTGGAAGACCGTGGGCGGCGCGTCGCGAATCTGCCAGTGATCGCCGACGTGCTGAGCGAACTTGGGCAACACGTTTTCATGCGTGCGCCCGCTTGCTCGTGCAATGCCGCGTTTGACGCCCTCGCGCACGCGCTCGGTCTGGGCAAGGCCGAGCATGCGCTCGAACGTGACTTGCTCATGCCATAGCGCGATGGTCGGCATGTGAGCGTACTCGTCCAGACGCCGCGCATAGGAGCTCACGGCAGTACGCACCATCTCGACACCCAGGGTGTCGCCAAAGCCGAACTGCCGGGCGGCGAGCACCAGGCTCGCGCATAGACGCTTCAGATCCCACTCCCAGGGGCCGGGTGCGGTCTCGTCGAAATCGTTCAGATCGAAGATCAGCGTGCGCTCCGGCGTGGCGAACCCGCCGAAGTTGGCCAGATGGCAGTCTCCGCAAATCTGCATGGTCAGGCCGGTATTCGGGGTGCCCGCAAGATCGTGCGCCTGCACGATGGCACTGCCCCGGTAGAACGCAAAGGGTGAGGCCAGCATGCGCCCATAGCGCAATGGAACAAGCGCGCCAACGCGCCCATCGCTGCTCGTGCGCAGCAGTTCGATGATGTCCCGATCGGTATTCCCGAGGCGGGCATGACTGCCCCGAGGCGTTTTCTCTCGCAGCTTTCGTCCAACGGCGACACGGGTTTCAAACGGCACCACCGGCACGGGCAGCGTATCGGCATCGAGCGACGGCGTGGAAGCAGAAGACGCAGTGGCACTCACTTTGGACGACGCAGACGCAGGCAACGATTTAGCGGGCATGACCAGCTCCTTGTTCTTGCGATGCAGCAGGTGACACAGACGCCGGTGGACGCTCGCCTGCCGGAGCGCGAGCAGGTGCCGGATACCAGTGTTCCGGAGGGATGGTGAGCGACGAATCCGGTTGCTTTTGGAAGTGCGGCGACATGATCTGAACGCCGTAACGGTTGAAGACGTCCTGAATGTTCTCGTGCAGCGCCGAGAGCGCGGCAAAGTGTGTTGACGGGTCTCGCAACGTGGCGAAGATCTCATACTCGGCGTAGAAGTCCGACAAGGCGCGTTGCAGGACATACGGCGCCGGCTGGGGGGCGACCTGCGGCGTGTGTCCTGCGGCTTCGATCAGCATGGCATGAACCTGCCGCCACGGAGTGTCGTAGCCGATGGTGAGCGTCGTGCTGAGGGCGACGGCTCGCTCGTGGCCCTGCGCCGAGAAATTACGCACCGTCGACGCGACAACCACCGCGTTCGGAATGGTCAGCGACTGCTCCGCCAGATTGACGATCTTCACCGAGAGCGCATCGACGCTCACAACCACACCCGTCGCATCGCCGATCGAAACAAGATCGCCCTTTTTCAGCGCACGACTGTAGATCACGACCATCCCGCTCATCAACTGGTTGACGATACCGCTCGAGCCCAATGTCACCATCAGGCCCAGCAACACGGACAGCCCCTTGAAGACGTCGCTCTGCGCACCCGGCATATAAGGATAGGCAAAGGTGATCGCCAGCCCCCACAACACCACGGAGACCACACGCCGCGTGGCCCCGGCCGTCTCGGGATGCATGCCGGGAATGGTCAGACGCCCGCTCTGCACCGCATCGAACACGTTGTTGATGAGGCTTTGCAGCGCGCGTGTCAGCAGAAAGATGACGATGACCGTCATGACCCCCGGGATGGAAGCGGCAACCCCGATCCCGAAACGGTCGACCAGCGTCCACAGAAAGGCCGATAGCCGCCCAGCCATCGGCTGACTGGCCGGGAACTGCATGAGCACGAAAATCAGGTACAGATAGCCGAAGGCCAGTGCCAGACACACGGCGCCGATCTGAACGATCTGATGGACGAGGTGGACCGCCGAGCCGGTCCAGTCGAAGGTGCGCGCAGTGCGCTGCAAAATGCGTTTCTCGAAGGCGCTTTGCAGGCGCACCTCCAGTCGGGTCCGCATACGGCCGATGCTGATCAGGAGCATCGCAAGCACGACCAGCGCGAGCGCGCTGAGGGCAACACCACGCAGGATGGTCGGCCAATGCAGTTGTTCGCGACGGGCAGCGAAGGCCACTTGCAGGCGTTTTTGAGCGTCCTCGGCGGCAGCGTCGAGCGTGCGCGGGTCGCCCGGCGCGAGGTCGTCTGCAGTCATCGCGAAAAGAATCCGGTCCTGAACGCGGAAGGCCACGCCTGAGACGCTGCCCAGCGAGGCCCGAAGCACGTCGACCGGGGCGTCGAAGGCGCTGGTCGGCAGGCTCTCGAGCACCGACTGCGCCCGCGCCGCACGCACGGCCGGCGTGGCGCCGCCGATGACGCCGCGAAACGTCACGACGGGACGGTCCATGAAGCGCAGCTCGACGCCATCCTGAGCATCGGTGGCAGAAGCGCCACTCTCAGGGGAGACCGCCCCTGACGCGCTACTGCCCCGGCTTGCCGAGTCTGCGCCCCCGGTCGAGGCAGAAGCGGCAGACGTTGCAGCCATCGCCGGAAGCCCCGGCGCCATTGTCATTCCACATACCACCAACACTTGCAACAGCCACATGCGAATGCGCATAGCACAGCTCCAGCGGGCAAATTGACCACCAAGATTGACGCAGTGCGAGGAATTCCGACGGAAATCAGGCAAAATCGAGGGCTGCCGTATTATTCCCCCGCCTGCTCCCTAGTTCGTGCCCTCGATTTCGTGGTCCGAAGGGTCGCCACCGACACGTTGCACGCGAAACGCCACGAGGGCGCCCATCGCCGAGAACGTTCGCCGGAGCGGGTATGGACGGATTATTCACCATGGCATCAGCACTGTCGAGCATTGGCGCGATGTGCGCGGACATCGGCCGATTCCCGGCTCCCGTCGCATTGGGCGCAGCGCGTTGTCGGAAAAATTCCGACACCACCCTCAACTATTGGCCACCCATGCCGATAACCAGTTAAGCGGGACTTTTCGGTTGGTTTTCATATGTCCAGTTCGTACAGTGGTTGGCTTGTTGCGTTATCGCTTGCGGTTGCAGTGCTCGCGTCGTTCACGGCGCTCGACCTTTCGGGTCGCATCTACCTCCTGACTCACCGTGGCATGCGTCACGCGTGGCTTGCCGTGGGCGCTGCCGCCATGGGTATCGGCATTTGGTCCATGCACTTCATCGGCATGCTTGCCTTGTCGCTGTCGCCCTCGTGGTCGCCACTGACATCGACGACCACCATCCCGCTGGGCTATGACCCCGGCATCACGGCAGGCTCTCTCGGCATTGCCATCGCCATTTCCTGGGCGGCGCTCTGGCTGATTGCCGATGAACGCTGCTCCAGGTGGCGGCTGGGCTGTGCCGGCATCACGCTCGGCCTCGGTATCGCTGCCATGCACTACAGCGGCATGGCGGCGATGAAAATGAATCCTGATATCGAATATGATCCGGGACTCTTTGCGGCGTCGATTCTGATCGCGATTGCCGCAGCCACCGCCGCACTGTGGATCGCCCGGACGCTGCGCGACGGCAGTCTGCGCTATGTCTTGGCCAAGCGAGTCGGTGCCGCCGTCGTCATGGGGGGGGCCATCACGGCGATGCACTTCACCGGCATGGCGGCCGCCAACTTTACGCCGGGCGCCATTTGCGGTGCAGCCGGCGGCGTCAGTTCGCCGTGGCTGGTGACGACCATCAGTCTGTTCACCTTCCTGATTCTCGTCACCACGTTGCTCGTCTCGCGCCTCGACGCCCGCACCAGCTTCCTTGCCAACTCCGTGCTGCAACTGAACACGCAGATCGCCCGCATGGCGACTTACGATGCGTTGACCGATCTGCCCAACCGCCGCGCCCTGCACGACGCCGCAGCCCGCATGCTCATCAACTCGCGTCGCGACCAGCGCCGTTTCGCCGTGCTCTTCATGGATCTGGACGGCTTCAAGACTATCAACGATTCGCTCGGCCACAACGTGGGCGACGACGTCCTTCGCGCCTTCGCCAAGCGCCTTCGCAAGAATGTGAACGGCGACGACCTGGTTGCCCGTCTGGGCGGCGACGAGTTCGTCGTGTTGCTCGGGTCTTTGTCGTCACCGGAGGTTGCAGGGCGCGTGGCACAACGTCTGCTCGACGATATGCGCGACGGATTGCGTGTCGGCGACCAATCGCTGCACGTCGTGCCCAGCATTGGCGTGGCCCTCTTCCCGGAAGATGGCGACAGCATCGACATGCTGCTCAAGCATGCCGACACCGCCATGTACGAAGCCAAGCGCGCCGGACGCGGCATCTACCGCTACTTCGAGCCGCGCATGAATGCTGCCGCCCAACGCACCTGGGAAATCCAGCAGGCACTGCACGACGCGCAGAACGAACAATATTTCTCACTGCACTTCCAGCCGAAATACCGCGGCGACACCGAAGCACTGGCTGGCGCCGAAGCGCTGCTGCGTCTGGCGCATCCGACCTTCGGAGACCTGCAACCGGTCGACTTCATACCGGTGGCGGAACGCACCGGCCAGATCGTCCAGATCGGCTATTGGGTCGTGCGCGCCACCTGCCAGCACATCAGGGAATGGGACGCCGCCGGTCTTCCCCCGGTCAAGGTCGCGATCAACCTCTCACCGCGCCAGATGGCGCAGTCGTCGCTGGTGGAGAACATTGTTCAGATCGTGAACGAGGTGGGAATCGCACACGACCGGCTCATGTTCGAAATCACCGAGACGGTGGCAATGTTCGACGCCCAGCACACCATCGACGTGATCCGCGCGTTTCAGGATCACGGCTTCGAAGTGGCGATTGACGATTTCGGCACGGGATATTCGAGTCTCGCGTATTTGCAGCGCTTCCGCGTCAAGCAGTTGAAGATGGACCGATTCTTCACGAACGGGCTCGACACCTGCGGCCACGAAGGCAGCGCCGTCGTGTCGGCGATCATTGCGCTGGCGCACTCGCTCGATATGGACGTGGTGGCCGAGGGCGTCGAGACGGCCTCGCAGCGCGAGGCGCTCAAGACACTCGATTGCGACGAACTGCAAGGTTTCCTGCTTGGCAAACCGCTCACGGGCGATGCGTTCGCCCGGCTGCTTGCGTCATTGCCGGGGGTACCCGACACACCGGCGATGGCCTGAATCGCCTGAGTCACGCGTCCTGTCATCCGTCGCCGCCGCTTCAGCGCCCGGCAGTCTCGGCTGTGGTCTCGACGTCGGCTTCCGGCACGTCTGGCGCAGCGCCCTCGTCAAACGGCTCCCCGGTCGCAAAGGCCGCCGCCCGGGCAAGCCGCTTGCGCATCCCTTCGTTGGCCGCCGGCCCTGCCGTCGGAATGTGACGCTTCGGGTTCAGCCGCACCCCCGTCACCGCGTCGATCACGACCGGTTCGACGACCTCCCCCGTCTCCCGGTCAATCAGCTGAGCCGAAATGCCCTCCGGTGCAAAGTGCCGGTTTCCCCATGCGAGCAGCGCCCACAGCACCGGCCGGAAATCTCTGCCGGCATCGGTGAGCACATATTCGAAGCGTGGCGGCCGGTCGCAATATTGCCGTCGCGCCAGCAACCCTTCTTCGACCAACGCGTTCAACCGGCGGGTCAGCATGTTCGGCGCAATATCGAGGCGTCGCTGAAAATCGTCGAAGCGGGTCGTGCCGTAGCCGGCCTCGCGCAGAATCAGAATGCTCCACCACTCGCCCACGCGCTCAAGGCTGCGGGCGATAGGGCATTGCATGTCGCGGAATGTCTTTCGTTGCATAAGGACTCCTCGCGTTCGGAGAGGGCCGACGCTGCCTATTACCATGCAAGTGAGCATAAGCGCGTCGACACCTGCAAGCAAGCCGGCCAGTGTCGCGGCAGCACGATTTCCCACACATGGCGCAAGCACCCAATCAGTACCCCAATAAAAATCAATGACTTACCGATCAATCATCACGCAAATTATCTGAAGTGAATTCTGCTGCCGACGCCTTAATGCGCGTCGGCGCTCGGCGCTTTGGGAGGTGCAACCCGGCGCATCAGGGGCACCATGAGTGTCACGCAAAGAAAGATCAGACCCAATCCACCATAAATGTCGCCGAACGTGATCGTTTGTGCCTCACGCAGCGTCAACAACCAAAGCTGACGCAGCGCCGCCGTTTGCGCATCGAGGGCATCGAGGCCCGCCGCACTCATGCGCGCCCCAACGCCCGCCAGCCACGCCCCGACCGCCGGACTCCCCTCGCCCATGCGCTCGGCCAGCCGGAAGAAATGCAGATTCGTCCGGTCGTTCAGCACGGTCGTGCACACCGCGATGCCGATGGCACCGCCGAGATTTCGCATCAGATTGAACAGGCCCGACGCCAGACGCAGCCGTGCGGGCGGAAGACTCCCCAACGTCAGCGTGACGATTGGAGCGACGGCGAACTGCTGCGCCGCACCGCGCAATGCCTGCGGCAACATGAGTTGCCAAGTGCCCCAGTCGTGGGTAATCGGTGCGAACTGCCACATCGACAAGGCGAAGCCCCCTAGCCCGAGCATCATCAGTACGCGCAAATCGATGCGATTGGCCAATGCCGCGTAGATCGGGATCGACATCAGTTGGAACACGCCCGTCGAAAAGACGGCCATACCGATCTCGAACGCCGAAAATCCGCGCACTCGTCCGAGAAATAGTGGCGTGAGATAGATCGTCGCGAAGATACCGATGCCGGTCGCGAACGAGAAGAAGCAGCCTAACGCGAAGTTGCGCTCTTTCAGTGCCCGGAGATCCACGATGGGCCTTGCGAACGTGAGACTGCGCCAGAGGAACGCGATCATGCAGAGCCCGGCGAGCCATGCCGTCGTGCGAATCGTGCTGTCGCCGAACCAATCCCAGCGCGGCCCTTCTTCCAGTGTGTACTCGAGGCAGCCGAGACTGACTGCCATGAGAACGATGCCCAGATAGTCCGCACCGCGCAGCAGCGACCAGTCGGCACGGTCGATGCGCACCAGCAGCGGCACCGTGACCGTCACGAAAATGCCCGGCACGAGGTTGACGAAGAACAGCCAGTGCCACGAGTAGTTATCGGTAATCCATCCGCCAATGGTCGGCCCCAGGGTCGGCGCGAGCGACGACAGGCCACCGACCACTGCGGCGGCCAGCACACGTTGCGGCCCGGTGAAAAAGGCGAAGGCCGTCGTGAATACCAGCGGAATCATCGAACCGCCAAGGAATCCCTGCAACGCGCGAAACGCGATCATGCTCTGGATGTTCCACGCCGCACCGCACAGCAGGCTGGCCACAGTAAAGCCCGCCGCAGACGCCGCGAAGATCCAGCGGGTCGACATCACTCGCGAGAGCCAGCCCGAGAGCGGAATCACGATGATCTCGGCAATCAGGTAGCTCGTCTGGACCCACGCCGTTTCATCGGCACCGGCCGACAGCCCGCCACCAATGTCTCTTAGCGACGCCGACACGATCTGAATATCGAGCAATGCGATGAACATGCCGACCACCATCGTCGCGAAGGCGATGACCTTCGCTTGCGTCGACATGGCGTCGGCAGAGTAGCCATCGCCAGGCGCGGGCGGCGCGCCGGTCGTTCGCTCATCGTTGGCGGAATGGGCTGGCCTCGCACCGCCCGCCTCGCCCGCAGGCAGCGGCTGCACCGCCCCCGTTTGCGCGGCGCTCATCGCGCGGCAACCTTTGCCGCCCCGGGCGCGGAAGACGTGTCGCTACCGTCGCCACGCGCATCGACTTCCGCCGTCACCGACAGTCCGGGACGCAACGTGCCCAGGCGGCCATCGGCGGCGTCGAGTTGCACCCGAACCGGCACACGCTGGACGATCTTGGTGAAGTTGCCCGTGGCGTTCTCTGGTGGTAACACGCTGAACTGCGCCCCGGTAGCCGGCGCGAGGCTCGCCACTCGCCCATGAAATACCCGGCCCGGCAATACGTCAGCTTCGATCTTCACCGGCATGCCGGCGCGCAGATGCGCGACCTGCCCTTCCTTGAAGTTCGCATCGACCCACAGACCATGCGCGGGCACGATGGCGAGCAACTGCGTGCCCGCCTGCGCATAAGCCCCGGTCCGCGCACGCCGGTTGCCGACGGTGCCATCCACCGGCGCCCGCAACACCGTGTCTTCGAGGTTGAGCCTGGCAATATCGCGCTCGGCCACTGCCTGTGCCAGCGCGGCTTGCGCCTGCTGCTTCTGCGTGGCGATGATGTCGAGCTGACGCTCTGCCGCCACGGCCCCCGCCTCGGCACGATCGCGGTTCGCTGCGATCTGCTTGTAATCCGCGTCCGCCCTCTGCGCGCTTTGCACCGACACGGCCGACTTGGCGACCAGGTCCTGATAACGCACCTGATCGTCGTGCGCGCGACGCGCATCCGCAGCCACCGCCACCACGCTGGCACGCGCTTGCGCGATGACCGCCGTCTGCAACCGGGCAGTGGCGTCCAGATTGGCCAGCAGCGCCTGCTGCGCTGCGACCGCACCTTCGGCCTTCGCCAGCGCCGCGCGGTAGTCGCGATCGTCGAGACGCACCAGCACATCGCCAGCGTGCACCGACTGATTGTCGGTCACCAGGACTTGCGCGATGTACCCGGGCACCTTCGGCCCGAGCACCGTGACGTCGCCGCCGACGTACGCGTCGTCCGTCGACTCAAGATAGCGCGCTGTCGTCCACCAGTAGGTGCCATAACCCAATGCCGCGAGCGCCACGACGACCAACGCGCCGCGCACGGCAAGGCGTCGCGAAAACGCGCGCTTCTCGGAATGGCCGCCCGTCTGGCTGGCGTTCTGGGCGGGAGTGCTCGGGGATGTCATCGGTCGATCCTTCTTCGCTCTAGGGGGAGTAATGAGACGCGCAACGAGGGGTTGCTTTCATAATGGAAGTGAGTATAGAGTTGCGACTATCAACTTGCAAGTTACCAATTAAATTCCATGAACTCCCCTCTGCTGACGATGCCCGGAATCATCTCCCCGATCCTGCGCCATGCCTTGCTGGCGCTATGTGTCAGCGCCCTGGCGGGCTGCGCCGTCGGCCCCGACTATGTGACGCCGAAGGCCGATTTGCCGGGACATTTCGCGGGCAGCGACTGGTTAGCGCAACGCGACGCCGCGCATCACGCCGCAGTCGGCGACGCCGCCGAGGCCGTGCGACTCGATAAGTGGTGGACAAGCTTTCAAGACCCGGTGCTGACCCGCATCGTCGAGCAGGCATTGGCGCAGAATCTCGATCTGCAGGCTGCGGTAGCGCGCGTGGCGCAAGCCCGGGCGCAGGCCCGCGCGGCGGGAGCGCAGCGATTGCCGTCGCTGACACTGAACGGCAGCGTCACGCGCGAGCATCAATCGCTGGAGAGTCCACTAGGCGCGGTGGCGCGCACGGTACCCGGCTACAACCGCAACTTCACGGACTACGACATTGGGGCAGGAGCGAGTTGGGAGCTGGATCTATTTGGCGGATTACAACGCTCGGCACAGGCAGCGGGCGCTTTGGCGCAAGCCACACAGGCGCAACAGGATGGTGTTCGTGTGAGCATCGTCGCGGAAGCGGCCGATGCGTATTTCCGGGTGCGGGCGGCACAGCGGCGGTTGGCGATCGCCCAGGACCAGATCGAGACCGACGCCCGGCTGATGGAGATCGTCCGTCTGCGCTTCAAGGATGGTCTGGCAACGGCCCGCGAAGTGGCGCAGTCCGAGGCCCTGCTCGCACAGGTACGCACCACATTGCCGCCGCTACGTATCGAGCGCGAGACACAACTCAATCGACTCGATGTGCTGATGGGCGCCGCCCCCGGCACCTATGCGCGCCCCATGAGCGCCACCACGCAGGACGACGATCTGAAAGCCCGGCCGCTGACGATCCCCGCCATCGGCGACGCAAGCGCACCGGCCGATCTGCTGCGTCGCCGCCCCGACGTTATCGCAGCCGAACGGCGACTGGCTGCGTCGAACGAACGCATCGGTGCTTCGCTGGCGGAGTATTACCCCAAGCTGTCGCTGTCAGGCGTGTTGGGCTTCGAAACGCTGGCTGGCGGACGCGTGCCGAGTGTGGCAACGTTCCAGCCGCTGGCCGCGCTGGGATTGCGCTGGCGATTGTTCGACTTCGGCCGGATCGATGCCGAGGTTGCACAGGCACGCGGCGCGAACGCGCAAGCGCTTGCGGAATATCGTCTGTCGATGCTGCGCGCGACGGAGGATGTGGAAAACGCGATCGTCACGCTTGTCGAACTTGAGCAGCAACGCAAGGATCTGGCGAGCGCCGTTGACGCACAGACGCGCGCCCGCGACAGCGCCCAAGAGGCCTACACCGGCGGCGCCGTCAGCCTCTACGAAGTGCTCGACGCGGACCGCCAGCTATTGTCGGTGCGCGAGGCCGACGCGCTCGCGCAGGCCGACAACGCCCGCGCCGCCGTCGCCACCTTCCGCGCATTGGGCGGTGGATGGCAATCGGATAGCCCAGCGTTGGCGCTGACGAGGTGAGAGAGAAGCGCGGTCGACGCGCTGAATTCGTGCGAGGGTCAATACCAGCGTGACGGGGAAGTCCGGCCTTCCGTCCGAACCGCTCACGCTGCGAAATTCAGAACCCTCATGTACGCCGTGGCCGGCGCAACACCGAGGTCGCCGGCATGGCGGCGCTGCTCACGCGACGTTTGCGGCCGGGCGGCGTAGCTCGGCCGGCGACGCCGCCGGGCGCAGGCGGCGCAGGCGGCGCAGCCAGCATTGCCTGATAAGTCGCCGCCAGTGACTCTTGCGCAGCAACTTGCTCCCGCAACCGCGCAATCACGGCATCCTGCAACGACTTGGCCGCACGCATCTCGTGCTGCGCTTCGCTCATCGCCGCCAACCCCGCCTCCGCCTCCTGCAACTGACGTTGCGATTGCTTGCGCTCCTGCTGCAACGATTTGATGGACTCGCGAGCAGCATCAAGCTCAAGCATCAAACGATGCTCGTTCGCCTCCGCTCGCTCCCCAAGTTTGGTGCGCTCCGCATCCCAATTGGCGCGGTGTGCGGCGTGCTCGTCCTGAAGCGCTTGCACTGCGTCTCGGGCCGAAGCCACGGCCTGTCGAGACGCGACGGCATCCGCTTGCGCATCGATCAGCAACGTCTCCGCGCGGCGCGCCTGCGCCTGGGCTTCGTCTCTTGCCTGACGCGCATCGGCGGCCGCCGTTTCCGCCGACGCAATCCGCTCGTGGAGTACGGCGCGCGCCTGCTCCAATGCTTCGCGATCCGCTGCCAACTCGGCCTCACGCGCGTCCAGCACTGCGCGACGACTCGCGGTTTCTTCCGCCAATGCCACACGCCCTTCCTGTAGGGCCAGCCCCCACAAATCGAGCGCCGCACGCGCCACCGGCTCCGGCATCGTCACGCCCTCAGGCAATCCTGCGACCGCATTGGCGCCACCCTGCAAGCGCGCGCCCAATCCGGCGAACCAGCCGTCGAGATACGGGCTGACGGTATTCGGCGACCCTCGGCCCAATTGCTGACGAATGCGCTCGATCGTCGGACGCTGCCCGGCCATCAACAACGCATCGGCCGCCATCCAGACGTCTTGCTCGGAGATCCCGCGCCCACCCTGTCGAGGCAACGCCGAGGGCATGGGGGATTTCGGTGTTTGGGACATAGTCATCGCGAAGCACTCCTGAAGATCGACGGCATTGCCAAATAACCCACGATAATGGAAGATTATCGCGGATTATTTATTAAATACGTTATATTTCTTACATATTACATATGAAATCATATGTCAGGCAGAAAAATTACACCTAACCGCACGCCATCCCCCGATTTGGCGTTTGGCACGGTGACACAAAGCCGCTCTGCCTCTGCGTTGCCGGCGCCTCTGGATCCGGGAGCGCTAGATGCCGATGCGCGTGAAGCCGCGCAAGCGCTCGCCCGGGAAGGCGATTCGGCTAATACGCGCCAAAGTTATCAATCGGCCATGCGCTACTGGATGGGCTGGTATCGGCTGCGTTATGGGCAGGCGCTCGTTACGCCCTTGCCGCCGACTGTCGTCGTGCAGTTCGTCGTCGATCACGCCCAGCACCAAGGCAAACATGGCCTCAGAACCGAGATGCCGGACGCCGTCGATGCCGCGCTGGTCGCGCAAGGTCTCAAAGCTCGCCGGGGGCCGCCCGCACTCGCCACACTGCTCCATCGGCTGAGCGTCATCGCCAAGCTGCATACGTCGCGGGAATTGCCGAATCCGTGTGGCGATCCGGCGGTACGCGAACTGCTCGCGAAAACGCGTCGTGCCTATGCGAAGCGCGGCGTCCGGACGGCGAAAAAAGAAGCGCTGACGCGCGAGCCGTTGCGTGCGCTGCTAGCGACTTGCGACGACTCGCTGCGCGGCAAACGCGATCGGGCGCTGTTGCTGTTTGCCTGGGCCAGCGGAGGCCGCCGACGCTCCGAAGTCGTACGCGCGACGTGCGAGAACGTCCGGCGCACCGGCCCGGAGCATTACGTCTATACACTCAGTTGGTCGAAAACGAACCAGCAAGGCGTCGACCTCCCCGAAAATGAAAAACCGGTCGTGGGCGCTGCGGCCGTGGCGTTGACGGATTGGCTGACGTCGGCGGGCATTGCAACCGGTCCAATCTTCCGTCGAGTGCGACGAGGCGGACACGTCGGCGAGCCTCTTTCCGAGGCCGCAGTGCGCGATATCGTGCGTGAGCGCTGCGCACTCGCCAACCTTGAGGGCGACTTCTCCGCTCACTCGTTACGTGCCGGTTTCGTAACCGAAGCGGCAATTCAACAGGTGCCGTTGGCCGAGACCATGACAATGACGGGACACACGAGCGTGGCGACTGTCATCGGCTACTTCCGGCGGGCGGACATGCTGCGCTCGCGCGCCGCCGATCTGATGGGAGACAACGAGGCTCATATGACCGACGACAGCCCCGTTGAGCCAGTCTGACACCGCACATCTGAAACACTTGACGAGATGCCCCTGTCAATTTCAGGGGCTGCCGACATAAAGATGCATTTAAGTGGTATCTTTTATGCGATCAAGCGTATGCCATAGTGAACATAGTGCTGCTGTGACCTTCGCTCTTCCCCCACCGAACCCCTTCCAAGGTGCAGATCGTCATGCCTAGCTCCACCGCTTCCCGATTTCGCAATCGCGCACTTATCGAGCGACTCGGCTTGCTGACACCGATCGTTCAGGCGCCGATGGCTGGCACATCCACGCCAGCGCTCGCCGCTGCCGTTTCCAACGCTGGCGGCCTCGGCTCGATCGGCGTTGCGGCGATGAATGCCGAGGCGGCACGCAAGTCGATCCACGACACGCGCGCCCTGACCCGTAAGCCGTTCAACGTCAACGTGTTCTGTCACGCGCCCGCCAAGCTCGACACCACGCGCGACGCTGCCTGGCTCGCCTACCTCGCGCCGGAGTTCGCCCGCTTCGACGCCAAGCCGCCCGCCACGTTGAGCGAGATCTACACGAGCTTCGTCGCCGAAGACGCTATGTTCGCCATGCTGCTCGAAGAGCGCCCGGCGGTCGTCAGTTTCCATTTCGGGCTGCCGTCGCAGGAGAAGATCGACGCGCTGCACGCGGCCGGGATCACGCTGTTCGCTTCGGCGACGAACCTCGCGGAAGCCCGTGCCATCGAGGCAGCCGGTGTCGACGCCATCGTGGCGCAGGGTTACGAGGCCGGCGGCCACCGTGGCCGCTTCGAAGATCTGGGCGACCGCGTGCCGACCGACGACGAGCAACTGGGCACGCTGGCGCTCGTGCGCCTGATCGTCACCCACACGTCGGTGCCGGTCGTCGCCGCAGGCGGCATCATGGACGGCGCAGGCATTGCGGCAGTTCTGGCTCTGGGTGCGCAGGCCGCGCAACTTGGCACAGCCTTTGTCGCCTGCCCGGAATCCTCGGCCGATGCGGCGTATCGAGAGCGGTTGACCGGCGCGCATCCGCCGCGTACCGCGCTGATTCGCGCGATCTCGGGACGTCCGGCACGCGGGTTCGTGAACCGTCTGTATGCGCTGGAGCAAACGGCCGGGCGCCCCGACCTGCCCGCCTATCCCGTGACGTATGACGCGGGCAAGGCCATCAACGCCGCCGCCAAGGCCAAGGGCAACAACGAATACGCCGCGCAATGGGCCGGTCAGGCCGCGCCGCTTGCCCGCGCCATGCCTGCCGCCGAACTCGTGGGCGTGCTGCGTGCAGAACTGCATGAGACGTTAGACGCGCTGCGCGATCTGGCCGCTACGTTCTGATCGAGGCGCCGTCCATGACATCGACAACTCACATCACCCGGCGTCTCGGTATGTCCACGCCGATCATTCAGGCGCCGATGGCCGTGGCATCGACGCCCGCACTGGTCGCGGCGGTATCCAACGCAGGTGGCCTCGGGTCACTTGCCGTCGGCAATATGGATGCCGAGGCAGCACGCGAAGTCATTCGCCAGACGCGCGTACTGACGGACCGCCCCTTCAACGTGAACGTCTTCACCCACGTACCGCCGCAGGCCGATGCCGCCCGCGACGCGGCGTGGCTCGAGTACCTCGCGCCGGCGTTCGCTCGCTTCGATGCCAAGCCACCTGCCTCGTTGCGCGAAATCTATCTGAGCTTCGTTGAAGATGTGGCGATGTACGAGATGTTTCTCGAAACGCGCCCGGCGGTCGTCAGTTTTCATTTCGGGCTGCCATCACAAGCATGGATCGACGCACTGAAGGCCGTCGGCATCGTGTTGTTCGCGTCCGCGACCAACGAGGCGGAAGCCACTGCCATCGAGGCGGCCGGCATCGACGCGATCGTGGCGCAGGGCTGGGAAGCCGGCGGACATCGCGGGCGCTTCAACGACGAAGGCGATCGTCAGCCGAGCGAGGATGAACAACTGGGCACCTTCGCACTGGTGCGGCGGCTGGTCGCCCGCACCTCGCTGCCGGTCATCGCGGCGGGCGGCATCATGGACGGCGCGGGCATTGCGGCAGTCCTGGCCCTGGGCGCGCAGGCCGCGCAAATGGGCACCGCCTTCGTGCCATGTCCGGAGTCTGGCGCCGACGCCGCCTACCGCGAAGCGCTACTGAGCGGACAACCGCCGCGCACCGCGCTCATTCGCGCGATTTCCGGACGTCCGGCACGCGGTCTGGCAAATCACTTCTGGGCATTGGAGCAAGTGCCCGGCCGCCCTGCCATCCCCGACTATCCGATGACGTACGACGCCGGCAAGTCGCTCAACGCCGCCGCGAAGGCGCACAAGGAAAGTGGCTATGCGGCGCAATGGGCCGGTCAGGCGGCACCGCTTGCCCGCAGCCTCCCGGCGGCGCAATTGATCGACGTTCTCTCACGAGAGACCCGTGAGGCCATCGCCGCCGCAACTGCCTTCGCGCAGTGACCGCGCTGCAACACGGGCGATGCGCCGCCTGCCGATGGTGAAAGGCGAGACTCATGGCCGCAACGTGGTCGACGTGAGTCGCTGACCTCGCCCAAGATTGCCTCTCGGAAAACACAACGGGCAGCCATACAGGCTGCCCGTTGCCGTTAACGCGCCTTGACGCGAGATCAGTGACTGCCGCCCAGATAGGCTGCGCGCACCTTGTCGTCGTTGCGCAGGCTGCCGGCCGGCCCGTGTACGGAAATGTTGCCGTTCTCCAGCACGTAACCATAATCGGCGACTGCCAGCGCGGCCGCGGCAAACTGCTCCACGAGCAGCATCGTCACGCCTTCCGATTTCAGATTGCCGATGATGCGAAAGACTTCGTCGACCAGAATCGGCGCCAGCCCCATCGATGGCTCGTCGAGCAGCACGATGTCCGGGCGGAGCATGATCGCACGGGCCATCGCGAGCATTTGCTGTTCGCCGCCCGAGAGCGTGCCCGCCAACTGATTGCGCCGCTCCTTGAGACGCGGGAAGAGATCCAGCGCGCGCTCCAGATCGGCGGCCACATCGCCGCGCGGGCGGCTGCCCGTCAGGCGAGGGAAAGCGCCGAGCCGAAGGTTGTCCGTGACCGACATGGTGGCGAACACGCGCCGGCCTTCGGGGGAATGCGCCAGCCCCAGCTTGGCGATGCGATGCGAGTCGAGCCCGTCGATACGCTTCTCGCCCAGCGTGATTTCACCGGCGGTCGGCTTGATCATGCCCGACACCGCACGCATGGTCGTCGTCTTGCCTGCGCCGTTCGATCCGATGAGCGTGACGACCTGGCCGCTCGGCACATCGATGTCGATGCCGTGCAGCACCTGCACTTTGCCGTAGCCGGCTTGCAGATTACGAATGGAAAGCATAGTGGTTCCGTTTATCCGTCGTGGCCGCGGTGCGCACGCCGGGGCTTCCCCCGCCGTGCGCCCCGTGCGCGAATGTCGTCAGTGCGTCGTCGTGGCGCCGCCCAGATACGCCTCGATCACCTTCGGATCGGCCTGAATCTGCGCCGGCAGCCCCTCGGCGATCTTCTGTCCGAAATCAAGCACCGATACCGTCTGGCATGTGCTCATCACCACGTCCATGTGGTGTTCGATCAGAATGACCGTGATGCCGTGATCCCGAATCTTGCGAATGATTGCGAGCAATTCACGAATGTCGGGAGCCGTGAGACCGGCGGCCGGTTCGTCGAGCAACAGCAGACGCGGGTCGAGCGCCAGCGCTCGGGCAATTTCCAGCAAACGCTGTTTGCCGTACGGCAGGTTGCGCGCCTCTTCGTCGGCGAGCGACGACAGACCCACGAAGTCGAGCAGCCGCATCGCACGCGCACGCGCGCCGTCCTCTTCCCGCTTGTAACGCGGCAGACGCAGCGAGACATCGACCAGCGTCGAGCCGAACGTGTGATGCAGACCCACCAGCACGTTTTCGAGCGCCGTCATCTCCCCGAAAAGCTGCACGTTCTGGAAGGTGCGCGCCACGCCGGAAAGCGCAATGTCCGACGACGTCCTGCCGGCGAGCGACTGTCCGGCAAACTCGATGCTGCCGGCCGTCGGCACGTAGATGCCCGTCAGCACGTTCATCATCGTGCTCTTGCCCGAGCCGTTCGGGCCAATCAGCCCGTGAATCGTGCCGCGCTTGACGGTCAGATCCACCTGATTGAGCGCCTTCAGGCCATCGAACTGCATAAGCAACTGTCGCACCTTGAGCAGCTCGTCCGGGCCACTGCCTGCGGCCGCCAGCACCGGATCGGTATCGCTTGCGGCGGCCTCGTCGACCTGCGTGGCCGAGACGGTCAGCGTGCGGCGGCGATGCAGAACGCGCGAGCGCAGGAAGCCGACGATGCCGTCCGGCAGGTAGTACACGACGAACAAGATCATCAGACCGAAGATCGTCAGACGCCAGTCCGTGATGCTGTCGCGCCACCAGGTCACGCCTGCGAGTGCAATCGTGCCGACGATCGGCACGGCCGCCTTGGCAAGCGAGGTGCGTCCGCGTGCAATGGCGCTCACCGCCACGACCGTGGTCACCGCTGCGATGATCGTGGCGACGATGCGGAAGATACTGATGTCGTCGAGCAACTGCGGCAGCAACACGATGATCGCCGCGCCCAGCAGCGAACCGCTGCGCGTCTTGCGTCCGCCCATGATGACGGCCAGCAGGAACAGAATCGTCAGCTCGAAGTTGTACGTGTTCGGCGAGATGTACTGCTCGGAATACGCATAGAGACTGCCCGCGAGACCGGCAAAACCGGCGCTGATCACGAACGCATACACCTTGTAGCGATACACCGAAACGCCCATACAGTCCGACGCCACCGGTGAATCGCGCAGCGCTTCGAAGGCGCGCCCGAGGTGCGACTTCAGAATCCGGTGCGCCACGAGCATGCTCAACAGCAGCAAGACGGCGACGAGCCAGTAGTACTCGACCTCGTCGATCGGATGACCGCCGATGACCGGCTTCGTGAGCTTGATGCCGAGTGGCCCCGCCGTGAGGAAGTCCATCTCGTTGATGAGAATCTGGATGATGGTGCCGAAAGCCAGCGTCACCATGGCCAGATACGGACCGATCACGCGCAGCGCGGGTAGCGCGAGAACTGCGCCGAACGCCGCCGTGACGAGAATCGCGGCGGGAAGCGCCAGCCAGAGCGACAGCCCCAGCTTGGCGAAGAACACCCCCGCCACGTAGGCGCCGATGCCGAACAGGCCTGCGTGACCGAGCGACACCTGTCCGGTGTAACCCACGACGATGTCCAGCCCGAAGAGCAGGATCGCGTAGATCATGATCGTCTCGATCATGTGGATGTAATACGGATTGCCGACGGCCATCGGAAAACCGAACAGCGCGGCGACGCCCACGATTGCCGCCAGCTTCGCGGTCACGCCCAGGCCGCCGAGATCGCCGGCCCTGCGGGCGGTAGAGGTCTGTGCGGTCATGGTCACACCTTCTTGATGGCGGTCTTGCCGAACAGGCCCGCCGGCTTCACGGCAAGCACGAGCAGCAACAGCACGAGACCCGGCACGTCTTTGTAGCCGGTCGAAATGTAGAACGCGGTCGTCGTCTCGGCCACGCCCAGGATCACACCGCCCACGAGCACGCCCATGCCGCTCGACAACCCGCCGATGATCGCCACGGCGAAGGCTTTGAGCCCGAGCACAGCGCCCATCGTGGCGCCGGTAAGCGTCAACGGCGCCACGAGCACACCTGCGAAGGCTGCCGCCATGGACGACAACGCATACGAGAAGGTAATCACCAGACTGGTGTTGATGCCCATGAGTCCGGCGGCGTCGCGGTCGTTGGCCGTGGCCACGACGGCTTTGCCGTAGATCGTGCGGCGGTTGAAGAATTCGACAGCGGCCATCATGAGCAGCGCGCCCGCCACGACAAGCAGTTCCATCGGCAGCACGTTCGCCCCCATCAGGCTGATGGGCGACTCAGGCAGCGGCGACGGGAATTTCAGGTCGTCGCGTCCCCAGACGTTTTCCGCGACGTTACGGAAGATGATGCCCAACGCAATGGTGGACATGATCCAGCCGAACTCCGATTTGATCCGCAAGGCGGGCTTCACGCCGATACGTTCGACGAAGGCGCCCTGCACGAGACCGAACAGGCACACGATGGGGATCATCAGCCAATAGTTCAGACCGAGGGTGTCGACCAGGGTCAGGCCGACCAGTGCGCCAAGCATCAGCGCTTCGCCTTGGCCGAAGTTCAGGGTGCCGGACGTCGCGAACGTCAGTTGGTAACCGAAGGCGATCACGGCGTAGATCATCCCCAGCGCGATACCGCTGTAGATGAGTTGAATCAGGATGGTCATGCGGTCCTCTCTCGCGAGTGCGAGCCTACGAGTGATGCACGGGAGGCATTCGATGCGGGTTGCCTCGCGCCGGTCCCGAGTGCCGGCGTCTGGCCCAGGTGTGGCGACGGCGCGCGTGCTGTGCCCGGACACCCCGTTGCCGGGGGCCGGGGCACCAGCGACGCACGCCGTCGTTCACCTGTCATGGCTGCAAAACGCAACCGGAATGCTGCGTTGGGAGGCAGCGCGGCTTACTTCGCAGGTGCCTTTTCGCGCACCTTGCTGCCGGCCTTCAGATCCGCGTCGTAGCCGTACACGACACGGCCGCCCTTCACTTCGCCGATCACAGGAATGTTGGCGGTGATGGCGTCGTGATCGTCATGCGTGAACGGGTGCTCGTAAGTCGTGACCACGCCTTCCACCGGCGTCTTCAGGTCTTCAAGTGCTGCACGCACCTTCGGGCCGTCCGTGCTGCCGGCCTGCTTGATGGCCGCGGCCAGCAGGTAGATCGAGTCGTAGCCCTGCGCTGCAGAGACCGCCGAGTCGATGCGATTGTTCTTCGGCTTGAACATGGCCAGATAGGCGTCGATGAACGCCTTGCGCTTGGGCGTATTCGGTTCCTGAATGAACGTCTGCGGCATACGGGCGCCCTCGCCGTTCGCGCCCGAGTTGTCGATGTAGTTCGCCATCGCGAGCGTCCAGCTACCGACGATCGGCAGCTTCCATCCGAGCTTGCCCATGCCGTTGGCAATCTGCGCCAGTTCCGGGCCGATACCGTACGTGAGGATTACGTCCGCGCCGGCTTGCTTGGCCTTGAGCAACTGGGCCGTCATGTCGACGTCCTTGATGTTGAACTTCTCGACAGCGACCGGCGTAATGCCCTTCGCCTTGAGTGCCTTTTCCAGGTCCTCGCGGCCGAGCTGGCCATAGTTCGTCGAGTCCGCGAGAATCGCAGGCTTCTTGAAGCCGCGACGCGTGATGGCTTCTTCCACGATCATCGGCGCCTGAATACTATCCTTGGCCGAGTTGCGGAAGACATAGTTGTCGGGATACTGGGGCGGTTTGAACTGTTCGGTAATGACCGTGCCCGTGGCCACGTTATTGAACACCGGAATCTTGGCGTCCTGGTAGAAACGCTGCGAAGCGAGTGCCACACCGGTGTTGATGTAGCCGACGGTGGCAACCACCTTTTCCTTATTGATGAGTTCCTGCGCCACTTGCACGCCGCGTTCGTTCTTGGCTTCTTCGTCGCGCTCGACCAGCAAGATCTGACGGCCCAGCACACCGCCCGACTTGTTGATTTCCGACGCCGCGAGACGCACGCCATCACGCATGGAAACGCCCATCGACGATGAGCCGCCGGTGAATGGGCCAGACACGCCAATCTTGATCGGATCGGCCGCAACGGCCATCGAGGCGGACAGGGCGAACGCGACAGCGCCGGCCATGAGCTTGAATCGGAATTGCATAAGGGTCTCCTTCGGTGCGATGCGTTTCGATATGACGCTTTTGTGCTGCGATTTCCTGATGCCGCAGGCCCTGCCGTGGAATGCGCGAATCACGAGTTGTCTCTCTCCCGCCGCACCGCCCCGGTCTTGTAATTCGTGTCAGGGCGATACCGTAAAGCACGCTTCGAACGACTAACCTAGCGCGCCGATTATGTGATCGCTGAGTTTCGCCCGCAAAGGCGGGAATACCCCTACGGGGGCGCGGGTTTGCGCCCCGTTATCGCCATTTGACGCGGGTTTTCAAGGGGTTTTGCGGCGCGCGCCATGTATGGCGCGTGTCGGGACATCGGCACGGAGTGCGAAAGAGTTCGACTCGGGAGACAGGTCGTAAGGCAGATGTAAGCGACGGCGATTAGTCGCCCGGCGCAACCACTTCGCGTGTGCCGTTCCGCCCCATCGGGCTGACCAGTCCAGCGGCCTCCATCTGCTCGATGAGGCGTGCTGCGCGGTTGTAGCCGATGCGCAATTGCCGTTGCACCGCCGAGATCGACGCCCGGCGCGAGTTCAGCACGAATGCCGCCGCCTCGTCGTAGAGCGGGTCGGCCTCGGCATCGCCTGCCGACTCGCCGAACAGGTCGGCCGAGGCCGCATCGCCCGGGTCACCCGCGAGAATCGTTTCGTCATATTCGGGCTCGCCGTACTGCTGCCAATGCTGGACGACACGGTGCACCTCGTCGTCGGCGACGAACGCGCCGTGCACGCGCTGCGGATAGCCCGTGCCCGGCGGCAGGAACAGCATATCGCCCTGCCCCAACAACGATTCCGCCCCCATCTGGTCGAGAATCGTGCGCGAATCGATCTTCGACGACACCTGAAACGCGACACGCGTCGGAATGTTCGCTTTGATGAGGCCCGTAATGACGTCGACCGAAGGCCGCTGGGTAGCGAGAATCAGATGAATTCCCGCCGCCCGCGCCTTCTGCGCAAGCCGGGCGATCAGCTCTTCGATCTTCTTGCCCGCGACCATCATGAGATCCGCCAACTCGTCGATAACCACCACGATGAACGGCAGACGGTCCAGCGGCTCCGGTGCGTCGGGGGTCAGCGAGAACGGATTGCTGACCTTCTTGCCCGCCGCTTGGGCGGCGTCGATTTTCTCGTTGTAGCCGGCCAGATTGCGCACGCCGAGTGCGGACATCAGGCGGTAGCGCTTTTCCATCTCGCCAACGCACCAATTCAGGGCATGCGCAGCCTGCTTCATGTCGGTGACGACCGGGGCGAGCAAATGCGGAATGCCGCCATAGACGGACAGCTCCAGCATCTTCGGGTCGATCATGATGAGCCGCACGTCGTCCGGCGTCGCCTTGTAGAGCAGCGACAGAATCATCGCGTTGACGGCCACCGATTTGCCCGAGCCGGTCGTGCCCGCCACCAGCAGGTGCGGTGCGCGTGCCAGGTCGGCCACGACGGGCTCGCCCGTGATGTCCTTGCCCATGGCAAGCGCAAGGGACGAGCGATGCGTGTCGAACACCGGGGCCGTCAGGATCTCCGACAGGCGAATCATTTGCCGCCGCGCGTTCGGCAGTTCCAGCCCCATGCAGGTCTTGCCCGGAATCGTTTCGACCACACGGATCGAACTCACGCCCAGCGCACGCGCCAGATCCTTCATGAGACCGACCACCTGCGCGCCGCGCACCCCCACCGCCGGTTCGACTTCGAAGCGCGTGATCACCGGCCCCGCCGATGCGCCAACGACCGTCACCGGCACCTTGAATTCGGCCAGCCGCTGCTCGATCAACTGCCCCACTGCGGCGAGTGCCTCGTCGGAGACGACGTTGGCGACGTCCTGCGCAGTCGCAGGCGACAAAAGATCGAGCGATGGCAGATCGTAATCGATGGCAATGCGCGGGGCCGGCAATGCGTACGGCGTATCGGCCGAGAAGCTGGCGGCTGGCGGCTCAGTCGGACGCGTCACGGCGAACGGCGCCGATGCTGCGAACGTCGGGATGGCAGGCACGGCGACGACGGAAGATACGGATGCCGTCGGTGCGAGAGATGCTGCATCGTCGTGCGCTTGTAACGCCTCGTCAGTGCGCGCCCAAGTGCCATCGGCACGCAAGACGTAATGGGGTTTCGACGACGGTTCCAGCGTCTGCGCAGTGGCCGGTGCATCGACGGGCAGAGAGGCGTCCGCCTGATCTGCCGACACCTCGGACGGCTCGGCGACCGGCGCATTGAGCGACGCATGGATCGGCGCATCGGGCACATCGGGCACTTCGACACTCGCCAGAACATCTGCAAAAATAAATGGGCGCGGTGATGCGGCAGCCACCGAGGCAGGCATCGAGATCGGCTCGACGAGTGCCGCACCGGTCGTGTCCGCGAGCCGTGCCGCCGGTTGCAGTTCGTCCGCGATATCCCGTGCAGGCTGTGCCTCGGCAATGGCGACGGGAGCCTCGGCAGGTGCGCTGGCGTCCATCGCTCCGTCCGCAACACGCTTATCGCTCACGGCGGCACCTTCCTGATGATCGGCAGCGGTCGCAGGCATCACCGGTGCCGGCGTGGGGACATTCACCGCATCGGGCGAATCGGAAGCGGACCATAGACGTAAATCGCGCAGCAAGGCTTGCGCCTCGTCGCGCAACGCCGCGAGGGCAGCGATGCGCGCCTGCTCAGCAGCGCGCGCCGCCTCTTGCTGCGCGAGCATTTCCGGCGTCGGACCGGCCGGCAACACTTCCTCAGGCGCGACGTCAACGTCTTTTGCCGACAGATCGACGGGCGAGAATTCAGAGAGTCCGGCGGACAGCGGTGTCGCCGCATCGCTCGCAGACCACAGCGCGGCGCCACGGATCATCGGCGCGTCGGGACTTGCAGCATCGCCCGGCGGCGCGGCAGACGGTGCTGGCGACGTAGGTGCCGCAGGCGGGCTCATCGGTGCGGCAGCGTCGGCAGAGGTGCGATTGACGGCGGACACGTTAGCCCCCTTCGAGGCCGGCACGACAGGTGGAGCGCCACGCGGTGGAATATCTTCGAGCCCGAGTTGCGGCTTGCGGAAGGGGCTATGCACAATCGTGCCGCGCAAATGCGCCGGTGCCATGCCCACGGGACGGCGATAGCCCGTCGCGCCGGGAATCGACGTCGAGTGCAGCGGATCGAGGGGCGCAGCCGACGATGCAGATGTCACCGGAGCCCTGGACGGCATGGGTGCGGGTCGCGGACCCGCCTGCGATGTCCCGCGCGTCTCACGGGACGGCAGGCCCGGCTCGGCACGTACGAACTCGGTCATGCGCAGCGTATCGCCACGGCTCGGACCGGACGCGTAAGCGCCGCGCGGCAAGACAGGGCGTACCCCAGCCGCCGCACTCCCCGCCGCAGTGGCGGCCACCGTCGCGGCGGCGCCCGCACCTGCTCGCCCCACCGAAGTGCCCTTGCCTGCCGGACGACTTCCCGCGCCACTCGCAAACGAGGGCTCCGTGCGCGGTGCACCGCGTGCCGTCAACGGCGGCGGTTGCATGGCATCGAGACGTGCACGTTCCTCGTCCGAGAGCTTCCAGCGCGGTTGCGCCGCGAGACCACGGCGACGCGGCACCGGTTCTTCCGTCAGGCTGCCGACGTTGTGATGCCCTTGCCCAAGCGTGGGCGTGAAGCGCTCGCCGCGTTCGCTCGTGTCCAACGACATCTGTGACAGCCCCCTCGCGGGCTCACGTCCGCCGCCGTCGAAGCGCGATTCGTAGGTGGGCTCGTCAGCATCGTCATCGGCAGGTTTGCCGCGCGAGAACATCCCCCACCAGGTGGTTCCGAAGACCAGCGGAAGCGAAAAGAGGAGAACGACGCCTGCGACGGCCATCGCAAGCGTGCCGCCCAGCGCGACGTGCAGCGCGTGAGAGAGGGATTGGCCGACGCTGCCGCCGGCAGTGATGTTGTCACCCGTCAGCGCGGCAAGCGTGGCGCTCGACACCATCGCGAGCGGCACGCCGAGCAACATACGGAGTGTGCCGGGGCCGAAGATTCGTATCTCACCGCCAAGCAGACCCCGTACGCCAGGCCAGCACAATGCCAGCAACCAAAACGTCGACAGTCCGAACCAGCCAAACCCCATAATCGCTCATGCTTCAGGAAAACCCGGAGTGCGATTGTAGCAGGTAGACCACCGTGTGGCGGGCCTGCCGGCAGGGTCTTTCGCTCCCGGGCGGCGAATCAGGCGTGGCCGTGCGTGCCCGTCGGACGTGGCGCCAGCGACGCCTCGACGACAAGGCTCCCAACAGAGGCTGCCTGCTCGGCGTTGTCCGGCACGACGAGGCTCAGGTTTCGGCGGCGAAGCGAACGCCAGTCGACCTTCTCGAAGATATCGTCGCCCAGCGCGCTGGCGCGCGACAGGTTCTCGACACGCACACCGCGTGCCCGCAAAACCTCGGCCGCATGACGGAACGACGGCTCGATCAGGCTGGCAAACTCGGCATCCAGCCGCGTCGGTGCACGGGTCTGCATCGTCTCGTAAAAGCGCGGTGTCTGCGAAGCGGCACGCAAATCCACACCATGAAGGTACATCTGGGTAAAGCCTAGCCAGGTGGCGACCTGAAGCGCCAAATACGCCACGGTGCCGCCATGGAAAAACCCGTTATCGATGTCGAAGCTGAATCCCATCCGGCTGTTTGCCCCCAGAAATGCAGCGCTGGCGGCGACTCGCGGGTTCGCTCGCAATGCCTCGGGCGTGCTGGCGGCTTCCATTGCGCGCTTGAAGATGTCGTCCACGAGGTAGAACCGGCAGCCGAAAGCCGACATCGGGAACATCTCCAGCAAACGCGCGAGTACCACCGGCGTGACGAACAACACCAGATCGTGCGCCACGATACGACGCGCCAGATCCGGGCGCTGGCGCACGAAACCGGCGTCGAGAATGCAATAGAAGTTGAATTTGACCGGCGCGGCGTCGGCCAGCGCAATGGCGCCGTTCACACCCATGACGTGATGCATCGGCAGCGCGTCGTAATCGATGTCCGCGACCGAAGGCCCGCTGGCGACGATGTGGCAAGGCAACCGGCGCAGGCGCTGCAATTCGGTGCGCCGGGCAAGCGGCACATGACGTCCGCGCCAGGTAAAGCGTTCGATGACACCCATGGCGTCGCGCTCGACACCTGCATGCGGCCACAACCGTTCGTTGTGCCGCCACGTCGCCGTATGGCTGTGACGGTACACGAGTTTGAGAAGCGTCGAAATCATTGTCGTTGTTCTGGTTAGGCTATCTGATTGCGCCGAGCGCACCTTGTGGATACGTGCGGCCCTAACCCCGTTCATGTCGCGTGTCTGTCCTTACCGAGCGCCGGCGAGCTATATCGAACTCCGCGATTTTCCCCAAGACGCGGAAACGACCCACCGGCGAATGGAGGCATGGCTCCATCACGTCGACAAACCAATTCTGCCACCTCGGCTTCGCCAAGGACAGCATTTATTCCAATTGGAATTCTTACGTCGAGTTACGTCTCGATGACGCAAAAAAAGAAAGTGCCTGACGTCGAAACGCCCTATTCATGCGGGTTTCGAGCGCATCGCGCACGGGAAGACAGGGGATGAAACGAAGTCCGGCGAGAAACGAAGCATTGTGGCAAATGCAGACAATGCACAGCCCCGATCGTCGATTGATGTGGCTTTTGCCGGGTCGTTGGCATGCCGCCGTGAACCCGGCCGGCGGTTCAGTGCAGTGCCGAACGACCGCTTGGGGGCGAGTAAAAGGCCTGCCCCAAGTCGACCAGCAACGACGCCAATTGAGGATCACGAACAAAACTTGCCGCGGAATCGGCGGCGAGAATCGCTTCGGGGGTCTGCGGGCGGGCAATCAGGAAACCCTGCACATAATCGACGCCGAGTTCGGACAGCGCTTCGAGCGTCGCGGCATCCTCCACCCACTCCGCCACGCTGCGAATTCCCAGATTCTTCGCCAGCGCCACAATCGCTTCGACGATCGCCAGATTGGCCGGGTGCGCCGCCATGCTCTTGACGAAGGCCCCGTCGATTTTGATCGCATCGACGGCGAGATCTTTCAGATAGGAAAACGAACTGAACCCCGCGCCGAAATCGTCGAGCGCGATGCGCCCGCCCAATTGATGAATCCTGTCGACAAAACGGCGCGTATTGTCGAGATCGTGAAGCGCGACGGTTTCCGTGATTTCGATACACAGCAAACCGACGGCGCGCTCGTGGGCCGCCAGCGTCGCAAAGATATCCCGCACGAAATGCTCATCGTTGAGCGATGCCCCCGAGAGATTCACACACACGAACCGTGTCTTCGAGAGCTGCTCGCGATGCTGATCGATCCAGGTAAGCGTGTTCGTGAGCACCCATTTGTCGATCATGCCGATACTGCCGTTCTCCTCGGCCGCACCGATGATGCGCGAGGCCGGCACGATATTGCCGTCCGAATCCCGCATGCGCACCAGCACCTCGAAGTTGAGCGACTCGCCGGGCGACGCCATCTCCATGATCGGTTGCATTTCGAGGAACAGCGTGTTGGGCGTGAGTCCGGCATCGAGTGCGTCGATGAGCCGCAACTCGGCCAACCGCTCGCGGAATGCCGCAGCGCCGCGCTCATAGACGACCAGTTCGCGGCGGCCCTTCTTCGCTTCGCGGCAGGCGCGGTCGGCGGACGAAATCGCGTCCGGCACCCGCATGTCGGCCGTCAGCTCGATCACCCCGGCCGACGCACGTACCTGAAATGCGCGATCCCCGATCTGGTAAGGCTCACCGGAAATCGCGTCGACCAGCCGGCGCGCCACTGCGGCGGCTTCCTTGATCGTTGCATCGCGAAAGACAACGATGAACTCGTCGCCACCGGTGCGTCCCACGCTCTGATCCGCCGACAGCCGCGCGCGCATGCGATCGCATGCCTGACGCAGCACTTCATCCCCCGCCGCGTGACCGAACAGGTCGTTGACGAGCTTGAAGCGGTCGAGATCCAGATACGCCAGCGCTGCCGGCCGCGCATCGGACAACGTCCGGATCGCCTCGGCGAGCGACTTCTCGATACCACGCCGGTTCGATACCCCCGTAAGCGGGTCGTTCTCCGCCAGATAACGGAGTTGCTCCATCGTGCGAGCCCGCTCGGTGATGTCCTGAAGCGAGCCTTCGATTCGTCCGCTGGCGAAGATCGCCTTCACGAGGTAGCGGCTCGTGCGGCCATCGTCGCGCGGCAGCGAGAGGATTTCGAGTTCCGATTCTTCGCTGTGCTGGGCGACGTCGAGCAGCATGCGCCATGTGTTCTGGCCGAAGAACTGATCCCACCGGAACGCCCGCCCTTCGGTGTTGGGAATGCCCAGCATCGTGTGCAACGCGGCGTTCCCCCGAACGAAAACGCCCTGATCGTTGAGCGTGAAAAGGCCGACAGGCGTCACATCGTAGGCATTGCGAAGTTCAGCCTGCGCTTCGAGTTTGCCCTGATGCTCCACCCGCATCTGCTCGGCAATCGCCAGCGCCGCCATGAGGCTCGAAAACAGCGCCGCCGTCACACTGTTCAGTGCGGACGACAACGCACGCGCATTGAACGCGGCGGCGATCACTTCGGAAAACGTGGCAAATAGAACGATAGCCAACGAGGCGCTATACCAGATGGCGACGCGCGAGCGCGTCAGCACGAGAATGCGAGCGAGCAGCACCAGGACGATTCCGATGCCCAGCGCAGCGACCATCCAGAGCACCGGGATGAAGTGCGCATACGGCAAGGCAATCGCTGCACAGCACAGCACCACACCGGCCCATTGCAGCACCATCACCATCCATCGGAAGCCGACAAGGCGCAGTTCCCGCTTGAATAGCTGAGTGAAAAGCGAATAGGTGAGCACGTAGTAAATGGCGAATGTCGCTTTGCGCACCAGGGCGTCCCAGTCGGTCGGAATGGCGCGTTCCAGCCACTGTGTGTCCGCGCCGAGCGAGTTCGCCGCGAGCCGCAGATTACCGACCAACCATGCTGCAAAGAGCACATAAAGCCATTCTTTATTGATGATGGCGGTGACCAGCACGAATGCCGAGAGCGTGAGCAGGCCGCCTTCGAGCAGGCCATTGCTGCGGTGGAACTCCCTTTCGGAGATGCGCAATTGAGACGCCGGCCAGGCAACCAGCGAAAGATGAGCCGGCCCCGAGAACGTGCCCTCGCAAAGGAGCGTCACGGGCGCGACGAGATGCCCGAGGTCGATGGCAAAGCCCGCCTTCGACACCTGGATCGCCCCGCTGACCCCGCTTCGATCCGCGCGGCCGATGGCCGCTGCGTCGGGATTGCGCCAACAGGCAAGCGTTTGCGCATGACGCGAAGGGAATTCGAGGACGGTGTTCTGCTCGTCGCCCACCTCCGGTACGGTTACACGAAACCAGACCGGCGCCTCGGACAGATGTGTACTGAATTGCTGAACGACCGGCGCACGCTCGAGCGAGCCCTGCACCAGCGGCGGACCGAACGTTGCGGGAACATCCCCCTGCGCCTGGAAGCTCAACGGCGTAGCGCCGCGCACGGCGTACTGGCTCTCCTGGAACATCAGCACGATGCCCGAGAGCAACATGATTGCCGCAGGAACGGCGTACAGGGAAATACTGCGAAAAAGTTCGTCGACTCGCGCAGTAACGCGCCAACGGCGCCGCGTGCCAGTGAGTTCGGCCAATTCATCGCCGAAATCGTTCTTGGTGCGGCCGTGATCGTCACGCTCGTTGCCGAGTTCCCCCGCCATATGACTCTTGTGCCCTTATCTCGTTGGTCGCCCCCGCCTTGATTTCCGGACAAGGCGTGCATTTCGGCTCACCTTGCCGGCCGGGCCGGCCCTGTCCCGTGCGGCCGGTGTTCCGGCCCGCACGGTCAGGTGTCTCTCGCCCGTCCTGCGCGTTACCGCCGTCGCCGCAAAAATCGCTGCCTGCGCACGACGGGATAACGTTAGTTCGAATAACGGCATTACACCGTCAGGCTAAAGCCTGATGCTACGCATCGTACCTCGTCGGCACCAAAAGATAAATCCCGCAGATGCGCGTCAATACTGGCTTCACCCGGCAGTGCACCCCGTATATCCCCCTCATCGCCCGGCCCCCCCAGCCGCAAGTCCGGGTGATGTGTCAGGCACATGTAGGCAAACAGCGGATGCCCCGCCGCCTGCCAGCGCGTGCGGGCCTGCGCCACGTCCAGCGCCAGCACGCGATGCCCGATGCCGCCCACGTGCGCCATCGGAATCAGGTCTTGCCCCGGAAACACGTCGACGAACATCAGTGCTTCGTACTGCCGATGCAATGGCGGCCGCGCCGTAATCACCATCCAGTCGATGTTGGAGAGCACGCAATACTGGTAGAACGCCTTGAACAGCGCCGTCTTGACAACGCGCCCTACCGGCCCGGCCACCACGCCGAGACGTGTCGCCTCAGCCAGCGCCGCGTTGCCCAACCACGACGGCAATGGCGCCGAGTCCTCCAGATGCAGCGACTGATAACGGTTGGTCTGAATGCGCATCGTTCCAAGCACAGCGCCGTCGAGCCTTGCGCGGGCCACGAGCACGATGGAGCCCGGCTCGCGATCGCTGGCCTCCGGCTCGCTCAATGTGGCAGCGAGTTCGGGGAGATGACGTCCGTACGCGGCCTGACGCATGGCCGCCGCGTCGCGTAATGTCGCTTCGTCCCCCGCGATGGTGACGATGAAGGGCAGTCGCTCTTCACGCATCGCACTGAGATCGGAAACCGGCGAGCGCGCGGCGGCCGGCGGCGGCGTACGAACATTACCGGCCGGCCGGTCGGTTCCGGCGATGGAAAGGACATCTGAAGCTTGTGAAAGATCAAACATGATTGACACTCCTTAAGGTCAAAAAAAGGCTGGTGCCACGCTCGGGCAATCTCCCCGATGCATCGCACCATTCCTTTCTTGATCCGCCGAGGCGAAGTGTCAAGTGCTTATTTCTCTTGGCTTTTTGCGGTTTCCTAAGCGTCTCGCGCCCACCCGGCCTCCCGTTGCGCCAACCACCCAGGGAACCCTCGTCACACCGTATAGAACCACCCCTCCCCCGTTTGACCGGCCAGTTGCTGCGGCATGGGTGTCACCTATTTACTACAGTTGCCGCATTAAGAGAGACTCTGGCAAAATACTAAACGTGTTTACTATCTGATACAGCCGGAGCCGCTCAATCGCTGCGCCGGCTTTTTTTGGCTACGACATGTCGAAGATCGATTGGTCGTCCCGTTTCGGCACGCTGGTGCATGACGTCGCGCGCGTTCACTCGCGCCTGTTCGACCGGCGCGCTCGCGGGAACTTCGATCTCACCCGGGCGCAATGCCGCGTGCTGGTGATGCTGCATCGCTATGGCGTGCAGACGCAGGCAGAACTGGCCGAACGCATGGAGTTGACGCCGATGGCACTCGTCAGACTGCTGGACCGGCTCGGGGAAAAGGGCCTCGTACGTCGCGAGCGCGACCCGAACGACAAACGCGCGCACCTGCTTTACCTGACAGAGGCTTCGGAGGCGAAGATCGACACGATCGTCGCGTTCGCCAATGTGGCGGAGCGCGAGGCGCTGGCCGACCTCACACCGGCCGAGCGTGCCGAGTTGTCGCGATTGCTGGGCAAGGTGCTGACGAACCTCACGCGTGCCGAAGCCGAATGTCCGGCCCCGGCGCGCCATTCCGAGGAGGCCGAGCCGGAGTAAGCCGCAGGGTGCAGGAGGCCACGCGTGCGAAGACAGACCCCTTCGCATCGTCATAACGACAAAAACAACGATCGACCAGAGGAATTACCGTGTCATCCCCGCAAAAGGCTGACGATCCGGGCAAGCACCGCGCGCTCGTCAGTGTGTCTGTCATGCTCGCGACGGTCTTGCAGACCCTCGACAGCACCATTGCCAACGTGGCCCTGCCTCATATGCAGGGTAGTCTTTCGGCCTCGCAGGACTCGATTACGTGGGTGCTGACGTCCTATATCGTGGCGGCCGCCATCGCGACGCCGCTCACCGGCACGCTTTGCGCCCGCTTCGGACGCCGGCGTGTCTTCCTGTGGTCGGTCGCGGGCTTCACGATTGCTTCGGCCCTGTGCGGCATGGCGCAATCGCTCACAGAGATCGTGGCGGCGCGTCTGTTCCAGGGAATTTGCGGCGCGGCGCTTGTGCCGCTTTCGCAGGCGACCATGCTCGACATCAACCCGCCGCACAAGCACGGCTCGGCGATGGCGATCTTCGGCATGGGCGTGATGGTCGGGCCGATTCTTGGACCGTCGCTCGGCGGCTGGCTTACAGACAGCTATAACTGGCGCTGGGTGTTTTACATCAACCTGCCCATCGGCCTGATCGCCTTCCTTGGCATTGCCGCCTATCTGAAAGAGCCGCCGGAGCAGAAAGCCGGTAAGTTCGATGTGCTGGGCTTCGTCACCCTGAGTCTGGCCATCGGCCTGTTGCAATTGCTGCTTGACCGGGGCGAGCAACAGGATTGGCTGAACGCCACGGAAATCTGGCTGGAGATGCTCGGCGCCATCGTCTGCTTCGCGTACTTCATCGTCCACACATGGACGGCCGGCGAGCATTCGTTCTTCGACCGGGCATTGCTGCGCGACCGGAATTTCAACACGGGCGTTATCTATATCTTCGTGGTCGGCATCATCCTTTACGCCACGCGCGCTTTGCTACCGCCGATGCTGCAAAGCCTGTTCGGCTACCCCGCGATTCTCACCGGGCTGGTCACCGCGCCCTCCGGCGCAGGCACCATGGCCGCCATGCTGATCGTCGGACGGATGGTCGGCAAGGTCGACGTTCGCTATCTGCTCGGCTTCGGCTTCGCGCTGACCGCCTATTCGCTGTATCTGATGGCCGGGTACTCGCTCACGCTGCGTCCGTCGGATATCGTCTGGCCAGGGGTCATTCAGGGTTTCGGGCTTGGCTTCGTCTTCGTGCCGCTTACCACGGTCACGTTCGCCACACTGCCTGGCACGCTGCGCGCCGACGGCGCGGCCATTTACAGCCTCTCACGCAATATCGGCAGCAGTATCGGCATCTCGGTCGTACAGACGCTGCTCACGCAGAACACACAGGTCAATCACGCCTCGCTCTCCGAGTACATCACACCGTTCACGCAAGGCGTCGAGAGTTATGCGCAGACGTATGGCGCGGCGGCGATGGCCGCGCTCAACGCCGAAGTCACCCGGCAAGCCGCGATGATCGCCTATCTGAACGATTTCAGACTCATGATGGCGCTCACGCTCGTCGTCATGCCACTGCTGCTCTTCATCCGCGTGAAGAAGAAGACGCCCGGCGAAGTAGAGGAGATGGTGCACGTGGCGGCCGACTGATCCTCTATGACGTCTACGGCGCTACGGCTTGACGCGGCGCGCTGGCGCCGCTTGCTTGCCCGGTTGGCGTGGCTTACGAGGCTTGCGTGGCTTCGGCTCCACCCCGATGCGAGGGTCCCCGGCGAGGACGCGCGCCGTCAGATGCCGCGCGACGGACTCGAACTCGGCCTCGCTTTGCGGCAAATACAGCCACTTCCCCAACACCGGGTGCGGGCGCAACACCGGCATTTCGCCCATCAGAGACGCGTGGTGCTCGCGCGACGTGCAAACGAGCAGTCCGTCCCACGGGGCGTCGCGATCAATGACGGCCAGGCATTGCACGCCGTGCACGTAGGCGACATCGGCACCGAACATTTTCCGGGGAATAAATGTTTCGTCGTTCTCCAAGGGTTCAAAAATCCAAAGCAGTGAATTGCTGATAGTCGACGGCACAGTGTTGAATTCTCGCTAAATACAATAACTAAACGCTTCGCGAAAACCATTCTGTTCGCGAAATACATGGCGAGCCCGCATTACCTGCCAAATGCTGTCGCCCATTGAACATATCGTTGTTCAAATTCCTGGAAATTCGTGAAAAACGTCTGGCCATGGGCGTCATGGCATTCAGGCATCGTTACGTTTCAAAAAAACAACATCGAAAATAATATAGCAATGCTCTCAATTGTCTTTTTTAGAAAGTCATTCTAATTTAGCGCCACGGGGATTACCAATCGTCACGGGAGTGTGCCATGCACGCCTCACCGCTCAAGATTGCGTCTCGCCCAGTTCCGATTCATCGCTGCCCGCTTCCTTTGCGGCCGCTGATTCTAGCGGTCTCGCTTTGCGTGCCTGGACTCGCTAAAGCGGCGTGCGACAACACGGCGCCTACCAGTGGTACGACCGTCACTTGCACCGGCAACGACACGAGCGTCACCGCACAGACGGGCAGCACCAACGTGAGTGTGAACGTGACCGGCGGCAGCAATGTTTCGCTGACGCGGACGCTGCCGAACACCGCCACCCTCTCCGTCGACACTTCCAGCACGATCACCAATGCCGGCACCGTCAATCTGACGGGCTCCACGGCGACCGGCCGCGGCGCGGCCATGCTCGGCACCGGCAATGGCAACACCCTCGTGAATACGTCCACAGGGGTGATTACCACCACCGGCGGACAAAACGACGGCATGGCGATCAACGGCAACAATGGCTCGCTGACCAATAACGGCACCATCACGGTGTCCGGCCCCAGCGCTTATGGCATGACGGCCGCGTGGGGGCAAGCGTCGGGGTTGGGCTTGAGCAACACGTTCGTGAACACTGGCACGGTCACCGCCAACGGTTCGGGCAGCCGCGCGATCAGCGTCGTCGGCGGACAAAGCACGGTAACGAACTCAGGCACGCTGATCACGACTGGCGGCGTGGCGTCGAACCGTTCGTTCACCGTCTTCATGCAAGGCAACAACAACAACCTCGTTAACAGCGGCTACATCGAGGCGCGCGGCGTGAACAGCGACGCCGTCGTGTCGAACACCGCCCAGGGGTTCGTATCGTCCATCGTGAATCAGGCGGGCGGGCAGATCATCAGCCGGCAGGGCTTCGGTGTTCGCACCGTCAATGGCACGATCTCCATCACCAATGCCGGCCTGATCCAGAGCGACGCGGGCACTGCCATCGCCATGAACCCGGCAGCACGCGCCAACACGCTCACCCTGCAAACCGGTTCGCAAATCATCGGCACGGCGGATGGCGGCGCAAGCGCAGTCAGCCGGTTGATCCTGCAAGGCACCGGTACGGCGAGCAACGCTTTCGTCAACTTCGGTACGCTGCTCGCGCAGGGAGACAACTGGACGTGGAGCGGCAGCGGCAACTTCACGTCCGCGCAGCTCCAGAGCGGCATCCTCAATCTGACAGGCACCCTCGGCGGCGCAACAACGTCCATCGCTGCCGGCGCAACGCTGGCCGGCACGGGCACCCTCACGGGCAATGTCACCAATCAGGGAACGATTCATCCGGGCGATGGGGCGGGCAACGCAACGCTGACACTCGTTGGCAACTACACGGGCCAGAACGGAACGCTCGCCATCGACACGGTGCTGGGCGGCGACAATTCGCGCGTGGCACCGCTCACGATCACCGGCGGCGCGATAAGCGGCAACACCACCATCGCCGTGAACAATCTGGGCGGGCTCGGCGGATTGACCACTGGAAACGGCATCCCGATGGTGCTGGCCACGGGCGGTGCGACGTCGAGCGCATCGGCCTTCACGCTCAGGGGCCCCGTCAGTGCAGGCGCCTACTCGTATTACCTGTACAAAGGCGGCACGGCGCCGGGCAGCGAGCAGAGCTGGTACCTGCGCTCGACGGTGCCTGCCAGCACGACGGTCGCCACCGTCGACCCGGTCACCGGCGCAACGGTCACAACGATCGAGGCGCCGGTCGCAGCCGCAGGCAGCCCCGCCGTGGCGCCGCCGGGTAGCGACCCGGTGCCGATCTACCGCGTTGAAGTCCCCGTGTATTCGGTCATGCCGGAACTGGCGCGCACCGCCGGTTTCGCTCAACTGGGGACGTTCCACGAACGGCAGGGACAACAAGGATTGCTCAGCGAGCGCGGTTGGCTGACCGACGGTTGGGTACGTATCTGGGGACAAACGGAGCAACTGCGCAGCAAAGGCGATGTAACACCGCAGTTCGACGGCAATATCGGCGGCGTGCAGCTCGGGCACGACGTCTTCGCCGGTCGCTCCGATAGCGGGCACAGCGATCACGTCGGCATTCTGGGCGGCTGGACCCGCGCGTCGGGCGATGTGCAGGGCCTCGCGCTCGGCGTGCGCGATACGCAAGCCGGATCGCTCGGACTCGATATGTATAGCGCCGGCGTCTACTGGACCCACGTGATGCCCGGTGGCGCGTACACCGATGCGGTGGTGCTCGCATCGGCGTTGCAATATCAGACGCGACCCGCCAGCGGCCTGAACCGCGACGTGAATGGCAAGGGGCTGTCTGCCTCGCTCGAGACCGGATGGCCCATTCCCCTCACCTCGACGCTAGCCCTTGAGCCACAGGCGCAGATCATCTGGCAACACCAGTCGATCAACGACCTCAACGACGGCATTTCCAGCGTGACGTTCGGCAAGACCAACAGTTGGCTCGCACGCCTTGGCGCCCGTCTGGAGGGCAACTACGACGGCGCGCGCGGCCTGCTGCGTCCTTATCTGCTGTTCAATCTGCTGCACGCCTTCGGCAGCGATGGCCGTGTCGTCTTCGGCGGCGCAACGCCAATCGTGACGAGTGCGAACAGCACTTCGGCGCAGTTCGGCATCGGCGTGGCGGGACGCTTCAACAAGTCCGCCAGCGTGTACGCGACGCTCGCCTATCTCACACAGCTCGACAGCACGCGTCAGCAGAGTGTCTCCGCGACGCTCGGGCTGCGCTGGACCTGGTAAGCGTCAGCCCGCCTGGCGCTTGCCGCAAACGCCATTGGCTTTTGCGCTCACCTATCAATCGAAAACCGTCAGATTTCAAACAATGAAACATCGTATTTGACGGACTATCGAATTTCGACTTTCGCCCCTCGACGTTCGCACCCGTGCGTGATGCGGCAAAGAGGCGCTCCAGATATGGCGGCCGCCGCAGAATCCGCGGGCTGACAAGACATCCGGGCGCAGCGCGAAGCCTTACCGGACGAAGCAGGTCAGGGCGAGATCGCCTCGCGATCTTTTGCGGCCTGATATCGCCCCTTCAATTGCCTCCCTCGTCCTGCACCTTTGCAAAAGAAAGACACCAACATTCGATAACTCGCGGAGCCACAATGACGATGTGCAATACCTCAATGAAGCAATCACTTCTGTGTCTCGCGGCCGGGGGGCTGCTGGCTTGTATGTCGACGGCAAATGCACAAACGACAGTCGAAGAAGCGAACAAGAGCAACAATCCGCTCAATCTTGCGCCAGCGTTCAACATCCAGAACTTTTACGCGCCGTCGATCTTCGGAACCAATACGCACACGAACGACTTTATCTTGCGCCCGACGATACCTTTCGGACCGAACCGCTTCGTGCCTGTGCCGCAGATCTTTCGCGCGACGGTGCCGATCAGTACGCGCCCCGATCCGGCGGGCGGCTACCAGACCGGACTCGGTGACATCAACCTGTTCGACATCTTCCTGCTGGACGCAGGCGGGGGGACGCAATTCGGCGTCGGCCCGTTGCTGACGATACCAACGGCGACAGACAAATCCCTGGGGACGGGGAAATGGCAGGCAGGTCTTGCCGCCGTCGGCGTGCATTCGAACAAGTCCGGCGTGTTCGGTGCGCTGGTCCAGTGGCAGCATTCGTTCGCCGGTCAGGGAGATCGTCCGACGGTGGAGTCGCTTACGGCCCAGCCTTTCATCATCTACAACCTGACGGACGGCTGGTATCTGCGCTCCACTGCGACCTGGTCCTTCGATCTGCAGCGCGGCAACTACTACATTCCCCTGGGGCTGGGTGCCGGCAAGACGTGGAAGATCGGTACCACGATCGTCAACGCGTTCCTCGAACCGCAATACTCGGTGGTGCACTCTGGCAGCGTGCCCAGATGGCAGATCCTGGGAGGTGTGAGCTTCACGTTCGGCCACTAACGGCATGTGGGCCCGCGCCGCGAACGCGAACGCCGGCCCGATGGTCGAAAGTGCGTCACCCGCCTGCCGCGGCGCGCAATGCCTGCACTTCGGCGCGAGAATCTGTGGCTGGCATGGCCGTCTCCGGCGTGTATCGCACGCAGCGATTCCGGCCAGCCGCCTTGGCCTGATAGAGCGCGCGATCTGCCCGCTGCACCAGCGACGACAATTCCCCGCGTGAGCGCTCGTCGCAGGCGATCCCGATACTCACGGTCGCGGCGACCGTTTCCCCCTGCACCATGCGGCCGGCTCGCTCGAAGGCTTCCCGCACACGTTCGGCGATCGTCTGAGCCTCGGGCGCGCCCACGCCAGGCAGGAATAGCGCGAACTCCTCGCCGCCGTAGCGTCCGAAAATATCGTCCGAGCGCAGTTGTTGCGACGCCGTGCGGGCGAACAGCAACAGCACCGTGTCGCCAAACGGATGCCCGTACGTATCGTTGATGCGTTTGAAGTGGTCCAGATCGAGCAGCAGCAAGGCCACCGGCGCGCGTGCCGCGCTATGCCGGCGCATCTGCTCGCGCGCAAGGCGCGTGAACTCAAGGCGGTTGAACGCCTGCGTCAGGCCATCGCGCGTGGCGGCGCGGTGCAGTGCGATTTCCGAGCGCTCCTTGCCCAGCGAGACCATCAGGAAGCTCGCCACCACGATCAGCACCAGCATTTCCGTCGTCGACACCTGCGGGCCGAACCACATCAGAAACTGCGGATCGCCCGGACCGAGCCACACCAGCGCCACCGCGCGCACCGCATAGAAAGATCCGTGCAACACGGCAACCACCGCCAACACGATGCTGCTCGGCAGCCGTAATCCCGAGGCCTGCCAGAACTCCTTCGCCGCCATCAGGCTGTAGAACGCCAGCAGGGAGAAGAACAGTACACCGCCGCTCCAGGCATCGAGCGGCCGGGCGAACAACCATGTCCCCCACAACAGCACCGCCGGACCGCCAAACACCGTAACCCATTGCACGCTGCGCGCATAGAAACGTCGCGCACCGCTCCATACCATCGCGAACGCGAGCGTCGCCACGGCATTGCCCAGCGGATAGAGCACCGCGAGCCGGGGGCTTCGTGCAGCAAGCAAATAGAGAATGGGCGAGAACGTCGCGAGCAGGAAAGCCAGACTCCACCAGCGCGGAGACTCGGCTTCGTCGCGACGCAAAGCGTCGAGCATGAACAGGATGCCTGTCGCAATGCTCAACAGGAAAGTCACGAACTGTAATGTCGGCAGATCCAGCGTCGGCAATGACAAACCAAGAGCCATGGCTCCGTCTCCCGTACGCGCCACAAATCCTCGGGCATGACCGCCCGGAACGCGATGCGCAATTTGAAGTACGGGGAAATGAAACCGGTCTGAGAGATCAACGGTTCGATATTCGGGTTGGAAAGTCTGGCAGCGGCTTGCGCACCGTATGCGGCGCACCGTCTGGCCGCCCCGGTCCGGCCATCGGTTTCTCAGAGAGATATCCGGCACATCGTGCCTGATCACGCGTCGTCCCTACGGCACTGTGGGTTGCGTGCCGCTACGCGCGATGCCGGAATTCCCGGAACTCAGCCTTGCTCCATACCCATGGGGCGGGATTTTAGCACGCCATTTTGAGAGGGCAACCGGCCGTCTGGCCGACCACCTGCCGGCGCGCCCGCTTCCCTTACATTTCCTGTCGACGCCGCGCCGACAACGCGCCCGCCGTCTGAATCACGAGATCGGCAAAGCGCCGCTCGTCGCGCTCGGCATTCCAGCGCACGCGGGGCACCGCAATGTTGATCGCCCCGATGGCCCTGCCGTCCTGATTCACTACGGCAGCCGCCGTCGAAATGTCGCCCATGAAGAACTCGTCTTCCGTATGCGAATACCCCTGCTTGCGAATGCGTGCGAGCCGCTCCTTGATTCTGCGCGGCTGCGTCAGGGTGACGGGGGTGAACTGTACGAGATTGGTGCGCGCCAGAATGTCGTCGATCTCGGCATCGTCGAGCGTGGCGAGCATCGCCAGCCCCGGCGCCGTGCAATACGCAGGCAGGCGCGAGCCGACAATGACGTTCGCGTTGAATACGCTGCGGCTCACGATACGCAGAACGAAAACGATGTCCGTATCCAGCCGCACCGTCAGGTTCGTGGCCTCTTCCGTCTCTGCCGCCAATTGCTGAAGATAGGGCGCTGCGCGGCTCACCAGTTCGTTCGAGACGAGATAGTGATACGTGAAATCCAGCAGCTTCGGCGAGAGTTCGTACTTCTTGCTCTGCGGGTCTTTGAGCAGATAGCCCAGCGCCGACAGCGTAAAGGTGAAGCGCTGCGCCGCACTAATGTCCAGGCCCGTGGCCACGGCAATTTCGGAGAGCGAAAGATGGCGCTTCGAGCCGTCGAACGCAGTCAGCACCTTCATCGCCTTTTCGACGGACTGAACGTAGAGTGTGGAGTCGGCTGACGGTGTGCTCGCGGCAGCCGGCGTTTCGGAGGCGCCGGCCGCTTTCGCGCGGGTGCGGGGAGTTTTGGTGGTGGCCACGATCGTTATGGAATGAGGCAGGCAGAGGGCGATTATCTCATAAAAATAACTTTATATCTTATACCGATAACCGATGAATCACCGTCATTGCCTCATCGACGGCACCGCTACCCTGCCCCGCCCCCATCACTTTGTCGCCGTCGTCTCCCACGCATCGCGGGTATCGCGTGAGAGCAGATGCTTGCGAATGCGCTCCGACGGCGTGGTTTCGAAGTGCGCGGTCTCGCGATAGTAGCGTGGCCGCTGGTAGCTGGCGAGTTTATCGGCAGCCCATTGCGAGAGCACCGTCCAGTCGACGGCCTGAGCGTCGCGGAACTGCACGTACAGCATGACATCCTGCTCGCCGATGTCGCTCGCGATACCGATGGCGGCACATGCGGCCACCGCCGGATGCCGCGCGAACACACGCTCGATCTCCCAGGCAGATACGTTCTCGCCGCGTACCCGCATGCTGTCCGTGCGACGGCCGATGAAGACCAGACTGCCGTCAGCACTGCGGCGTGCGCTGTCCCCCGTGAAGAGCTTGCCGTCGCGCAATGCCTTCGACGTGGCTTCGGGATTGTCGAGATAGCCCGGTAAAAATGCCCCTTCCACCTCGCTCGACAGGACGATTTCCCCCGGTTCACCGTCCGCCACCGGCCGTCCCTCGTCGTCGAGCAGTTCCAGCGTCAGCCACGGCAAGGCATGGCCGATGGAACCCGGCATGTCCGCGTCGTTGAGCGTGGCGAAGCTCGAACACTCCGTCATACCGTAGCACTCGCGCAACGTGCATTGCAGACGCGCTTGCGTCGCCTGCCATGCGCTGGCAGACACGCCCGCGCCCCATGCCACGCGCAGGGAATTCTGCGCCGGCTGTGCTTCGCGCGGCAGTTGCATGAGGATATCGAGGATACCGCCGAGGTAATGCAGATGCGTTGCCTGCGCGGCCGCACATTGCTGCCAGAAGCGGCTTGCGGAGAATCGCTCCACGACATGCATCTCGACATCGGCGAGAAACGGCAGCAACAACATTTGTGCGCCGCCGATGTGGCACAACGGCTCCCACAGGAACAGCCGGTCGCCATCGCGAACCTCTGCGACGCGCAGCGCGGCCTCACTGGCGATGCGCATCATGCGGTGCGTGAACAGCACGCCCTTGGGCGCGCCCGTCGTGCCCGACGTGTAGATGATGCACAGCACCGACGCGGGTGTGACGTGTGCAGCCACCGGTCTGGCACCGGCATAAGCGGCGGCTTGTGCGGTCACCTCGGCCAGCAGGCGGCGCACAACGCGCGTCCCGTGATGATCCGGCTGCTGTGCGGCAAGCGCCACACCGGCGTCCAGCACCTCGGCGAAGGCCGGTTCCGCGATGAGCAGCTTCGGCTTGGCATGGCCGAGCAGATATTCGATCCCATCGCCCTTCAGACGCGTATTGACCGGCACCCACACCAGCCCGGACAGCATGAGCGCGTAGATCAGCGCCACCTGCGCCGCGCTGTTGCCCAGCATGACGGCGACCCGGTCGCCCGGCACGAGGCCCTGCGCCGCGAACCACGCCTGAAAGGCACCGACGCGTGCTGCCATCTGCGCACGGCCGATGGCTTCGCCCTCGAACACGACGACGGGTTTGGCCGATGCTCCCTGAAGGCCCGCCATCAGCAGCGGCACGACATCGAGCCGGTCGCCCTCGGCCCGCTGGGGAAAGTACCGCGTATATGGATGCGACGGCGAAGGATGTGAAGACGACTGCGCATTCACCGGCGCAACTCGGGCAACGTTGGACATGGACATACGGAAATCCGCGGATATCAATAGCTCTTGCGTTTGAAGATCGAAGACAGCCAGACGATGAACACCATCAGGAACACCAGCGAGGTCGCGACAGCCGCCAGCGTCGGCGTGACGGCCAACTGGATGTCGTCCCACATCTGCTTGGGCAGCGTGGTGTTGATACCGCCAGAGACGAAGATGGCAATCGTCAGGTCGTCGAACGACACGATGAAAGCAAACAGGAAGGCCGAGCCCAGACTTGCGGCCATCAGCGGCAGCAACACAGTGCGCACGCGCGTGAAGGCCGAAGCGCCGAGCATCTTGGCGGCATCGTCAAGTCGCCAGTCGAAGCGCTTGAAGCTCGCCGACAGCGTGACCACGACATACGGGATCGCGAGCACGGTATGGCCGATGACCAGGCCAGCGTTGGTGCCCGCCAGTTCCCAGCGCGCAAACAGATACAGCAGACCGACGGCTACCACGATGCGCGGCACGATCAGCGGCGCGATGAACACGGCGAACAACGGCTTGCGCCAGCGCGACGGCAACCGCACAAGCGCCAGACTTGCACCGAAACCGAGAACCAGTGCCAGAGCTGCAGTGGCAAAGCCCACCCCGAGCGAGCGCAACAGCGCTGCCTGCCACACGCTCGATTCGAGGAACGCCACGAACCATTTCATCGTGAAGAGCTCAGGCGGAAATGCCACGAACGACTGCTTGGTGAAGGCCAGCGGCACCACGAAGGCGATCGGCAGCACCAGGGCAAGCACGACCGCCCACGTATAGGTCTTCAGGCCAAACCCGCCCTCCACGCGCTCGCGCCCCCACGACAGCTTGCCCGCGAGGCGTCCGATGGCGATGAGCGCGGGCAGCATGCGCCCGCCCGACCCTGCGCGGCGCTCCGGCGCCTCGCCGGCCAGCGACGACAACCCCACGACCCGGTCGTACACGTAGAACACGACAATCGAGCACAGCAGCAGCACGCTCGAGAGCGCGCCGGCGAAGCGCAGGTCGAACAGTTCCAGCACGGATGAGATGACGAGTTGCGCGACCATCGACTCACGCGGCGAACCCAGCAGCGCAGGTACGATGAAAAAGCCCAGGCTCGAGATGAAGACCAGCAATCCGGCCGCAGCGGCGCCTGCCCCCGACAGCGGCAGAAAAACGGTGAAAAAGCCGGTCGCGCGGTCGGCCCCGAGGGTCTGCGCCGCCTGCACGAGTTGCATGTTGATGCCGCGCATGATCGGCAGCATGGTCATGACCGCGAGCGGCAGCATGGCGTGCACCATGCCGATCAGCACACCGGTGAGCGACGGCGCCAGTGTGCTCGTGCTGTCGATCAGACCGAGATGCGTCGCCACGACCGTCAGCAAACCTGTCTTGGAGAGCAGCAGCATCCACGCATACGTCTTGACGAGATAACTCGTCCAGAACGGCAGCACGATCCACAGCAACCAGCGCTCGCGCGAGCGCGCCGGCAGACGCGCCAACAGGTACGCCACCGGATAGCCGAGCAAGACGGAGAGTGCTGCTGTGAGAAAAGCGATCCAGAATGTCGAGGCCAGCACTTTGACGTACACGGCCGAATGCGTCATACGGGCAAACTGCGCGACCGAGAGCACGCCGTCGCCATCGTACAGGCCGCCTTGCAGAATCTCGACGACCGGCACGATGAAGAACACTGCGAGGAACAGTAACGCGGGCAAGGCCGGCAGCCACCGGGCCAGATGCTGCGGCCAGGCAATACGGGGCCCCGCCTGAGGCAGGCGTTGAACAAGCCACATGGCAAATACTCCTGAAGCGGATGACTTGGGCGTCGGGTAAAAGACTCAGCGCGTGAGCAGCGTCGCGCGGCCGTGATCCCACGCCAGACCGACGCGCTCGCCGACACTCGGCGTGAGATCGCGCGGGCAGCGCACGGTGAAGTCGGCACCATCATCGCGCTCGGCCCCCTGCCCCAGCGACACGATCGCGCGCGTGTCCGCCCCCAGGAACACGACTTCGCGTATCGTGCCGGCGAGCGCGCCGTCTTCGGGCGAGGTCAGCCGCGCCGCTTCCGGACGCACCAGCAGACTGGCGGCCCCCGCTGCCGGCAGGTCCGGACCCGGGCCGACGGGTACCAGACGGTCGCCCACACGCAAGGCAACGCGGCCGTCGGCCACACGTTCGACCACGCCGTCGAGCAAGTTGGAATGACCGAGGAAATCCGCCGCAAAGCGTGTCGCCGGACGGTCGTACAACTGTGCCGGAGTGCCGATCTGCTCGATACGTGCCTGATTCATCAGACAGATCCGGTCGGACAGCGTGAGCGCCTCGTCCTGATCGTGGGTGACGTAGATGAATGTCGCCCCCAATTCCTGATGCAGACGCCGGATCTCCATCTGCATGTGTTCGCGCAGCTTTTTGTCGAGCGCGCCAAGCGGCTCGTCGAGCAGGATGATCGAGGGACGGAAGGCGAAGCAGCGCGCAAGCGCGATGCGCTGCTGCTGCCCGCCCGACAACTCCGACGGCAGACGCTGCGCAAAGGCCTGCATCTTGACCATTGCCAATGCGGCGTCCACGGCCGGCGCCAGCTCGGCGCGCGGCAGTTTGCGCATGCGCAACCCGTATGCCACGTTGTCCCAGACGGTCATGTGCGGAAAGAGCGCGTAACTCTGGAACACCATCCCGATGCCGCGTTTGCCCGGCGCGTCGTGCGTGGCGTCGCGCCCGTCGATGAGAAGTTGCCCGGCGCTGGGCTCGACCAGCCCCGAAATCATCTGCAACAGCGTGGTCTTGCCCGAGCCCGACGGCCCGAGCAAGGTGAGAAATTCTCCTGCCGCGACCCGAAGGTCGGTCGGCAGAAGCGCGGGGGTCTCGCGGTACGTCTTGGCAAGACCGATGGTTTCCAGTTTGGTACTCATGTTCGTCTCATCCGGCTCCGATGCCTCTCGCCCCTTACGACAACAGCCACGCGTTGAAACGCTCGGTGGCCTTCGTGCGGTTCTCGGCCCACCACTGCGGACTCGGCAGACGCATCCCCTTCAAATTGGCCGGTGCCGTCGGCAACAGCAGTGCGCGATCCTTCTGGATGGCGTCGAACGCCTTGAGGTTGGTCGGGCCATACGCGAGATCCTGCGTAATGAGCGACTGACGGGCCGGATCGCCGCAGAACCGCACGAACTGCTTGGCGAACTCGGCGCGCGGCGTGCCCTTCGGAATCCCCCACCCTTCGATGGAATACAGCCCCTGATTCCAGACGATCTTCACCGGTGCCTTGTTGTCGATGGCGGCCTGCGCGCGGCCGTTCCACGTCGACATCATGTCGACGTCGCCGCTCTGAATCGCCTGCATGGCTTGTGCGCCGGACGTCCACCACAGATTGATGTGCGGCTTGATCTTGTCGAGCGACTTGAACGCACGGTCGAGATCGAGCGGATACAGCTTATCGATGGGCACGCCGTCGGCCATGAGCGCTTGTTCCAGCGTGTCGAGCGGGCTGCGGCGCAGCGAGCGGCGGCCAGGGAAGCGCTTCACGTCCCAGAAGTCTGCCCACGTCTGCGGCGCTTCTTTCTGGAACTTGTCGGTGCGATAGGCCAGCACGGTCGAATACACGTCGACGCCCAGCCAGTCGGCCGTCACCGCCTCGGGCATGATGCCGGGGAAGTCGCCGGCCTTCATGCCGATGGGCTCGAGAAAGCCTTTCGACTCGAGATAGGGAATATCGGCCGAGAGTGTGAGCGTCGTCACATCCCACACGTAGTTCTTGGTCTGCACCATGGCCGCGAACTGCGCCACCGGCTGCGACTCGCGCGCCACACTCACGACCTTGATGCCAGTGGCCTTCTCGAACGGGTCGTAGAACGCACGGCGGTAGGCTACGGTGTATGGCCCCCCCGGATCGGAGACGATCAATTGGCGTGCCTGTGCGTACGCCGTACGCGATGCAGCCAACGGCAAGGCGCTTGCCAGCGCGGCAGTACCGGCCATTTGCATGAGGCGGCGACGGGACGGGTTTTGCGGGTCGTGCGAGTGAGACATGGAAAACTCCGCTAGCGTGTGGACAGACGCAACGCGCATGTCCTGTGATGTTCACCACCCGGCAGCAATGCGCGCGAGGCCGGGCGGCGGGACGTCGTTCGACGGCGACCGGTATCGCTCAGGCCTTTGCCGCCTCGGCCTTGGCAGCGCGCTTGGCAAAGAACGCGGCCATCATGCGCGCCGGCTCTCCCGATTCGTACGATTCGCGCTGAATGCGCATGCCGGCTTCGATGGCGTCCTGGAACGTGCCTTCGGTCATCTCGCGAAAACGTTGCTTGTCCAGACGCATGGCCACCGGCGGCTTCTCGGCCAGATCGGACGCAATCTCCAGCGCCTTCTCGAACACCTTCTCTTCCGGCACGAGGTGATGGATCAGCCCCAGACGATGGCACTCTTCGGCTTCCATCAAGCGGCCCGTGAGCGTGAGTTCGATAGTGCGCGACAGGCCCAGCATGTGATTCATGATCCACGGACCGGTCGTGCTCGCGATCCCGGCATTGATCTCCGGCTGGCCCATGCGCACGCCGGGGTGGCCGACACGAATGTCGCCCAGCAGCGACACCTGGAAGGCCGAACCGGCCGCCGTGCCGTTCAGCGCCATGACCAACGGCTTCTTCAGGCTGCGGATCACGTCGTAGTAATGCTCCCAGCCCTTGATCCACTCGATGGCGGTGTCGCCGTCGAAGTGCTTCGCTTCGGCCAGATCCTGCCCGGCCGAGAAGGCGCGGCCTGCGCCGGTCATGATCACGGCTGCCACGGACTCGTCGGCATTGAAGCGCTCGAGCGCTTCGATGATCAGTTCGCGCATGGCGATGGTCCAGGCGTTGAGCGCCTGCGGGCGGTTCAACGTAATCACCGCAACGCGGCCGATCTGCGTGAAGAGAACTTCCTGTTCCGTTTGCTTTGCTGTCTCGCTCATTTGAACTCCAGGGACACCGACGCGTGAGATCACGCGTGCATTGAGAGGGCGACAAGCCGACTATCGCATTTTTCATAAACAGTTATTTCAGTGCAATAACTGTTATTTGAAAGAAATATAGTGATTTCAAAAAAATGACGCAAGCCGAATCGACTCGGGGTTTACCTCAGGCGGTTGCACCTCTCGATTGGGGGAGCGAAGGCGAAAAAAAAGGCAGTCCATGAGGACTGCCTGTCTTGCTTGTTGATGCCTGAGTGCGTTGGCGTGGTGCCGGAGGTGATGCGCTCGGCGTGAGTGGCGGCTTGCCCGCTCAGCGAGTTTCCTTCTGCCTGCGCATGCGCCGGATCGCCTGCAATTGCGCCACGGCCTCGGTCAGTTCGGCCTGCGCCTTGGCGTAATCGATATCGCTCGCCTGCGTCTCGAGCAGCGCCTTGGCTTCCTCGCGGGCTCGCTGAGCGCGAGCCTCGTCAAGGCTTTCGGCACGTATGGCGGTATCGGCCAGAACCGTTACCCGATCGGGCTGAATCTCCACGAAGCCGCCCGCGATGTACAAAAACGTATCCGTGCCGTCACCCGCTTCGATTCTGACGGTACCGGGGCGCACCGCCGTGAGCAACGGCGTGTGTCCGGGAAGTACGCCCAGCTCGCCCGATGTTCCGGGCACCGCGACAAAGCGCGCCTCACCCGAAAATATCGCCCGCTCGGTGCTTACCACGTCGACCTTGAGTAATGCCATGCCTTTCATTTCTCCCTGCAATGCCACAGGCATCGCCCAATTCCAAGCTTCTTCGTATTGCCATCGTCGCACAAAGGGAACATTGCAGATATACGGCCCCTGTTCGCCCCGGCTTACAACGTACGCGGCGCAGGGACGTCAAGCTCCGCAGCCATCTTCATCAACGACTCCCAAATCTGGGGCGTCAGTTCGATGCGATCATGATGCTTCTTGCGGTTCTGCGCCTCATACTCGCCCGGATACTGCACCCGGTCGAAGCCCGGTTGCGGCGGGCACGACGTCAGATAGTCGATGAACGCCTCGACCTCATGCGAGCGCCATGTCGCCGAAAAATCGACCTGAGGATTGAGCACGATCGCAAACATATTGTTCGTCGCCACACCGGCACGCGGGTGTTCCGGCTGAATCGTGCCACCGCCCGAAAGCACACCGGCAAGCAATTCCGTCACAACCCCCAACGCGTAGCCCTTGTGGCCGCCGAACGGCAGCAGTGCCCCGAACGGCTCGGTAAAGAGTGTGTTCGGATCGGTCGACGGGTTCCCGTAGCCATCGATCAGCGAGCCTGGCGGCGCCTGCTTGCCTTCGGCTGCCAGCACACGCGCCTTGTTGATCGCCATGGCGCTGGTGGCCATGTCCACCACGAGCGGCGGGCGGTTGTTCGGCAACGGTCCGGCAAAACACAGCGGGTTGGTCGTCAGGCGCGGCTCGCGGCCACCGTACGGGGCCACCATCGGCATGCGGTTCGTCACGTTGGTGAACGCCATGAAGATCAGCCCCTGATGGGCCACCATCTCGCCATACTGCCCCATCCGGCCCAGATGGTGGCTGTTGCGCAGCGTGAGGATGCACACGCCCTTGTCGAAGGCGCGCGCAATGGCATGCTCGACCACGAACTTGCCCACGTGCTGACCGAACCCGCCATTGCCTTCATACAGCAGCAGATTGCCGTGATCGGTGAGCACGGTCGGGCGTCCGTTCGGGTTGACCTGTCCGTCTTCGAGCACCTTGCGGTACGTCGGCAGAATCGAGAGCCCGTGGCTCGCATAACCGACACGGTCCGACTCGACCAGATGATGCGCGACGTCAAGCGCAATATCGTCGGGCACGCCTTGGGCGAGCAGCAGTTGCTTGCCGAAGTCGATGGCGTCCCTCAAGGGAATTCGCATATTGAATCCTTGTTCGGTCTGCGCGGCTTAGAGCCAGCCCAACCAGCGCCAGTACGTCGCGGCGAAGAGCAACAGTAGCGCATACCCCACGAGAGTGATCACGATACCGACTCTCGCGAACTGCTTTGCCGTGAAGGTGTCGGTACCCAGACACACCATGTTCTGCGGCGCATTGATCGGCAGGATGAAACCGAAGCTCACCGTGAAACCGAGCAACATGGCGATACCCAGCCGGTTAAAGTCACCCGGCAACGTTTGCAGCACGGCGATCAGAATCGGCAGCATGGCCGAGGTGAGCGCGGTGGCGCTGGCGAAGCCCAGGTGAATCAGGATCAGGAATGCCGCCAGAATCGCGAAGACCCACAGTGTCGGGAGCGAATCAAGGCCGGTTGCGGCGACCACATGATTGCCCAGCCATTGGCCGGCCTGCGTCGTCAGCAGCGCGGTACCGAGACTGATACCCACACCGAACACGATCACCGTGCCCCAGGGAATACGCGACTGCACATCTTTCCAGGTCATTACGCCGAAGCGCGGCAGCATCAGCACCACCAGGCCGACGTAGGTCACCGACGTGGTGTCGAAGTGATGCAGCTTGCCCTCCGTCGCCCAGAACAGCAACAGGCCGATCGACACGGCGAGCAGACGCTTCTGCGCGCTCGTCATCGGCCCCATTTCACGCAGTTGCGCTTCCACGGCTTCCTTGCCGCCAGCGATGGCGTCGGCTTCGGGCGGCATCATCTTGAGCACGAGCACCACGAGGATCACCGACATGATGACGGCCCACGGCGCACCCGCGACCAGCCACTCGGCCCACGTAATCCGATCGCCGAGCATCTTGTCCATGAAGCCCACGGTCAGCAGGTTCTGTGCAGCCGCTGTCTGAATACCGACGTTCCAGATGCTTGTCGCCTGCGCCACGATGATCATGATCCCGGCCGCGATGTTCGAGCGCTTATCGACACCGAAGGCGGCGATCACGCCCATCATGATCGGCACCACGCAGGCACTGCGAGCCGTGGCGCTCGGCACCACGAGCGAGAGCAGGATCGTCACGGCGATCGCACCAACCATCACGCGGCGTGTGCTGGTGCCGATCTTCGAGAGCGTGACGAGTGCGATGCGCCGGTCGAGTCCGGTCAGCGTCATGGCTGCGGCAATGAACAATGCGCCGGCCACGAGCGCAAGCGCCGAATTCGAAAAGCCGGCAAGCGCCATGCTGATGGCGTTCGATGTGCCGTACTCGACACTGGGGTTCTGCACCGTGGGCGCGGTCCCCACGAGGAAGGCCATCAACGAAGTGATGATGATGGCACTCGCTTCGTACGACACCGCTTCGCTAATCCACACCACCACGGCGAAGGCAAGAATTGCCAGCATGCGGTGACCCGCGACCGGCAGATCGTTGGGCATGGGAACCAGGAGCACGGCGATCATGACGATCACGCCGACCATCAATCCGATGGGAAACGCTTTCTTCTGGGGAGGACTTTGCACAGAGACTTCGGGCGTGCTCATTAGAGGGCTCCAGAACGGAATGGCATGCCGGCAGTCGGCATGTCTTGAGGCAATGCCACGCTTGAACCGCGGGTTAATCCTAACCGCATTGATCTTGGCGAGGCAAGCGCGAGAGAAAGGTTCATGCGGCGGGCGACGTGTCCGAGATGCAGAGCGGACGCGGGCTTCGCCGGCATGAGGGATAGCGTATGACGACGGTTCCGGCACACACGATGCATCGGAAGACGATCAACGTCGAGGTGAGTCGGGCATGCGCTTCGAATGGGTCGCGCGAGACGTGCAAGCGTGTCCCGCCGCAATGCCCATCGGCTTAGAAATGCAGTCCGAAGTATTCGGGAGACCCGGCGAAGAGCTGAGCGCTCAGCACAGGGTTGGAGAGCGCACGATGCCAGACGGTTTGATACAGCCCCGTCAGCCCGGCACGAGGCCCGGTGACCAAGCCTTCCGCCCCCTTCGTCAACCCGGCATTGCCGAGCGTGCCGCCCAGGGTCTGACCGCTCACGATGATCGGATCGGACGCCCAGGCGCCCGCCTGAGCGAACACGTCGTTCCACGGCGCCGGTGCCACGCCGGCAAGTGCCGGTGGCGGTGAACCCGGCGGCAGGAAAGCCGGCGCTCGGGCCGCACGCTTCGCGCGCGCGGCCCGCGACGGCCGGGTGCCATGCCGGGTGCTGGCGGTTGCGGCCTTCTCGCTTGCCACGGCGCCCGAATAACTCGCGGTGCCCGGCGGACTCGCGGCATGTGCCGATGCCGCTATCCAGAAGCCACACAACCATGCCAACGCCATCGTGGCGCCCATGAGGCGAGAGAGCGACTTTGTCATGACATCCTCTTATGCCGGCGGTGAATCCCGCCTGTATTGGCAGAGTCAGAGCAAATTTCGCGCCACAAGCGATAACCGTTTGATTCTTATGCACTTCCATTCCCACCATTCGCGTAATGCCAAGACAATCCCGATGAAGTGTTTCATTTCAGAAACATCCGGCAGCCGCGATTGCTTCTTCGGCGAAACGTCTGCGACACCTCGTGGGTCAGCCGCCACGCGCACCGTTCAAGCATTGATCGACTTTCGATGCCTTCGATTGTCGTCCCGCGCTTCACCCGGCGCATTGATGCGAATCAATGGAAATGCACGACCGTACGAAAACCCGGATTGACGGGCGATGCGCCGTATGCCGAATTGGCACAGGATGGTGGCTGAAACTGGCTCGGATGCGTCTGAAAGCGCGGGGGACACGCCGACGTCATGCACGGGTCTCTGGCACAATCGCTCAACGCGAGAAGCGATGGCCGTCGCGACGCTGTCCGAATCATTCCGGCAGCGCGATGTGCCGCATGACAAATAGGAGTTAGCAATGCCCCAGTTCGATGTGGATCTTTTCGTGATCGGTGCCGGCTCCGGCGGTGTGCGTGCCGCGCGCGTCGCGGCGCAGTATGGCGCACGCGTGAAGGTGGCCGAGGAGTTTCGCGTCGGTGGCACCTGCGTGATTCGCGGGTGCGTCCCGAAAAAGCTGCTCGTCTATGCGAGCCGCTTCGCCGATGAGTTCGAAGATGCAGCAGGTTTCGGATGGCAAGTGCCGCCGCCCAAGTTCGACTGGAAGACACTCATCGCACGCAAAGACAGCGAGATCGCCCGGCTCGAGGGCATCTACCGCACCAACCTCGAACGCGCGGGTGCCGAACTGATCGCGGCGCGTGCCGTGGTTGAAGGGCCGCACACGGTTGTGCTGCCCGCGACAGGCGAGCGCATCACCGCCCGCCACATTCTGATTGCCACGGGCGGTAAACCGGCAGATCAGCCCCATTTCATCGGTCGCGAGCATGCCATCTCGTCGAACGAAGTGTTTCATCTCGCGTCGCTCCCCGAGCGCGTCACGATCATCGGCGGCGGCTACATCGCTCTGGAGTTCGCAGGGGTATTTGCCGGACTCGGCTCGAAAGTCACGCTCGTGCATCGCGGCCCGCATCTGTTGCGCGGCTTTGACGAAGAGGTACGCACCGCCCTCGAAGCCGCCTATCGCGAGCGCGGCATCGAGGTGCTGCTGGAGCGCAAAGTGGAACGCGCGGACAAGGTGCAGGACCGCTTACGCATCACGCTGTCCGACGGAAGTACACACGAAGCCGACGTGCTGTTGAGCGCAGCCGGACGTGTGCCATACACGCAGGGCCTCGGCCTTGCCGCAAGCGGCGTGGCGCTCGACGACAAGGGTGCCGTGATCGTCGATGAATTCTCTCGCACCAATGTGCCGTCGATCTTTGCCGTGGGGGACGTCACCGACCGCGTCAATCTCACGCCGATGGCCATTCGCGAAGGTCAGGCGTTCGCCGACACGGTGTTCGGCGAGCGCACGACGCGCGTCGACCACAAGCTGATTCCGACGGCCGTGTTCAGTACGCCCGAGATCGGTGTCGTGGGCCTGACCGAAAGCGACGCGCGCGTGCAGTATTCACAGCTCAAGGTCTACAAGGCGTCGTTCCGTCCGCTCAAGGCGACGTTATCCGGTCGTCAGGAGAAGATTCTGATGAAGCTGCTTGTGGACGGCGCGACCGACAAAATCGTCGGCGCGCACATGGTGGGCGATCACGCGGGCGAGCAGGTGCAGTTGCTCGGCGTGGCGTTATCGATGGGCGCAACGAAGGCCGACTTCGACCGCACACTCGCGGTGCACCCCACGGCCGCAGAAGAGTGGGTGACGATGAGAACACCGGTGGCGTAATCGGCGGCTATCGGCGGCTGATTGACTGCCGATGTCCTCTCGCAACGTTCACGCCGATCCGGCGGTTCATCTATTCAGATTGACTGGCGGTTCGCTGTGCGCTGGCATCGCGACAATACCGGACAGGCGTGATGGCCCGTCCGGCCTCACCTCAGAGACTCTGATACCAGACGCCGAAGATCGCGACGGGCGTGAGAACGAGCAGTAGCGCGCGCCACACGGGTACAAACCACTGCCCGCGTGTGCCCTCAAGTACGGTGCGTGCCGACGGCCAGATGCACGCACCGACAAAGAGCGCCACACACAATCCACCCGCCGGCATCAGCAGATTGACGGTCACGTAATCCATCAGATCGAAGATCGTCCGGTCGAAGAGCCGCACATCCGACCACACGCCGAAAGACAGCGCGGCAGGTGCGCCAAAGAGAAATGTCGTCACCAGCACGGCCACCACGGCCGGCCCGCGACGCCATTGGTATTCATCGATGAGAAACGCTGTGACCGGCTCGAACAGCGAGACTGCCGACGTCAGCGCTGCGAACAGCAACAACAGGAAGAAGGCCACCGCCACGAGATGACCGAACGGCATCTGCGCGAATATCGCGGGCATCGTGATGAAGGTCAGCCCCGGCCCGGCGTTGGGCGCCACACCGAAGGCGAACACGGCGGGCAGAATCATCAGCCCGGCGAGAAAGCAGGCAAGCGTGGCGAGCGTTGCTACCCAGACGGCTGAGCCGGCCAGCTTCGCGTCCTTGGGCAGGTATGAGCCATAGACCACGATCATGCCGGCACCGAGCGACAGCGAGAAGAACGCCAGCCCCAACGCTTCAAGCAAGGTACTGCCCGAAATGACGGAGAAGTCTGGCGTGAGAAACCACGCGACACCGGCCATGGCCCCCGGCAGCGTAAGCGCGCGCGCAATGACCAGCAGCATCAGCAGGAACAGCGCAGGCATGAGCCACTTGCCGGCGCGCTCGATGCCCTTCTGCACCCCTGCGGCAACGATGATGCACGTCAGCCCCAGAAACACCCCCATGCTCACAAGTGACGCGGCCGGGTCCGCGATGAACGCGGAGAATTCGCTGACCAGACGTTCCGTGTCGACGGCCAGTACGTCACCCGTGATCGCCCGCTTCAGATACGCTACCGTCCAGCCGCCGACCACAACGTAAAACGACAGAATCGCAAAGGCGTTGAATGTGGCGATGCGCCCAACCCACGCCCAACGGCGTCCGCCCAGCTCACGCAACGCCGTCGTCATAGACTTGCCCGTCAACCGGCCGATAGTCATCTCGGCAAGCAACAGGGCAACGCCAAGCGTCAGCACGCAGCCGAGATACAGGACAAGAAACGCACCGCCACCGTGCGCGCCCACCACGTAAGGAAACTTCCAGACGGCGCCGAGCCCCACGGCGGAACCCGACGCCGCCAGAACGAACCCCAACCGGGAGCCCCAGGTGGCACGGCCAGCGGCAACGGACGCATCGGGCACCGCCGGCGAGGCAGCGGGTGGTGCTGAGGGTGAAATGGGCGAATGGGACACGTATCTCCTCCGGAAGAGGCCGCGCGCGTCCCGCGCAACGACGTCCGCAGGAGCGACACGACACTTGTGATGGCATGGCGTCAGCCAGATTACTGGCGCAGCACAGCATCGCCTTCCCAGCAATAGAGGGCACCTGCGCCAGCATGTGAGGCCATAAGGGTGGCCGGAGAGTCTACGCGGGAAAAGGTGCCCGTCGCTTTAGGAAAGCACCCAAAAAACCGAGGTGGCACCGGGGATAGCCATCCCCGGCAGCCGCAATGTCAGTGGCCGAGCGCCACTTCGCCGGCCGATGCCGAGCGCGTGCCCGGCGTTGGCGGATTGCTCTCACCGCGATACGCAAACACCACGGAGAACTTCGTGGTATCGCCCTCGTTACGGCCAGCGGCATGGAACAGGCCGCTGTGGAACAGCACGACATCGCCTTGTGCCAGTTCCACCTGTTGGCCACGGGCAACGAGCGGTTGATTGTCCGGCTCGTCGGGGCGCAGGAAGTCGAGCGAATCGAGTTGGTGCGGCTTGTGTTGCTCGCGATGCGAGCCCGGGATGAAACGCAACGCGCCATTGCTACGGGTTTCCGGCCCAAGCGCAAGCCACACGGAAATCAGCGAATTCTGCAGGAACGACCAGTAACGGATATCGCGATGCCAGCCGGTGGCGGTGCCGAAGTGCGGGTGCTTGGTCATCACGCAATTGTGATGCGCCAGCGTGAGCACCACGTCCTCCCCGAAGATCTGCGCGAGCGACTCGACGAGATCGGGGCGGGTTGCCCAACGGCGCAGCGCCTCGCCACGGTCGTAAGCCTTGAGCAGACGACGGACGGTCTGACCACCCTCCGCGTCACGCGACTCCGGCGCTCCTTCGTAACCCACATCGGCTTCGAACTCCAGCGGCGGCGTTGCTGCCGCCAACTGCGCTCGCGCATCGGCCAGAATCGCCTCGCAGTCGGCCTGCGCCACATAGCGCGGAAGGATCAGATAACCGTCGTTACGGAAGGTTTCGAGTTGCGATGCGGTAAGCGCCATGATGGTCGGCGAAGCGGGCAGAAAACTGAATGTTGAGGGAGATTCGGTAACGTTACAGGGTAAATCGGTAGGGACTGGAGCGATATTGGCAGGACATTGTTGTCACGGCAACAGCACTCAGGCGGCGCGTTTGCGTCGTCGTGGCGGCAATTCGGCGGTGGAATTGTGTTCGAGCTTGGCCTCAGGCTGCTGCACGTCGGTACCGGGCAATGACGCTTGCGGATTCCCTGCGGGGCGCGGCGTATCGACCACACTGCGCAAACGATCGAGTTCGCGCGTGAGCTTCGCCAATTGGTACTCGAGCTGGCAATTACGGCGGTACAACGTGCGCATTTTTTGGCTGAGCGCCTGCGTCTGTGTCCAGTATTCCGGATACATGACGAAACGCCCATCGGGGCGCTCGACGACGCCAAGCCCGCTCTGCCCCATCACATCGATGGTTTCCAGCGCGTAGCGTCGAACTTTTTTTACCGTACCTGCCGCCATTTATTTCCTACAGTCCCAGCCTGAGAGAGTCAGGCGCGGCATTTTGCCACGAATTCGCCCCGGCCGGGCGTCAAACCCATGCCGAGGCGGAGATTTATTTTCGGCCGGCGGCCCCATCAGACGGGGCTGTGCGGCGAACAGACCGGATTGGTACACAATCCACCGGCATTGCGCCGCAAACCTACCGCAACCCCACCGGGAACATTACGGTTTCGGCGTCTTGCCGGTATCGATCGACGCAGGGGCACGCTTCGGTTTGTCGACTCCGATGGAAACAGGGTCGCTCGCCGGAAAGGTCTCTTCGAGTGCCTCGTCGAGGTCGTGCTCCACTGCGTCCTCCTTGAGAGGAGGCTGTGGGCTGGGCTTGCGCGTGCGGGTATCGTTCATCGAGTCCTCCGCTAGTGTGAGGCCGCGCGAGTGCGCGACCGTTTCTTCTACTATACCGCGAGCTGCGTACGCTCGCGTCGCACAGGCCTCAGCTTGATGGAACTAGTTTGATGGCATCAGCCGTTCGCGATGACGGGTTAGCGCATCACGCAGGAGCGAGTGCATCCCCGCGGCGGCGGGCGTGTCGGCCAGCGCCAGAATCTGGGTACGCATGCGCGGGTCCCAGAACTTGTGCAGATGCGTGGCGACTTCGCCCAGCGCTTCCTCCCGATCAGGCAACGATTCGAAGAAGTCTGCGATGCGATTGGCCATGCGCACGAGGTTGTTACCGTCCATCAGATGTCTCCCGCTCCATCGTTGCCGTCAGACACCGGCGTCGAGCGCCGCCCCGCCCGTGTAGATGACACACTGCTCCCCCCGCACGAAACCCACCAGCGCGACACCTGCGGCCTGCGCCGTTCGCACCGCGAGCGCTGTGGCCGCAGAGACTGCCGCAACCATCGGAATGCCGACCTGCGCGGCCTTTTGTACGATTTCGACGCTCGCACGACTCGTCATCAACAAAAATCCGCTATCGAACGCCTGTCCGTCGCGCGCGAGTGCGCCAATCAATTTGTCGAGCGCGTTGTGCCGGCCGACGTCTTCGCGCAGGCAAAGCACCTCGCCTTGCGGCGAACACCAGGCCGCGCCGTGCACCGCGCCGGTCACCCCGTTCAACGGCTGATGCTGCGCCAGTCCGGCATAGGCTGCGGCCAGCGCGGCATGCGACACGCGCAACGCCGGGCCCGCCGCCGGCAACGGCCGCAGCACCTGATCCAGGCTTTCCGTGCCGCACAGCCCGCATCCGGTACGGCCCGTGAGATTACGGCGACGCTCCTTGAGCCCGGCGAACGCCCGCGACGAGACTTCGAGATGCGCGGTAATCCCCAACGGCGTCGCCGTCACGTCAACGCCATAGCACTCGCGCCGGTCGTTCAGAATGCCCTCGGACAGGGCAAAACCCAGCGCAAAGTCTTCGATATCGGCCGGGGTCGCGAGCATCACGACATGGGAGATACCGTTGAACTCCAGCGCAACCGGCACCTCCTCGGCCAACTCGTCGCTCGCCTGCTGCCATGTGCCCCGGCGAAAGCGCCGCACGGCGAACGTCGCGTGCGGCGTCAGCGCCTGCGGATCGATCGCAGCGGGCGCCACGTTGCAGACCGGTGCGGCAATGGCTGGTGCGTCTTCGTCGCGCAATTCGCGGGCGGACTGTCTGTCGTCACGCTCACCTAAAGGGTTGGACATCGTCAAACGCTGGCTCCACTTCAATTCACTGATCGCCGTCTACTTCGCCGGTATCGGCTCGGAGGACGTGCGGGCCGCATCGAGCAGTTCGAGCTGCGTGCGGTTGAACGTCGAATAACTGGCTTGCCATGCCGAAGGCTGCGCCACAGGCAGCACCTGCACGGCCGTCACCTTGTACTCGGGACAATTGGTCGCCCAGTCGGAATTGTCGGTCGTGATGACGTTCGCCCCCGACTCGGGGAAATGGAACGTCGTATACACCACGCCCGGCTGCATACGCTCACTGAGCACCGCGCGCAACACCGTCTCGCCCGCCCGGCTGCGAATACCGACCCAGTCTCGATCCTTGATGCCCCGCTCTTGCGCGTCGTGCGGATGGATTTCGAGCCGGTCTTCATCGTGCCAGTGAACGTTGTGCGTACGGCGTGTCTGCGCGCCAACATTGTATTGCGAGAGGATACGCCCCGTGGTAAGCAGCAGCGGATAACGCGGCGTGACCTTTTCGTCGGTCGGCACGTAGCGCGTCATGATGAAGCGCCCCTTCCCACGCACGAATGTGTCGACGTGCATGATCGGCGTGCCGTCCGGGGCGTCGTCGTTGCACGGCCATTGCAGGCTGCCCGCGTCGTCCAGACGTGCGTAGCTCACCCCATGGAACGTCGGCGTGAGCCGGGCGATCTCGTCCATGATCTGCGACGGATGCGAGTACGGCATCTCGTAGCCCAGCCGCTTCGCGAGCGCAATCGTCACTTCCCAGTCGGCCATGCCCGGCAGCGGCGCCATGACACGGCGCACGCGCGAGATGCGGCGCTCGGCGTTCGTGAACGTCCCGTCCTTTTCGAGGAACGTCGTGCCGGGCAGCAGAACATGCGCGTACTTGGCGGTCTCGTTCAGGAAGATGTCCTGCACGACGATGCACTCCATCGCCTCCATGGCCGCCGCAACGTGCTGAGTGTTCGGGTCGGACTGCACGATGTCCTCGCCCTGGCAATACAGCCCCTTGAAGCTGCCGTGAATCGCGGCGTCGAACATGTTGGGGATGCGCAGCCCCGGCTCGGCCTGCAGCGTGACACCCCACGCGGCCTCGAACTGCTCGCGCACCAACGTATCGGAGACGTGCCGATAGCCGGGCAACTCGTGGGGGAACGACCCCATGTCGCACGACCCCTGCACATTGTTCTGCCCGCGCAACGGGTTCACGCCCACGCCCTCACGCCCGACGTTACCCGTGGCCATCGCCAGATTCGCAATGCCCATGACGGTGGTCGACCCTTGCGCGTGCTCGGTTACCCCCAGTCCGTAATAAATCGCAGCATTGCCGCCCGTGGCGTACAACCGGGCTGCGCCGCGAATCTGCTCGGCAGGCACGCCGGTGACGACCGACACCGCCTCGGGCGAATTCTCCGGCAGCGCCACGAAATCGCGCCACTGCGCGAACGCCCGGTCCTCGCATCGCTCGGCGATGAATGCGTCGGCCAGAAGCCCCTCGGTCACGATGACATGGGCGAGTGCATTCACCATGGCGACATTGGTCCCTGGACGCAATGGCAAGTGATATGCCGCCTTCACATGCGGCCCGTCGACGATATCGATGCGGCGCGGATCGATCACGATCAGCTTCGCCCCCTCGCGCACCCGGCGCTTGAGCCGCGACGCAAAGACCGGATGGCCGTCGGTCGGGTTGGCGCCCATCACCAGAATGACGTCGGCGTGCTCGATCGATTTGAACGTCTGCGTGCCGGCAGACTCGCCAAGCGTCTGCTTCAGGCCGTAGCCCGTTGGCGAGTGACACACCCGCGCACAGGTGTCGACGTTGTTATTGCCGAACGCTGCGCGCACGAGCTTCTGCACGAGATACGTTTCCTCGTTCGTGCAACGCGACGAGGTGATGCCGCCGATGGCATCGCGCCCGTACTTCGCCTGAATCCGCCGGAACTCCGAGGCCGCGTAGTCCAGCGCCTCGTCCCACGACACTTCGCGCCACGGGTCCGTGATCTTGCTGCGGATCATCGGCTTGGTGATGCGCTCCTTGTGCGTGGCATATCCCCAGGCAAAGCGCCCCTTCACGCAGGCATGCCCTTCGTTGGCCAGACCGTCCTTGTAGGGCGTCATGCGCACGACTTCCCCGCCCTTCATTTCCGCCTTGAACGCACAGCCGACGCCGCAGTACGCACATGTCGTCACCACCGCGTGCTCGGGCTGCCCCATCTCGATGACGCTTTTTTCCTGCAGCGTGGCCGTCGGGCAGGCCGCCACGCAGGCGCCGCACGACACGCACTCCGAATCCATGAACGGCTGGTCCTGCCCGGCCGAGATGCGCGCCTCGAAACCGCGGCCGGAGATCGTCAGCGCAAAGGTGCCCTGCGTTTCCTCGCACGCCCTCACACAGCGATTGCAGACGATGCATTTCGACGGGTCATACGTGAAATACGGATTCGACTCGTCCTTTGCGCTCTGGATGTGGTTCTCGCCATCGAAGCCGTAGCGCACCTCGCGCAGCCCGGTCACGCCCGCCATGTCCTGCAACTCGCAATCGCCGTTGGCCGCACAGGTCAGGCAGTCGAGCGGGTGATCGGAGATGTAAAGCTCCATCACGTTGCGACGCAGATCCTGCAACTTGGGCGACTGCGTACGCACCTTCATGCCCGGCTCGACGGGTGTCGTGCACGAGGCAGGAAACCCGCGCCGCCCCTCGATCTCGACGAGACACAACCGGCAGGACCCGAAGGGCTCGAGCGAATCCGTCGCGCATAGCTTGGGGATGTTGACGTCGTTACCCGCGGCGGCACGCATGATCGATGTGCCGGCCGGTACGGTCACGGTCTGGCCGTCGATCTCGAGCGTGACATCCACCTCGCTTTCGCGCCGTGGCGTGCCCATATCCGGACCGTGGCCCGGCGTGACTTGTGCGTTCGGATGGATCATAGATTGTCCTCCCTGCCCGGCGCTCGCGCGTCAGGCAGCTTCGGCGCCCCCGGCGCCATCGGGCAGACCGAAGTCCGCCGGGAAATGTTCGAGCGCGGAGCGCACCGGATACGGCGTCATACCGCCCATCGCACACAGCGAGCCCGCCACCATCGTGTCGCAGAGATCGTGCAGCAATTGCACCTGCCGCACGGACGCATCCCCACGCCGGATACGCTCGATGACTTCGACACCGCGCGTCGACCCGATACGGCACGGTGTGCACTTGCCGCATGACTCGTGTGCGCAGAATTGCATCGCGTAACTCGCCAGCGCCGCCAGGTCTGCGGTGTCGTCGTGAACGACCACGCCACCGTGACCGACGACTGCGCCCAGCGCGGCATATGCCTCGTAATCCATCGGCACGTCCCACTGTGCGCTCGGCAGATAGGCCCCCAGCGGGCCACCGACCTGAATGGCCTTAGCGGGACGCCCGCTCGCCGTGCCGCCGCCAAAGTCGTCGAGCAGTGTGCGCAACGTCACACCGAACGCAAGTTCCACGAGTCCGCCGCGACGGATGTTGCCCGCGAGTTGCACCGGCAGCGTGCCTTGCGAGCGGCCCATGCCGAACTCGCGATAGACCGCAGCGCCGTGCGCAAAGATGAACGGCACGCTCGCCAGCGTAATCACGTTGTTGATGAGTGTCGGCTGCCCGAAGAGCCCGGCAAGCGCCGGGATCGGCGGCTTCGCCCGCACTACGCCGCGCTTGCCCTCGAGGCTTTCGAGCAACGCCGTCTCCTCGCCGCAGATGTAGGCCCCGGCGGCCTTGGCGACACGCAACTCGCATGCCCGTCCGGAACCCAGCACATTCGTGCCGAGCCAGCCTTCCCGGCGCGCCACGGCAATGGCGGCCTCAAGCGTCGCGATCGCATGCGGGTATTCGCTGCGCACGTAGACGATGCCCTCGCTCGCCCCTACGGACAGTGCGGCGATGAGCATCCCCTCGATGAGCACAAAGGGATCGCTCTCCATGATGAGCCGGTCGGCAAACGTGCCCGAGTCGCCTTCATCGGCGTTGCAGACGACGTATTTGCAGGCCGATTGCGCGCGGCTGACGGTGCGCCACTTGATGCCTGCCGGAAAAGCCGCGCCGCCGCGACCGCGCAGTCCCGAGTCGAGCACGGTCTGACACGCGGCCTCGGCATCCTGCGCGAGACAGGCGCGTAAGCCCGCCAGACCACCGTGCGCCTCATAGTCCGCAGGATCGAGCGGATCGGTCACGCCTACGCGTGCGAACGTCAGGCGCTGCTGGCGCGCGAGATACGGAATCTTATCCACCAGCCCGACACAGGAGGGCATTGACGCTTCCCAACTGCCGTCGGGGTTTTCGGTGGAAGGTTCTCGCCCGGCGTCTTGCGTGGCGCACGCAGGCCACCCGCTATCGAACAGCGCAGCGACCTGCGCCGCCTGCACGTTGCTATAACCCGCGCGCCCGGCAGGTGTCTCCACTTCAACGAGCGGCTCGAGCCAGAACAACCCGCGCGAGCCGTTCCGAACCATCTCGACGGCAACGCCTCGCCGGACGGCTTCCGTCGCCACGGCAGCCGCCAGCCGATCCGCGCCTAACGCGAGCGCAGCGGAGTCGCGCGGAATGAAAATGCGATACGGAGCGCGCTTCGAAGACTCAGACATGACGCCCCCCCCTGCGCTCCGGCACCAAGGCCAGCAAAGCGTCGAACCGCGCCGGACTCACGCGCGCATGCAGGTCGCCGTTGATCGTCACCGCCGGAGACAACGCGCATTGCCCCAGGCAATACACCGACTCGACGCCAACGCCGTGACACGGCTCACCATCGATACGCGCGCCCGTACTCGCCTCGGCATGGGCAACGAGCGCTTCTCCGCCGCGGCTGCGGCACGCTTCCGCACGGCAAATCTGCACCACGGTGGGTGGTGGCGGCGCACTGCGGAAATGGTGATAGAAAGTGATGACGCCATGGACTTCGGCGCGGGAAAGATTCAGGGCGTCGGCAATCGCCGGCACGTGCGCCGGGTCGACGTAGCCGTCGCGGTCCTGCAAAGCATGCAGCAGCGGCAACAACTCGTGTGCGCGGCCGGCGTGGCGAGCCAGCAACGGCGCAAGCGCTGCATGAGGTGTGGGCACCATCTCGAATGTCTCCTGAGGCAAAACGGCGTCTCATATGTTCTAAATTGCATATGATGACCACACGTTTCTGGGGGCTCGGTATCTAGGACATTAGTGCAAATGCCCCGCGCCAACAAGCCTCGTGGAAACACCGATGGTTCAGTTTCGCGTTATTCGCTGCACAGCAACATGCCGCTCGGCCTAGAGCCGCACCGGCCGGGCGTCTGCCGCTGCCGATCGTCGCGCATTACATATGCAAATAAATGCATATAAATCATCCCAGCGAAGGGAACGCCTCGGCCAGCGGCGTGACACGCCCCGTTGCCGCCTCGCTGTAACCGGGAATGGCACGAACCGTCTGCCGGTACTCCCCGCTTTGCAGAATCTCCAGCAATCCTTGCAGATGTGGAGAATCGCTGCCGCTTTCCGGGAACATCAGGCAGTAGCGTTCGGTCAGGATCGGCAGGAAGTCGAGCCCGAACTGACTCGCTGCGGCTTCGATGGCCAGCCCCGCGTCGGCGCGCCCGCTCGCGATGTAGGCGGCCACGGCGGCGTGAGTGAACTCGATGTTCTCTGCCCCCGCGATGGCGGAAGGATCGATGCCTTCGCGCGCGAGCAGGAGATCGAAGATGATGCGCGTGCCCGACCCGCGCTCCCGGTTGGCGAACCGTGCGCCGGTACGAGGCAAGTCGGCCAGCGAGCGGATGCCGAGCGGGTTGCCTCGCGCGACGATCAGCCCGAGGCGGCGAGACGCGACATCGGCCACCCGGTACGACTTGCCCTTGAGCAACGGGCCATAGTGATCGAGCACAGGCTCCGCGAGCGCGCCGATCGGCACATGAAAGCTCGCGACCTCGCATTCGTGCTTCGCCAGCGCGGCAATGGCTTCGATACTGCCGCGATAGCTCACGTCGATGGGCAGGCCGGCACGCCCCGCGAAATCGACCAGCGCAGCGACAGCCAATCCGTGACTCGCGAAAAGCCGGAGTTGATCGCTCTCCTGTAACAGCAGATCGTCAAGCTCGGTCTGCAACTCCGACGCCATTGTCTCCAGCAGCGGCCCCAGGCGTGCCTGCAAACGCTTTTGCCCCCACAGAAGCCGTTGCGCGAGCGGTGTCAACACCGCGCCACGTCCGCGTGCCATGGTCAGCAGCGGTGCACCCATGAGCGACTCGACTTCCTTCACGTGGCCCCAAGCCCCTCGGTACGACTGCCCGAGCACTTGGCTGGCGGCCTGCAAGTTGCCGTGCGCCTGCACTTCCGTGAGCAGCGACAACACCTTGTCGAGCGGGAAATCGTTGCCGTCATGGCGAAAACGGAGTTGCGGGGCAATGGAGATTCGCTTCATTGACTCACCATATATGCTATTCATTGCATAAATAAATCTATGCAAAATCCTGATAAGATGCCTGAAAACGTCGAATTAACAGGGGATTTCGCATCGACATCCTTACAGGACAATCGTTACGAAGCACCTGAATTATGCATTAATTTTCCTATTTTACGTTAATGTTTGTCCTTGGCCGAGGCGTTCCCTTCATGTCGATGCACCGTGCCAGCCACCCATGCCCGAACCCGCGTCATGCCTGCCCCGAAAATAGCTCCATACGATCGTCCCGCTGGTGGTTGGGGCGCGCTCAAGAACGTCGCCATCCAACTCGTCACTCAAGGCATTCCCCTCAAGGGCGCCCGAACGCTGCTCAGCGCGAACCAGCCCAGCGGCTTCGACTGCCCAGGCTGTGCGTGGCCGGACCGCGAGCACGCCTCGACGTTCGAGTTCTGTGAAAACGGGGCCAAGGCGGTGGCCGCCGAGGCCACCAATCGACGTGTCACCCCCGCGTTTTTTGCCGAGCATAGCGTGACCGGCCTGCTCGCCCTCGACGACTACACACTCGAAGGTTATGGCCGCCTCACGCATCCCATGCGTTACGACGCCGCCACGGACCACTACATGCCCATCGCGTGGGACGACGCCTTCGCAATGATCGGCGAACACCTGCGCGCCCTGCCCGATCCCGATCAGGCAGCGTTCTATACCTCGGGGCGCACGAGCAACGAAGCCGCGTTTCTCTATCAACTCTTCGTTCGCCAGTACGGCACGAACAATTTCCCCGACTGCTCGAACATGTGCCACGAGCCAACGAGCGTAGGCTTGCCTCCGGTCGTGGGATTGGGCAAGGGCACGGTCACGCTCGAAGACTTCGAACTGGCCGATACGCTGCTGCTGTTCGGCCAGAACCCCGGCACCAATCACCCGCGAATGCTTGGCGAACTGCGCGAGGCCGCCCGGCGCGGCGCCACCATCGTGTCGGTCAATCTGCTGCACGAACGCGGGCTGGAGCGCTTCGCCGACCCGCAAAGTCCTGCCGAGATGCTGAGCATGGGAGGCACCGCGATCAGCGGCCATTACGTCACACCCGCGAGCGGTGGCGATTTTGCGTTCGTGAAAGGCGTCATCAAGCATGTGCTGGAGCGCGACAGCGAAGCACGCGCCATTGGCGAGCCCCCCTTGCTCGACGATGCCTTCATCGCCGAACACACGCATGGTTTCGAAGATTTCGCGGCCGACGCGCGAGCCGAGCGCTGGGACGATCTCGAGCGCGCGTCCGGCGTCTCACAAGCGCAGATGTGCCAGATTGCCGACGTCTATCTACGTGGCGAGCGCGTTATCGCGACGTGGGGCATGGGCATCACCCAGCACAAGCAAGCCGTGGCGACGATTCAGATGATCGTCAACCTGATGCTTCTGCGCGGCAACATCGGGCGCCCGGGCGCGGGCCTGTGTCCCGTGCGTGGCCACAGCAATGTGCAAGGCGACCGCACCGTCGGCATCAATGAAAAACCATCGGCCGCATTCCTCGACCGGCTCGGCAAGGTGTTCGATTTCGCGCCGCCGCAACGCGAAGGGCTCGGTGTCGTCGACACGATCTCGGCCATGCTCGACGGACGCATCAAAGTTTTCATCGGCATGGGCGGCAACTTCGCGATGGCCACGCCCGACACGCCGCGCACCTGGGAAGGCCTGCGCCAGTGCGACCTGACCGTGCATGTGGCAACCAAACTCAACCGCAGCCATCTCGTTCATGGCCGCGACGCCCTGATTCTGCCGTGCCTGGGTCGCACCGAAATCGACATGCAGAACGGCATCGTGCAAGGCGTGACAGTCGAAGATTCGATGAGCATGGTGCATCTGTCGTATGGCATCAATGCCCCGGCCTCGGAGCATCTGCGCTCGGAGCCGGCTATCGTGGCGGGGATGGCGCAGGCAACGATGGGCCGCGCCCTCGCCGGCCACGGCGACTGGCACTGGTACGTGCAAGACTACGATCGCATTCGCGACGCCATCGCAGCAACCTTCGACGACTTCGCGGATTTCAACCGTCGCGTGCGGCATCCGGGCGGGTTCCGGCTGGCCGTACCGCCTTCGGAACGTCAGTGGCTGACCGCCAACGGACGCGCCAACTTCACCGCACATACGCTGCCGCTCGAGTTGCCGATCGACGCGGCCCGCCGCCAGGCGGGCGCGCGCGGTGCCGACGTGCTGCAACTCGCGACGATTCGCTCGCACGATCAATACAACACCACGATTTACGGCCTGAACGACCGGTATCGCGGCGTGTTCGGACAACGCCGCGTGGTCTTCGCGAACATCGAGGATCTGGATGCCCAAGGCTTGCGCGCAGGCGAACGCGTCGATGTCGTGGGCGTCTGGAATGACGGCATTGCGCGGCGTGCCGACGACTTCCTGCTGGTCGCCTACGACATTCCACGCGGCTGTATCGCGGCCTACTACCCCGAGACCAACGGACTGGTGCCGCTCGATGCCGTCGCCGACGGGGCAGGCACCCCCACGTCGAAGTCGATTCCGGTGCTGCTGGAGCGCCGTCATGGTGGATGAGGCCGCCGGCGTCGACGCCAGCCTCGCGCAGGCCGAGCAGGATCTGGCGCGCTTGCTCGCGACGTTGGCCGACGGCCGCCGCGAAGGCCGCGAGTCGTTGTCGCTGGCACGCCTTGCGAAGCGCAGCGCGTTGCCCATGAGCACGCTGCTGCGTTATCTCGGTGTGCTCACCAGCGCCGGCTGGATCTCGCTCGAAGACGGCGAGCGGGGACTGCGGCTTGTACGCCTCACCGACGCTGGCATCACGCAATGCGACAGCCTGAGGTGAACCACCGGAAAAGCCACGGAAGTCAGGCGCTGCAACACGACTGACATATTTCCATCCCGACACACGACGTACACTCTCCGCCACCGCGCCTGGCCATACCCTATTTGCGTATGCTGTCGTCCAGCGCACGGCCCTAACGTCACGGAGACCCCATGGAGAATGTCGTTGCGCGTCCGGCAGAGATCGACACCGCCACGTCCGCCGCTGTTTCTGTTGCTCCTGAATCACTTGAACTTCCCCTCTTCCTTGCCACTGAGACGAATGCGTCTCCCGCCTTGTGGCGTCATGCCCGCCCGTCGCGATGGAATCCGTGGCTCATCGGTCTGACAGGGCTCACCGGCCTCTGGCAATGGCTGGGACTAGGCTGGGCGCTGCGCCACTGGGGAGAGATCGCCGCATGGTCGCTGGTTCCCGTGCTGCTGCTCACCCCGATGCACTGGGGCCTGATTCACGAATCGATCCACGGCCAGTTGCGCCTGAAGGCTCGCGCTAACGAGCGCACCGGCCGCGCGCTCTCTGCACTGCTCGGGCTGCCGTTCGAGATCATGCGCTTCGGACATCTGATGCATCATCGCTTCACGCGTCAGCCCTTCGACCGCCCGGATATTTCGACACTGTCCGACACCGCGCCGCTGCCCCTTCGCGCACAAAAGTGGCTCGGCTATCAGTCGCGGCTGTTGGGGGGAATGTGGCTCACGGAAGTCTTTGCCCCCGTCATCGCGTGGCTGCCCGTACGGCGTTTGCCCGCACTCGCCGTGAGCGCCCTTGGCGGCGATCCGGAAGATGACGACGTGCGCCGCCGCGTCATCATGTTTGCCTCCGATCCGGTTCGTCGCCGTCGCATTCGACGCGACTTTCTTGTTTTGCTCGTCGCTCTGGCGGTGGCCCTATGGGCATACGGACCCTGGTGGCCCGTGTTTCTGGCGACGTTTGCCGCGCGCGGCGTCTGGCTGTCGATCGCAGACAACTTGCCGCACTACGGTGTGGCGATAGACGAGCCGGCGCGCGCACGCAATTTCCGGGCCCCGGTGTCGGGCCGCGCGCTGCTGCTCAACCAGCACCTGCATCGCGTGCATCACCAGTACCCGACCGCCCCCTGGCACTTGCTGCCGGAAATCGACGCCGCCCAACCCACCGGCGGGCCTGTGATTCCGTACTGGCGCGCCGTCTTTCGTCAATTTGCGGGGCCACTGCCGGCCGGCACGCTTGCCGGCGCAGCAGACACACATTGAGCCCAGGCACCTCGCTCACACACCGCCAATACCCTCCCGCCAGACAACGGCGCGCTGCGTGCCGTTGTCTCGTTGCCACGTAACACGCCAACGCTCAACGCCGTCAACTCAGATCATTTTGGGATTTTTCCGAATCATGATATAAATGCGAATCGTTTGCGTTAACGTTCGCATCTTAACGCAAATAAGTGAGGTGACCGAAACGTCCTGCGGGAACCGTTCGTGGATTTGCTTCGCTAGCCGCGTCGCCGCCAAGGGCGGCGTTTTTGCTTGCTGAGCCTGATTATTTTTGATTCCCAAGCATGTTGATTGCATTGGCCATTGCACTGGCATGGCTGGCAGGTGGTGCCAGCTATCTCACATCGGAACACCAGCGCTTGCGAGTGTGTCGTCTGCCGGCGCAACCCGCGCGAGGGCTGTCGGTCGCCGCGGCCATCGCATGCCTCGTGTGCTGGTGGCTGGCCGCCGGTCCGTCGGCGGGCATCGCAGCGGCTTTCATGTCGCTTTGCTTCGGCCTGCTCTTCTGGCCGTACGCGGCTGGCGGCTGGCACTGGCTGCGCGGAGACACCCATGTGGAGTAGAACCTTCGCGGGCCTCGTGCTCGGATGCTTCGCCGCGATGGCGTTATGTGGCGCCATCGCCTACATGACGCCCGCCGGCTGGCAGACCGCGATCATCCCGGTCATCGCCCTCTTCCCGCTCGTGTGGCTCGGCCTGTTTGCCGTTGTCTACGCAAGCCGCACCGCCACACGCGCGTGGGTTGGCCTTGGCGCCACGACCGCCGTCGCCTGGGCCGCGCTGCTGCTGGCGCGCGCTGTTTGGTAAGGAGCTCCGGATGCGTGCCCAAACCCTGCGTCAATACCTCAGTGTCCATACCTGGGCCGGTATCGTTGCCGGCTTCGCGCTGTTCATCGCCATGCTCGGCGGCGCCCTGACCGTGTTTCACCACGAGATCGAACGTTGGGAGCAACCGGCTACGCGTCATGCGCCGCTCTCGCTCGCGCAGACGGAACAGCTCGCCGAGCGCGTTCGCGCGAAATTCCCGGCCGCGCGCGAGCAGATGGGTGTGGTACTGCCCAATCACTCCCCCACCCCGTTCGCCTACTGGCAGGAGCCGAACGGCGAATGGATGCAGGCACGCCTGAGCCCGAACGCCGCAAGCGCTGCCGATGCCGCATCATCGCTGGTCATTGGCGACGCGCGCCCCGGTCTGTCGAGCACGATCAACGCGTTGCATTACTCGCTGTCTATCCCGACGTATGGCCTGTACCTGATGGGCGTGGTGGCGCTGTTCTACGGCATGGCGCTCATCTCCGGCGTCATCGTGCACTTGCCGCGCATGACGCGCGACATCTTCGCGCTGCGGCCGGGGCGCAACCTCAAACGATTTTGGCAGGACGCCCACAACGCCATCGGCGTGCTGAGTCTGCCGTTTCACATCGTCTTCGCCCTCACGGGTGCGCTGTTGTGTCTGAGCCTGCCGCTGATGATGGCGTTCAACGTGGTGACGTTCGAAAGCAAGTTGATGTCGCAAATCCCGCAAGTCACGGGTTCCGTGCCCGCCAGGATTGCCCCGGTCGACGGCAAGCCACTCGACTTGCAGACAGTGCTCGCGCGGGCCGAACAGGCAGCGCCCGGCATGGAGACGACCGCCGTGGCATGGACGGGTTACGGCAAGCCGAATGCGGTGGCCGAAGTCTACGGCGAGGCCAAGGATTCTCTGGGCGTCTTCGCCGCCGTGGCCGTGCGCCTGAACGACGGGGAAATCGTCGGCCAGCACAGTCCGGGGGGGCGGGATACGAACCACGCCGTGATGAGCATGATCTACGGCGCGCACTTCGGCAACTTCGCGGGTGACGCCGTGCGCTGGGTGTACTTCGTGCTCGGGTTGATGGGCGCCGTGCTGGTCTATAGCGGCAACCTGCTCTGGCTCGAATCGCGTCGCAAACGCAACGCCGCCATTCAGCCCACTCATTTGCGCTGGATGGCCAAGGCCACGGCCGGCGTATTCCTGGGGACTTGTCTGGGCATCGCTGCGGCCTTCGTCGGTGCGGTTGTCGCCCCCGGCACGACGGCGCTCTCGATCTTCGTCGCCACGCTCGCCGCCTCTGCCATTTTCGCTGCGCTCACGGCGCCGGCCGTGGCAGCCACGGGACTGCTCGTGGCCACTGCGCTCGTCTGCCTCGCCGTCCCGGTCGCCGATGCCACGCTCACGTCCGACAATCTCGCGCGCTCGCTGGCCTCGGGCGACTGGGTGCTTGCCGGTGTCGATCTGGTCGCCATCGTCTGTGCGGCAATCTTCGCGCTGTTCGCCCGCGCAACGTGGCGGCGCGCCCGTCGTGGCGATCCGAACAGCGTCTGGGCGCGACCTGCTGCGACCAGAGGGCGGACGTCACGCGACAGTGGCACGGCTCGCATACCGGAGCGCACTGCCGTTGCCAGTCAAGGCACCACCAACATAACGACAACGCTGCCCGAGCGGCCGGACCCGGCGCGAACCTGACGGCGCGTGCGCGAGCAAGTTCACGCACTCCACACAAGACGATCAATTTCGAGACGTACCCGTCGGCACACGACGCATCACAAATTTGGAGATTCACACCGATGTTGCATCACCGCCCGCTCGCAGGGCGCGGTTTCGCTCGCACACGCACCGCGCATGATCTGACGTTCCCCCACGCTTCACCGCTCTCGCCCTCCTCGGTGTCACGCGCCGTGGCTGGTGTGTTCGCGATTTGTGCCGCGTCGCTGACGCTGGCTTCTGGCAGCGTCTACGCCCAGCAAGCATCGCAACCGTCCGCCCCGCAACCGGCGGCGAATGCCTCGCAAGGCACTGCCGTGCTGCCCGCCACCACCGTATCGGCCGGCCGCGACGATGACATCAAGGTCGAGCGAGTGTCGAGCGGTGCGCTGGGCACACGGCGCGCGGTGGACACGCCGTTCTCGGTGGTTGCCGTCAACAGCGAGCAGATCAAGAACCAGATGGCCCAGACCGCGACTGACGCGTTCAAGTACGATCCGGCCGTCACCACGCTTTCGGAAAACAAGCGCAACGAGAACTCGTATTTCGCCGTGCGCGGCATGCGCGTGGACATGCTCGACGGCACCAAGGTCGACGGTCAGAACTTCGTCTCGTGGCAGGCAGACATTCCGCTCGAGCCGTTCGAACAAGTGGAACTGCTCAAGGGCCTGTCTGGCTTCATGTATGGCTTCGGCGCGCCCGGCGGGATCGTGAATTACGTGCTCAAGCGGCCGACGGACGAACCGCTGCGTCAATTCTCGGTCGGCTATGAAGCCAGCAATGTGTGGAGCGAAAAGCTCGACCTCGGCGGACGCTTCGGTCCCGACAATCGCTTCGGCTATCGCCTGAACATCGTGAACGAGGAAGGCAACACCGCCGAGCCGAACAACCACGTGCGTCGCAAGACGATCTCGCTTGCCACGGACTGGCGCATCACGCCGGACCTCACATGGACGGCAGACGTGGCGTATTGGAAGCGCCAGACGACCGGCACGCTGTTCGGCATGAACTTCGCCGGTGCGGGGGCAGTCCCCGACGCGAACAAGGTCGCCCGCAATGTGGCCCAGCCGTTCACCTATTACGAAACCGATTCGCTGACGGCAGGCACGTCGCTCGACTATCGCATCAACGATCAGTGGAAGGCAAACTTCAAATATCGCTTCGCACGCCTGAATCGTCTTAACGGCGACAGCTTCCTCTCCGTGCTCAACGCTGCGGGCGACTATGCCGACACGCAATACAAGTGGAAGACGGCCTATTACTACCAGGCTTGGGACGCCATGATGCAGGGCAAGTTCACCACCGGTCCGCTCAAGCATGACGTGGTGTTCGGCGTGGCGTATCAGAGCCAGGTCAAGCTCAACGACAATGGCGATGGGGGTAACGGCATTTCGCTCGGCACGAGCAACATTTACAACCCGTCGCTGCTGCCGAATCAGGACTTCGGCCTGAACTACCAGCCGTACCGCAGCGAGAAGATCTCGCAGCGTGCGATCTATGCCAGCGACACGATTGGCATCACCTCGCGTATCTCGTTGCTGGCCGGCCTGCGCTACGCCCAGTTCAACGACGATCTGTACGACATCTCAGGGCAGACTGGCGCGTCCTACCGCGCGAAACCCGTCTCGCCGACGGTCGCGCTCATGTACAAGACCGACAACGATTCGACCGCGTACGTCAGCTACGTCGAGTCGCTGGAGCCGGGGGGCTCGGCGAGCATCACGAACGTCAACTTCCCGCAGACCTTCGGGCCGCTCACCAGCAAACAGTACGAGGTGGGCTGGAAAGCGGACAAGCAGACGTGGGGGGCGAATCTCGCGCTGTTCCGCGTCGAGCGCGGCTATGGCTACACCAATCAGGCGAACTACTACGTGCAGGACGGCACGCAACGCTTCCAGGGGCTGGATGCCAGCGGTTGGGTGCGTCTCGCCCGCGACTGGCGCGTGATGGGCGGCGTGCTGCTGCTCAACACGAAGGCCGTGGACGTTGACGACCCGAGCGTGGCGGGCAAGCGCATCTTTGCCGCACCGCGCTACGTCGTGACAGGACGTGTCGAGTACGACACCCCGTTCGTGCGCGGCCTGACGCTCGCGGCCGGCGTCAAGGTCACGGGCGAGCAGGAGGTCGATGCCGCCAACACGTTGTCGATTCCCGCGTACACCACGATCGACCTGTCGGTCAGGTACGCCACGCGAATCGCCGGCAAGTCAGTCGTGCTGCGCGCCGCCATCAACAACCTGACGGATAAGCACTACTGGACGACGACGTACAACGGCTTCGTGCTGCCGGGTTCCACCCGTACCTTCCTCGCCAGCGCCACGATGGACTTCTGATCGGCATCTGCGCCGGACACGCACACGCGCTGACGCCCTCGCGTCAGCGCGATCCCGGCAGCCGCTACCGTTGCACTGCCGGGAACCCGCGAAGTCTGGCCATCCACACGACAATCAGCGTGGCCGTCAGCAACGCAAGCAATGCCGGCGAAAACGCGGCCACGCCGAGGCGATCGAGCAAGACACCGCCCACGATGCCACCCCCGGCAATCGCCATGTTCCAGACCGTCACCAACATCGACTGCGCCACGTCAGCCGCATCTGCCGCCGCATTGGCGATCGCCATTTGAAACAGCGTTGCCGCGCCGCCGAACGCGAGTCCCCATACGGCCACCGATGCATACACCACGACCGGGGTATCGCCGCGCATACCCAGTGCCAGCGCAGACAGACCGAACAGCACCGTGCTGGCAAGCGTGAGTGCGCGCAGATGGCGATCGATCAGGGTGCCGACGATCCAGATGCCGATCAACGACATGGCGCCGAACACCAGCAACACGGCGTCGATACGCTGTGCCATGTTCGCTCGCGCCAGAAACGGCGCGATATAGGTGTAAAGGATGTTGTGCGCGAGCACGAAAGCCAGTACGACGAACAACACCGGACGGACGCCCGGCACAATGAAGACGCCCGCCAGCGACAATCGCTTGCCTGCGGGTTGTCCGTCAAAATCGGGCACCTTCACGCGCATCCACACCGCGAGCGCCAGTGCCAGCAAGCTCATGATGCCGAAGCACATCCGCCACCCCGTCCAGTGCTCAAGGAATGTGCCGGCCGGCACACCGAGCGAGAGCGCCAGCGGCGTTCCGACCATGGCGACGGCGATGGCGCGTCCCTTTTGATTCTCAGGCACCAGGCGTGCCGCGTATCCTGCCAACAGCGCCCACAGCAGTCCGGACGACACGCCTGCCAGAAAGCGCGCCGCCATCGTCAACCCATAGCTCGGCGACAGCGCGGTCACCCCGTTGGCGATCGCGAAGCCGATCATGACGCTCAACAGCAGCGTACGCCGTCGCACTCCCTGCGTCATCACGGTCAACGGAATGGCCGCCACCAGTGCTCCGATGGCGTAAATCGAGATCGTCTGACCGACCCATGCCTCCGAGACGACGAGACCTTGTGCCATTTGCGGCAGCAAGCCAGCGGGCAACACTTCCGTCAGGAGGGTGACGAATGCCGCCATGGAAAGCGACAGTAACGAAGTCAACGGTAGGCGCTCTTGCGCTCGGGCGTTCATCGTTGCACCTCGATCGCCTCGTAGACGGCATCGCGAAGATCGGTCACCAGGCGACCGGACATGCCTTCCAGTGCAGTGTTCGTGAACGCCACCACACTGAGTTCGCGTACGGGATCGACGAACCACGAATGCCCGTAGGTTCCCCCCATGCGCCAGGTGCCGACCGATTCGGGCGACTGCGCTTCGGCGGGGTCTTTCAGGATCGTAATGCCGAGGCCGAATCCTCGCCCTGGCCAAAATGGCATCGGCAACCCGCCGATCTGATCGGTGGCGAACTCGCGCACGAGCGATTCGGGCAACAGCGGTGCGCCGCCTTTACGCAGCTTTTCCAGCAATCGCAAGAAATCCCCTGCGGAGCCCACCATACCGGCGCCGCCTGAAGGATAGGCATCGGCGTTCAGCGCACGCCCCGGTGACAACCGGAAACCGGCAGTCCCGTCGACGAACGGCACGAAGTCAGGCTCCACCAGACGCCGCGGCACGGGACTGCCGTCGGCATAGGCAGTCGTCAGACGGCGCGCGTCCACGGCAGCAAATGACGTATCGCGCATGCCAAGCGGCGCCGTCACCAGTTCCTCGACGGCCTTATCCAGCGGCAACCCCGTGACGGCTTCAATGACGGCGCCAAGCACGTCCGTCGCTATCGAGTATCTCCACTCGGTGCCGGGCGGATACAGCAACGGCACGCTGGCAATACGCCGAATGTTCTCGAGTAGACTCGTGCGGCTGTCGTCCATGCCGTCGGAGACGCCCGCACGCGCATAGGTGCCATCCGGCACCTGAAAGAACCCATAGGTCAGCCCCGCCGTATGCGTCATCAGATGACGAATCGTCAGCCGCGAGATCGTCCCGTCGGCCAGCATGGGCGAGAACTCGGGCAACCATCGCGTGACCTCGTCGCAGAGCTGTAACCGCCCCTGTGCGATCAAAACCAGCGCGGCGGTGGTGACGATTGGCTTGGTCACGGACGCCAAGCGAAAGAGCGCATCGAGCGCCATCGGCACAGCCTGTTCGCGGTCGGCAAAACCCGCCGCTTCTTGATGGATCAGTTCGCCATTGCGGGCCACCAGCACCACAGCCCCCACCAATCGCCCGTCGTCAAGCGCATCGGCGACGGCGGCCTGAATCGGCGCGACCTGAGGCGTGGGCATCGCCTCTGCGGGTGCCGGAAATGCAGAGATCGTCATAGGAAAGTCCTTTCATTCGTTAACCGTCCCACACGATAGAAAGTCCGCAATTAAAGAAAAAGTGGGCTAGAGTTCCCTTTTATACGGACATTTATGTCCGCAATCACACGGTAATCAGGAGTGAACGTGGAAAGCCTGAGCGGTTTCGTGGTTTTCGTGCAGGTGGCGGAGACACGCAGCTTTGTCGCTGCCGGCCGCCTGCTGGGCATCTCGGCATCGGCGGTCGGCAAAAGCGTGGTGAGGCTGGAAGAGAAGCTGGGCGTGCGTCTGTTTCATCGCAGCACACGCAGCGTGACGCTGACCGCCGAGGGTGCGCTATTTCTGGAGCGCAGCCGTCGTATTCTCGCGGAGATCGAAGCAGCAGAACTGGAGCTATCGCAGGCCAGCACGGCACCGCGCGGACGGCTGCGCGTGAGCTTGCCGATGGTCAGCGCCCTGGTCCTGCCAGTGCTCGGCGACTTCATGCGCCACTACCCGGAGATCGAGCTGGATCTGGACTTTACCGACCGAATGGTTGATGTGATCGAAGAAGGATTCGACGCGGTGGTCCGCACGGGGGAGCCGATGGACTCTCGCCTCACCGCCCGGCGGCTCGGGGAGTTCCGATCACACCTCGTTGCTTCACCTGCGTATCTGGCAAGGCGCGGCACACCGATGGTTCCGGCCGATCTGCAACAACACACCTGCCTGCACTACCGTTTCCCCAACAGCGGCAAACTGGAACCGTGGACGCTGCGGCAAATCCCCGGTGAGCCGGAGCTGCCCATTCCCACCTCCATGGTCTGCAACAACATCGAGACGCGCCTGTGTTTCGCGCTTCAGGGCCTGGGGATCGCCTACCTGCCGGAGTTCGCCATCCGGGAGCCACTTGCCGACGGCCGCCTCCAACCCGTACTCGCAACATATGCACAACGCACCGGCGTTTTTTATGTGCTTTGGCCGGCGAGCAAACATCCTTCGCCCAAAGTCCGGGCCTTGGTGGATTTTCTCTGCGCGAATGTATTCCCCGTCACGAAAACCTGAACGGGCAAGGTCGACAAAAAGCCCCCAAGCGCTGGACTGATGTCCGGCCCTTGGGGGCTTTTTTACGTCTTCGCGCACGGCCTGATTGCGCCGGCAGCGCCCCGTGTACGACTTGGGGCAGGGTCAGATGACTCAGCCCACGAACGCCCGTTCAACGAGGTAGTGCCCCGGCGCGTGGTTGTGGCCTTCTACGAAGCCGCGCTTTTCCAGCAGTTCACGGGTGTCTTTCAGCATGGCCGGACTGCCGCACAGCATGACGCGATCGTTCTCCGGCGAGAATTCCGGCAAACCGATGTCGGTGAACATCTTGCCCGACTCGACCAGCTCAGTGATACGGCCCTGGTTTTCGAACTCTTCACGCGTGACCGTCGGGTAGTAGATCAGCTTGTCGCGAATGTACTCGCCCAGATACTCATGCTCAGGCAGATGCTGTGTGATCAGGTCACGGTAAGCCAATTCGCTGGCGAAGCGGCAACCGTGCACCAGAATGATGTGCTCATAGCGGTCGTAGACTTCCGGATCGCGGATGATGCTCATGAACGGCGCGAGCCCCGTGCCCGTCGACAGCAGATAGAGATTCTTGCCCGGCAACAGGTTGTCGTTGATGAGCGTGCCGGTCGGCTTGCGGCCGACGATGACCTTGTCGCCCGGCTTCAAATGTTGCAGACGCGAGGTGAGCGGACCGTCCTGCACCTTGATGCTCAGGAACTCCAGCTCTTCCTCGTAATTCGCGCTTGCCATGCTGTAGGCACGCAGCAGCGGTTTGCCTTCCACTTCCAGCCCGATCATCGTGAACTGACCATTGACGTAACGGAACGACGCGTCGCGAGTGGTCTTGAAGCTGAACAACGTATCAGTCCAGTGGTGGACTTCCAGCACGGTCTGTTGATTCTGAGTACTCATAGTGACTTGACGTTAGACGAAGGGAGGCGGCGCGGCGCATCGGCGGGGCGGATGACCCAAACGCCCGAAATACGTGTGCGCGAGCCATCCTTAATGGCCCGATGCCCGGACTCCAGGTGCAGGTGTACGCACTTTCAGTTTTGGGCGGGAAAACCCGGTTATTTTACCCCAATTGGGAATTGCTTTCATTTGTCCGGTGAAGGGGCGCGGGCGGTTTCAGCGTGACGATTGATATCCATCGGGGTTTTGATGCTGCCAACGCCAGTGATCGGCGCACATGCGCGCAAGATCGTACTCGGCGCGCCACCCAAGCAGCGCGTGCGCGCGCGACGCGTTGGCATACGATGTCCCCACATCGCCCGAGCGGCGTTCGACAATCTCGTACGGCACTTTGCGGCCGCTGGCGGCCTCGAACGCCTGCACGATTTCGAGCACGCTGTGCCCTCGCCCGGTACCCAGATTGACGGTGAAACCCGCGCCCAGCCTGTGCAGGCCGGCGAGCGCCGCCAGATGGCCGCGCGCCAGATCCACCACATGCAGGTAGTCCCGCACGCCCGTACCATCGGGGGTCGGCCAGTCGCCACCGTAGACCTTGAGTTTCGGCAGCTTGCCCACGGCGACTTGCGCAACGTACGGCATCAGGTTGTTGGGCAGCCCCCCCGGGTCCTCACCGATCAGCCCGCTCTCATGCGCGCCCACCGGGTTGAAGTAACGCAACACCCCGACACGCCAGCGCGCATCGGATTTCACCGTATCGGCAAGTATCTGCTCGGCCATCAGCTTGGTGTGACCGTACGGAGTCCCCGTCGAAAGCGGCACCGTCTCATCGATCGGCACCGATGTCTGATAGCCATACACGGCGGCCGACGAACTGAACACCAGGTGCCGCACGTCGTGGCGCTCCATCGTCTCGATCAGCGTCAGCAGGCTACCGAGATTGTTGCGGTAATAGAGAGATGGTTTCTCGATCGATTCGCCGATCGACTTCAACGCGGCAAAGTGGATCACGCCGTCGATCCGATGGCGCGTGAAGATGTTGTCCATGACCGCCGGGGAACAGGCATCGCCTTCGATGAACACGGGCGCACGACCGGCAATACGCTCGATGCGCGCCACTGCGTCGAGATGGCTGTTGCACAGGTTATCGACGATGACGACATCGTAGCCGCCCGCCAGAAGCTCGACACAGGTATGCGAGCCGATGTAGCCGGCACCGCCGGTAACGAGAATGGTGCCCAGATTATTCATGACAATACCTTAGCGACGCCCGTGTGGCGCCTTTGATGCCGCACTGATCGAACAACACGATCACACATGCGAGACCCGCGATATTACTCCAGCCGTCGTTCCCTCGCCAACGGGACGCCAGGCCGCTCGCGCGGCACATCGGCCCGGCCGGGTAAGTTATCCCCTCTGCCCCATGTAAGTGTCGTATTCGAGCGCCGCCAGCCGGCGGGTCAGCCGGTGTGCGCCGAGCGCCAGCACGCACAGTAGCGCGAGCGCGAACCCATAGCCGTAGAGCGCGGGCCCGTATTGCAGACTGGCCCAGGTGAAGGTCGCGTTCAGCACCACCAGAAGCGAGACGAGGACCAGTACGTCACGGCGCCGGTCCAGATAGAACAGCACATTGAGCACACCGAGCAGCAGCACCTGCAAACCTGCCGAGATGACGTCGATGCGCAGCAACGATTGCCACGTCTCGGGCACCCCTACGAACCGCAACATGTCGTCGCCGAACGCAAAGACGAGCAGCGTCACCACGGCCTGTACCTTGAGGATCTCATAGAGCCCGGTGCGCACCGCCCGCACCATCGACACCCGCGACGCAGAAATCTGGCGCAGCGTGCCGCCATGCCGTACGGCATCGAAAAAACCGGTATAGGCTTCGGCAAAATCCGTCTCGATCCGCAGCAGGAACACTGCCATGCCCGGAATCACGCAAAGATACGACAGGAACACCGGCAGATCGTAGATGGGGGCAGCGCGCAGCGGTCCGATGATAGCGATGCCGGTCACTGGCGACGCCCAGAAGATCAACTTGTCGATCCACGCCCCCAACCCGAAGCATACCCCGACGCCAACCAGCGAAAGCCGCAGATTGCGCGGCTCGAAGACCGACCACGACAGCCAGGTGGTGGTACGGTAGTTACGCACGACAATGGCGGTCAGCCCCAGTAGCAGACATGTGTGGCCGATCACGAAGCCGCCCAGCAGGCCCGTAAGTCCGAAGCGCCCGAGCAGTACGGCACTGACCACGCTCAGGCTGTACCCCAGGCAGAACACACCGAGAATCGCGCGATATTGCTTTACGCTCGTGAGGAACAGCACCACGATCCACAGATTGCCGAGCAACACGAAGCCAATCCACATCAGCCAGCGATAAGCCAGCGGCAAGGCCGAGAAGAGCGTCTGCGACAGAACGAGCCCCATCACGCCGAGCACGACGGTGGTGACCAGCGTCACGGCATTGAACGCCGGTATCACCGCCTGCGGATCGCCCGCGAACAATCGATCGCTCAGATAACGGGTGAATGCCAACTGGATCAGTCCCGTCACCATGACGCTCGACGCAATCAGATACGTCACCGAGACCTGAAACTGCGTCAGCACCTCGTGCGGATGGACGCTGGCCAGACTCATTAGCCCGACAAGCACCACACCGAGCATCGACAGCACCAGCGGACCGGCGCTGATGATCCCCGCATAGCTGTATGCGGCGAAGGTGCCCGAAAGCGTGTCGCTGCGTAGCAAACGCCGCAACTCGAAACCGATACCCGCCATCAGTCACCCCCTCCGTCCATCCAGCGCTCGTATAGCGTGCGATACGCGTCGCGCAGGGTGTCAAGCCGGTAGTAGCGCTCGACACGTGCGATGCCGGCGCGGCTCGCGGCGTGCCATACCTCGGGCTCCAGCACCTCGACGATGGCGGCGGCCAGTGCCTCTGGGTCGGCCATCGGCACGATGCGCCCCGAGCAGCCAAGCGCGCGGTCCTCGGCGCCGTTGCCTTCGATCAACTGACGGCACGCACCGACATCGGTCGCCACGACCGGCACGCCGGCCGCTGCCGCTTCGAGCATGACCAGCGGCAAAGCTTCGGAAACCGACGACAACGCCAGCACGCCGATTTGCGGCAAGATCGATTCAATGGCGCGATACCCCATGAAGCGCACCTGATACTCCATCCCGAGACTTGCGGCGAGGTCCCGGCACTCTTGTGCATAGGCGGTATCTTCGGTGTCCGGCCCGACGATCCAGCCCTGCAAGTCCGGCCGTGCCCGGTAGGCAATGAAGATGGCGCGTAGAAACGTCTTGATGTCTTTGACGGGCACCACGCGCCCCACCAGTGCCACGACCGGGGGGATGTCCGCGCGGTCCGCCTGCGCATCAGTCTCACGCCGCACGACACGCAACGCCGCAAAGCGTGCGATGTCTACGCCGTTCGCAATACTGTGCGTCTTGTGCGCAGGCGCGCCATCACTCACCTGACGCTGGCGGCTGCCCTCATACAGCGAGACGATCTCGTTGGCCGTGTCGTAACACACCCGGCCGATGGCCTCGAAGAACCGCATCCACAGGCTCTGGAAATAGCCAACGCGCGAGATGTCGCGCTCGAGCGGACCGCGATTGTCACGCAGCCATTCGCTTTGCAGCAGGTCGAGCTTGCGCTCTTTCGTGTAGCTGCCGTGTTCGGTCACGAGCAACGGGCGGCCGGTGCGCTTGCTCAGCATCGTCCCCAACAGCCCGGCATACCCCGTCGACACTGTGTGATACATGCGAGCCGGCGGCAAGGCCCCGGCGATCCCTGCCAGTTGCCAGATCGGCTTGTGCATCGCACGTATCGTCCAGAAGTAATCGGTAAACGACGGGTCGTGGCAGTAGCTTTCGTAGCGCTGCGTGATGAAATCCCAGGCACGCTCGCTATGGAGAAATTCCGGCTGCGCCAGCGCCTGAGCCTTGCCCAGCATCGGCAAAATCCGCGACAGCATGGCGTGCAAATCGTCGACACCCATGTCGTCGGTCGCGCCATCACGCCCATCGCGCCCATCGCCCGCTTCGTGCCGCTGACGGAACAGGTCGTGCATCCGGGCAATCTGCGCGAATGCGCTCACGTCGCCCGAGCCCCGCCGCGTTCGCGCCTGGCTGGCGGCCGCGCCCACCGGGGTGTCTGCCGTCTCGTACAGATAGTGCGCCTCGAAGTGGACGACGTTCGCCGGCATCGGATAGACGGGCGCGCCGTAGTCGTCCCGGCGGCTGCCGATGAACACCACCGAGAAGGTCAGATCGGGAAACGCGCGAATGAGCATATCGACCCACGCCGACACCCCGCCCCGCACATACGGGAAGGTGCCTTCGAGGAGCAGCGCGATGTCGGCGGCCTCGCCTGACGGCCGCGAAGTCGGAAGATCGCCGTGCGGGCGCATTGGCATGGGCCCTAACGTGTCCAGAATCGCACTGCGGGCTGCACCGCCTGCGAGGCTGTCGCGCCTCTGGCGCCCTTCGCACTCGCCCCCAGCCCGCCAAGCAGTTGCGCCACCCGGTCATAACGACGCTTCTGAAACGCGGCTTCCGCCAGCCAGGGCAACAGGCGCTCCGTCGGGAAGCTGTGAAACTGTGCCTGGCGCAGGTACATCTCGGCGACGTCGGGCGTCTCACGCAGCAGCGCACAGCGGCCGAGGAGGTACCACATCGAGGCGTCGTCGTCGTGCTGCTCCAGTGTGTCGCGTGCGAACTGCTCGACTCGCTCCATCGTGAAGCGCAGCACTTCGCCACGCACCAGATTCTGATAGATCAACTCCCAGTACAGTTGAGCGAGATGCCGGCACGCATGGGCGCGCTCATCTTCGTCCTGCGCTGCCGCGTGCCGGTCGCGCATCGCGTAAATCTGCTGCATGATGCGCTTCTCCATCCCGTCGAGAATGCCGTACGCCAGCAAGCGCACCTCTTCCACGGGATCGGCCAGCAGGTCGCGCGCGATTTCGCTCGTCACCCGCGACGGCAGCGCCTGAACCGATACCAAGGCCGCCACGCGATCGTCGCGCTCGCCACGCAGGTTGCGCAGGCGCGCCCTCAGCCGCATTCCCGCGCCATGCCGTACGCGCCCCACCAGATGCGATATGAAACCAGGGGGCGTCACCCGGCCAGCCACCACTGCCTCGCTCGGCGGCGGAAACAGGTAGCCGATCAGGAGCACGCCCAGCACCACGCTCAGGCCCGCACCGGGTAGAAAGAAGGTGATGAGCGCGATATGCCAGAACGCGCTGCGCCGCCCGCGATAGCTTGCCGGCACCACGCATGTCGTAAAACCGCCCGCCAGCAACGCCGCGACGGCTTGCCATCCCAGCACCGCCGACATCGACACCAGTGGCATCGCAACGCCTCCCGGCTGAGCATCCCAAACCTCGCTCTGCATGACGAGGCGCAGCGCCTGTGCTTGCGCCCCCACGGCAAGCGCGGCAAGGCCAAGCGTGCATGCCCAACGCAGCAGACACAGGCCGCTTGCGCCATCGCTTCGACGCAGCCGCCGGCCGCTCGTCGCGCGCTCGTCCTTCGATGTGGGCTCAGGCATGGTCGACGCACCGCTCCATCAGCTTGAGAAGTCCCGCGCCGGGCGCGTCGGCGTCCACATGTGCCGTGTGCACCGCAATGTGCCCCCTCTGGAAATCGACGTCGTACTGTTGGCGCAAGAGCGTCTCCACACGCAGCAGATAGCCGTCGATACCGTGCTCGTCCGTGATCGGCATCAGGGCAATCGCGATCTGCCGGCGTGGTGTGCCGATGGTCCATAGCGCGTCGAGCGCGCGGCGCTGACGCACCGTCTGCTCGAACAGCGAGTCGCCCCGTGCACCCCGCGGGAACGCCAGTGCAACGAGCGAAGACTCAATGCCGCTCGCCCGCTTGAGCCGCGCCAGACGCCCAAGCTCAAGCGCGAAATCGTAAGGCGCCTGGGGCACCGATTCCCGGACGCTCGCCACCAATGGCTGATGCGCCACGCCATCGGCGTAGTAGGCAAGCAGCACCAGCAGCAATTGCAGATTGTCATGATTGAGCGCGAGGAACGGCATGCGACGCACGATCAATACGCTGATCAACGTGCCATCGGTGTCGAGCAGCGGCGCGCAGGCGAGATAGGGACTGGTGTCGCTAGCGGCGTCGTCGGCGCGCACATGCGCGAGCGTCCCCTCCTGCAAACAGTGCCGGACAAGCGGGTCGTCGGCATCCGGCTCGAACCCCTCGCCGACACGCGCGATAGGCGTCGTGACGAGGTGGCCGGCGCGCACGGGAAACAACGAGGCGACTTCAATCTGGCAGGTGAGCGACGCGAATTCGAGCATCGGCTGCGCATTCGGCAAGCCACCCGCGTGGCCATGCACATCCCCGGCTCGCCGCACGGAAAGCTCACGCAGGCGCGTCAGCGCATCACGCAATGTCACGGGACGTGCCAGCAGGTCGCGTTCGAGCCGTTCGTGAGAAACACGCAGGAGATATTGGTTGTGTGTGATCGCCACGAGCCGGTCGCTGAAGTACGCATTGATGCCCTGCGCCCGATTTGTCCGGTGAGACCAGATGTCGCAGAAGTGTCCGGCGATCAAAACCGCCGTCATGCCGCCCGCAAAGTGCACTATGGGAAACGGACCGCCTGCCGGTGCGCACAGCGCATACCAGGCCGCCGCGAGTACCAACCCGCTCGCAGCGCCCGCCAGCGCTCCGTAGCGCAATGCTGCGACGAGTGCCGCCAGCCATAGCCACGGGAACTGCGTGCCAAGCAGCAAGGGATCGTCCGGACGCAACCGCCAGGCGACAAGCACCGCGAGTGCGGTGCCGCCCAGCACTTCAAGCATGGCAAAGGGACGTGCGATAGCCGGGGCGATCCAGCGCCCCCACCGCCCGAGATTGCCGAGCGGCTGCGAGCTGCGCACGCGTGCCGGCGATTGGGCATTGCGTGCCGGTTCGGCTTCGTTGGGCGTAGCGGCGGTCACGTGGTGTTCGCGGAAATTGAGATCAACCGGGTGTGCGCGCGCGGATTCGATGGTATCGCGGCGTCGCATGCCATCGAAATGCCCGGCGCGAAACGCGGGCGTTCGCGCAAGCGCTGCGCGATGGCGGTTTGCATGATTCCCCGTTATCGGAATGTGCCCGGCCCGGCATCTTCGGCCGGTGCTTCGGGCGGCGGATCGACAGGTCTCCTGGCAAGACCCGTCGCTCCCGTCCCGCGATACTTCCCCGGCGGGGCGGCCTGTGACTGCTGATCCGAACTGATCTCTTATGTTTGATGGGAATGAACTTTACACACGCCCAGTCCTACTTTCGTCCCCATTTTCACCTTGCCGGAAACCCGCATGAATCCGTCAGGAGACCGATTCACCGTCGAACGAATACGGTCCATCGTGCGGGCCCACATAAGCCAGATGCGTACGAACACCCGCTCCCGGTTGCCACAGATGCAACGCGAAGCCCGGCGGCTCGAGCGCAATCGTCCCTGGCGCACCGGGCGCGAGTCCGAGCGTGATCTGGTGCGCGGTCGACACGCACGTACTTGCCATGACGCCGGGCGCCCCCTCGACGCTCGCCTGAATGCTCCGGTGCAAGTGACCGCAGATCACCCGCTCAATGTGACGATGCCGTGACGTCACACGCGCGAAACCTGCGCGCCCTTGCGCCGTAAGGCCGTATCCATCCATGAACTCGATGCCCGTATCGAACGGCGGATGATGCATGGCGATGATCGTCGGGCGTCCCGCGCACGCATGCAGTTGCTCATCGAGCCAGGCAAGCCGGTCTTCACACAAATGACCACCGGCATTCGGGGGATCTTGCGTATCGAGCGCGAGCACGGTCAGTGGCCCGAGATCGACGCGGTACTGCACGAACTCATGCCTCGTATGCAGATAGGCATGCTCCGGAAACGCGGCGAGCAGCCCTTCGCGGTGATCGTGGTTCCCGACCACCAGATACAGCGGGATTGTGAGTTCCGCCAGACACTCGCGAAGTACTTCGTATTCCGATAGATGCGGTGTATCGATCAGATCGCCAGTGGCAATGACGGCATCGGGCCGCGGCGTCCAGCGATTGATGGTGGCAATGGCGCGGCGCAATGCCTGCGCGGTATCGACGCGCCCGCAGGCAAGCATACCGGGCCGTGTGATATGAAGGTCGGTGATCTGACAGAGCAGCATGAAGGCAATTCCTCAAAAGCGTACTGCGACGCGCCCCACCGATCGTCGCCATTCGAGTGTAGGACGCACGCAGCGGTACGTAGTCGATCGTGCGGCGCCACGCTAGACATTGCAGATGACACGCCAATGAATTCCGGGCAATACGGACACTGTGTCAGCAATGCCAACCAAAAGTCGGCCCGCAACGCAACCCCTATTACGTTAGGGGAAACCTGCAAAGCCCGCCCAGCAAGGGATTGCGCGCGGTGGTGACCGGAGATGCCCGCAGTTACCGGGTTTTTATCATCAAAAACGAGAAAGTACGCGGCATGTCACAACAAAATCGCCGCAAACCATTGTCAGGACTGGCCCACAGCCCGCCGAAGGCTCTATAATGCGGCTGCCCGGCCAGTGCCGGCGCCCTCTCGATACGTGACTGACCCAATTTTCGGATCGTGTTTGCGTGACGTATCGCGATGGCGATATCCTGGCGTGCGCCGCGTGCCTTATGGCGCGGATACAACACCGACACTCGCCAAATGGCGGAAGTGTTAGAGTTGTCGCCGGTATTCACCACCTCTCAAGGGAAACACACATGAACAAACAGGAACTGATCGACGCCGTCGCTGGTACTACGGGTGCAAGCAAGGCTCAAACCAACGAGACCCTCGACGCCGTGCTTGAGGCGGTCAAGAAGGCCGTTGCCAAGGGTGACACGGTTCAGTTGATCGGCTTCGGCTCGTTCGGTTCGGGCAAGCGTGCCGCACGTACCGGCCGCAACCCGAAGACCGGCGAAACGATCAATATCCCGGCAGCCAAGACCGTGAAGTTCACGGCTGGTAAGGCGTTCAAAGACATCGTGAACAAGAAGTAACACCAGTTGCGCGCAGGCTGGCCTTCGGGCCAGCCTATCTTTTTGCTCACATGGCCGTCCTGCGGCTTGTGGCATTGGACGCGTGTCACGTCATCCTCTCGCGAGGTCCACGACTGATGTGATGCTGCGCGCCTCGCGGGTGTCCTGCGTGCCGAATCCTCGGAGACCGGGCGCCCGCGGCAGCTTTACCCCCGCTTTTCCTTCCGGCCGCACTCTCCTGCCGATACGCTTCGGCAACGCGCCCCTTGTCATGGCCTGCCGTTTCGGCTGGCACGACCGATTTGTCTTCGCAAATCGCGGCGCCGCGACCCTGCGCGTCATCGCGCCGCACCCAATTTTCCCCAGATCATTTCCCAAAGCATCTGTGCTATGTTGGGTGACATGACACGCGTGACGACAGCGGCCATCGCCGCCTCCGGTGAAGTTTCACCCGCGGCCGCTCTGGCTGATGCAGAGGTTATCGCGCCGCCCGACGCCCGACACATGCGGCACATGTCGGCTTCGCGCCTGCTTGTCGCGCTCGCCGCGTTTCCTCTGAGGCAGTGGCCATCATTGCCGGACACCCCAGAGAGCGACGCTCACCACGGGGCCTTCGACCCCGAAGTCATTCACCAGTTGCGCATTGCGACGCGCCGTCTGCGCGCGCTGATCGACGTCTTCTCGCCATGGCTCAAGCCCCGCTGGCACCGTCGGCTGAAAGCCGAATTGCGCTGGATGGGGGAAGCGATGGGCCCCGCGCGAGATGCCGACGTGCTGGCGACAACGACGCTGCCCGCATTGCGTACCGAGCATCCCGATATCGACTGGCCGGCAATTGACGCTCATGTGGCGAAACTGCGCAGCGACGCCCGCGCGCACGCCGCCGAGGCGCTCGCTAGCGAACGTCAGCGGGCATTACGTGCATTGCTGTTGAAGGCTTTCGGCATCGGAGAAGATGGTTACGCCGACCTGCGAACCGCGAAGGCGTTGCGGCGCCCCTCGCGCACACCAGGCAAGCGGCCGCGCGCGCTGGCGAAGCACGCTCACAACATGCTCCGTGCCCGTTACGTTGCGCTATTTCCGGATTGCCATCAGTTGGCGATGCTCGAGACCGGGCAGTTGCACGCGTTGCGCGTGAAGGTCAAGAAGGCCCGTTACAGCGCCGAAGCCTTGACACCGTGGCTCCGCAAAGCGGTCAGCACGCCCTATCAGGGCACACTGCACGCCGCCCAATCCTTGCTGGGGCAGCTCAACGATGCAGTTGTGGCTCAGCGAGCCTTCGAAGACATGCCGATTTCGGCTGCGCAGCGCGACATATTGATCGGACGCCTCGACACGATCATCGTGAACGCAACCAGCCGCGCCGCCCATATCCTGTGTCAATTGCCCGACGCGCACACCCTTGAGCGCGGCATGCGCGAGGGCTGAACCTCAGGCGCCGGGCAATCCGAGGGCTCACGCCACCTTCGCGCGCAACAAGCGCATGCCGTTGGCGATGACCAGCAGGCTAGCCCCCACATCGGCGAACACCGCCATCCAGAGCGACGCCAGCCCGGCGATGGCGAGCGCGAAGAACACCGCCTTGATGGCGAGCGCCACAGCGATGTTCTGCTTGAGCACGGCGGCCGAGCGTTTCGACAACGCGAGGAAGGCCGGCAGCTTGCGAAGATCGTCGTCCATCAACGTGACGTCGGCCGTCTCGAGCGCGCTGTCGGTCCCTGTCATGCCCATTGCGAAACCGACATCTGCGGCAGCAAGCGCGGGCGCGTCGTTAATGCCGTCGCCGATCATGCCGACGTGCCCAAACGCCTCTCGCAACGCCGATACCGCCTGCCATTTGTCTTCCGGCAGCATTTCCGCACGCACTTCGCTCACCCCCGCCTGCTGACCGATGACCTGCGCAGTGGCACGGTTATCTCCCGTCAGCATGACGGTGCGAACGCCCATTTGCGTGAGTCGCGCAATCGCCTCGCGGCTTTCCTCCCGCAAGGTATCCGCCACAGCCAGCACCGCAAGCGCTTGTGTTTCGCTGGCCAGCACAATTGCCGTGCGGGCCTGCGCTTCGAGGCGGTCCAGCTCCGCCTCCACGTTCGCGTTGCACACCCCAAGCGACTCGATCAGACGGTGATTGCCGAGGTAGTACAGCGTTTGGCCGACGCGCCCCTTCACACCCATGCCGACGAGCGCCTCGAAGTCTGTCACCGGCGGCAGTGCACCGAGCCCGGCTTGCGTGTGGCCGTCGACGACCGCGCGGGCGATGGGGTGCGTAGTCTGCGCGTCGAGCGCGGCGGCCAGCGTCAACACGTCGTCGTGCGACGTTTCGCCCAACGGCACGACATCGGTCAGGCGCGGCTCGCCGCGTGTGAGCGTACCCGTCTTGTCGACGGCCACGGCCCGGATCAGGTGAGCACTCTCCAGAAATGCGCCGCCCTTGATCAGGATGCCGGCGCGCGCCGCCGCTGTCAGACCGCTCACGACCGTGACCGGCGTCGAGATCACCAGGGCACACGGGCACGCGATCACCAGCATCACGAGCGCCTTGTAGATCCAGGGCGACCAGGCCAGACCGAAGGCCAGCGGCGGTACCAGCGCGACGAGCAGCGCGCAGATCACAACTGCCGGCGTGTAGACGCGCGAGAACTTGTCGACGAAGCGCTGCGTCGGCGAGCGCTGCTGCTGCGCAGACTCGACGATGCGCACGATGCGGGCGAGTGTCGTATCGCCCGGCGCAACGTTCGTGCGATACACGATGAGACCGCTCTCGTTGATACTGCCTGCATAGACTTCGTCGCCCACCGTCTTGTCGACAGGCACGCTTTCGCCAGTGATCGACGCCTGATTCAGTGCGGAGCTGCCCTGCTCGATCACGCCGTCGATGGCAATGCGCTCGCCCGGGCGCGCCCGCACGCGTGCGCCGATCGGGAGCGATGCCGCAGGCACATCTGCCCACGTGCCGTCCGCCTGTTCGACCGATGCCTGATCGGGTGCCAGACGCATGAGCGCTTCCACGGCACGGCGAGCGCGCGTGAGCGACGCGGCTTCGAGTTTTTCCGAAAGCGCGAAGAGGACGATCACCATCGCGGCTTCCGGCCACTGCCCGATGAACACCGCCCCGATCACAGCCAGCGACATCAGGAAATGGATGTTCAGCGTGAAGTGCCGCAGCGCGATCCAACCCTTCTTGAGCGTGGGCAGGCCGCACGCCAGAATGGCGACGGCCACCATGGCCCCCACCCAAGGGCTGTGTTCGGGCATGCCCGACCAGACGGCAGCTTCGCTTGCCGCGGCCAGCACGCCCCCCACCACCAGGCGCGCAACGTCGCCCTTATGGCTCGCGGGAGGGGGTGCGGCGTTCGCGTTGTCTCCCACGAGCGGCACCGGCGTCATCCCCAGCTTGCGCAACGTCCCGGCGACCGCCTCCCCGTGCTGGGCGACATCGGCGGCCGACGCGCTACCGTCGAAAACAACCGTCAATTCCCGCTTGAGAAGATTGAAATACAGGGCGTCGACGCCCGGCCGATGCTCAAGTTGGTCTCGGATGAGACGCTCTTCCGTCGGGCAATCCATCTGATCGATGCGGAATCGGGCCTGCGGCGCGCCGGTCGAAGGCACTGGCTCGACGAGGGCCAGATTTGCGTCACCGGCGCAACAGGATGAGCCTTCGTGCGCATGTGCTGCATCCGAGGCGCGGAGCACGGCATGATCGTGCGCACGAGCGTGATCATGGGCATGCCCGTGATCGTGGTTGTGATCGTGATGATGCGAATGATCGTGATGCTGCCCCTGGTCGTGGCGATGCGCATGGCCCGGATCTTGCCCGTGGTCATGTAGCTTGCGATCTGCCGCCGTCGAGCCCGCCAGACGAGCCGAATCCGAGGGGTTGGACATGTGAACTCCTAGTTTCTTGATTCGTGTTACCCTGCATTCAAAACCCTGTAGCGACTACGGAGTCAAGTATGAAAATCGGAGAACTGGCCCGGGCAGCGGGCACCGATGTCGAGACGATTCGCTATTACGAGCGGGCCGGCCTGCTGTCGGCCCCGCCACGCACGGATGCTGGTTATCGCACCTATGGTGAAGACCATCTGGAAGCCCTGCGCTTCATCCGCCATTGCCGCTCGCTCGATATGCCGCTCGCGGATGCGAAGCGACTCGGTGAACTCGCTCACGACACGAGCGTGACGTGCGAAGACGCCAACCAACTGATCGAAGCGCACCTCGAGCGGGTGCACACGCGCATTCACGAGTTGCAGGCACTCGAACAACAACTGCTGCATCTTCAGGCGCAATGTCATAGCCGTCACGAAACAAGTGACTGCGGAATTCTGCGTGCACTCATGCAAGGCGCACACGGCGAAGCCTGTGCTTGCCATACCGATACCGATCCGATCGAAGTCGCCTGCGATCACAATCATCTGCACGCGTAAATTTGAAGGGATGTCACCGTAGTGGTGGCGCCCTTCTCGCTGCTCTTGGAAATCCTCTCGGCAATCGCAAGCGCCCGCCACTTCAGAAAGCGCACGTTCGCCAACACTGAACCGGCGCGCGCCTTTCAAACCCTTTCCTCATCCTGCATTGCGCTGAACGCCGCGATGATTGTGATGAATGCCCGCGCTCCCCGCGAAAACAAGGGCAAATCAGCTCAGTTTCTATACAATGTCCCGCACGCGCCGCGCCAGCAGCGACTTGTTCGTGTGAACAACCATGGCGTGCCGTTCAGGAAGTGCGCATCGATATGTCGCAATCCGTTCCAATTTTTGCTCATTTGTCGGAGACCTTATGTCCAGCGACGTATCCGCTACGCCAACACCCGCGACGGAAAGTAGCGCCGACATCGTGATCATGGGCGCTGGCGCTGCGGGGATCTCCGTGGCGGCCAGCTTGCGCCGACGACGTGCGTCGCTCTCGATCACGATCGTGGACCCGGCCGACACACACTACTATCAGCCAGCGTGGACACTCGTCGGTGCAGGGGAATTGGACGCCGCGCGCACCGCGCGTCCGATGGCAAGCGTCATCCCTGAAGGGGTGACGTGGGTCCAGGCGGCGGTAACGGCTTTCGCGCCGGATCGTCAGCAAATCCTGCTCTCGGATGGCCGGCGTCTCGGCTACCGCTACCTTATCGTCGCGCCGGGCCTTCAACTGAATTGGGAAGCCATCGATGGCTTGACCGATACACTCGGCCGCAACGGTGTCACATCCAACTATCGCTTCGATCTCGCCCCCTATACATGGTCGCTGGTTCGCGAATTCAAGGGCGGCAACGCGCTGTTCACGCAGCCGCCGATGCCGATCAAGTGCGCGGGCGCACCGCAAAAGGCGATGTACTTGTCCGCCGACACATGGCGTCAGCATGGCGCGCTGGACAAGACGAAAATCGAATTCCATCTCGTGGCGCCAGCGCTGTTCGGTGTGAAAGATTACGTCCCCGCGCTCATGGAATACGTGAAGCGATACGGCATCTCGCTCAATCACCTCTCGCATTTGCGTGCGGTGGACGGCGAACGGCGCGTTGCCCGTTTTGAAATCTTCGACGCCGACGGTCAGTCGCAGTTTATCGACAAACCCTTCGACTTCCTGCACGTGGTACCACCGCAAAGCGCACCGGATGTGCTGCGCGCAAGCCCGCTTGCCGACGCGGCCGGTTGGTGCGAAGTCGATCCGGCAACCCTGCGCCACGCGCGCTATGCCAATATTTTCGGCTTGGGCGACGCCATCTCCGCGCCGAACGCCAAGACGGCTGCCGCTGCGCGCAAACAAGCCGTCGTCGTCGCGGAAAATCTTCTTGCTGCCATGGATGGCCGCCCGCTCGCCCTGCACTACGATGGCTATGGCGCTTGCCCGCTCACGGTGGAACACGGCAAGATCGTGCTTGCCGAGTTTGGCTACGGCGGCAAACTGCTGCCCACGTTCCCCATCGACGGTACGCAAGCGAGCCGTTTTGCCTGGGTATTGAAAAAATACGTGCTGCCAAAGGTTTACTGGGATTTCATGCTTCGCGGTCGCGAATGGCTGGCACAACCCAGCCGCGCCGACCATAGGTGAAACCCGGACTCAATTTTCAATGATGGGTGCCGTTAAAAGTCAAAGGACCCGGTGTCGCAACCGGGCACGAGCTTCTGTCGGGCCACGCCTTGCGCGCGGTCTGCCGGATGGCGAGGGATGTGGTGCCGTGGCCGGTGTCTCCCACCCGCTCCTCGCCTGACGGCCGACACATTTACGCGTCTTATGCTGAACATGATTCAAGGGTTTTCCGGCGGCACGACCTGTTCGACGCGTGGGCTTCCTCTGTCCGCAGGCATTACACGCGGCAATGACAAACGTTCAACCGTACGGGGCACGCCTGCCCGTTTGCCGAGATGAACGATACCAACGCGCTGCGACGACAAGTCGTCCTTGCCGATCTGCTGCTGGATCGCCAGCGGCTGTTACGTGCCCTCAGCCTGGAGTTGCGCACCCCGAGTCCACCTGGCAGCCACAGTGCGCTGGTGGTACTGCATGTGGGCCGTGGTCAGCGCACGGCAAGCAGTCAGGCCGCCATTTCGGATGCCGACCTGCTCGCCACCATCGCGTTTCGCATTGGCTCGCGCATTCGCCGCCGCGACCTCATCGGTCGCGTCTCCGATCAGCAGATTGCCATCTTGCTGCGCGACCTGGGCAGCCGCGATGCCGCCTCGCAGATCACGCGCCGCTTTATCCGGGCCGGCGAATCGCCCGTGCCCTGCGGGAATGGCCTGCTGTATCCGATTCTCTCGGCAGGGGTAACCCACCTGCCGCAAGTGCCGGTCTGGCCCGCCACGCTGCTCGAGCACACTTCGGACGTCGCCGATCAGGCCATTCGGGAAAGCGCGTCGCGGTTTCTCGTGACCGAAGCCCCGTCTGCCCCCACCGAAGGCATCACGCCGCCGGACGAAGCGGGCAACGAGCACTATTGGCGCAACACTATCGGACGCGCCCTGTCGGAGTCCGAATTCCGCCTGCATTACCAGCCGCAGATCGACATGCGTACGCACCGGCTGACCGGTCTCGAAGCGCTGATCCGCTGGCAGCGCGACGACGAACTGATCATGCCGGGCGAATTCATCCCGGCCGCCGAGCGCTGCGATGTCATCGGCCCCATCGGGGAGTGGACGCTGCAAGAGGCTTGCCGTCAACTCGATCAATGGCAGACGGACGGTGAGGAATATCCGCGCGTGGCCGTGAACCTGTCGGCACAGCAAATGCGCGTGCAGACACTTGAGACGGTCCGCTACGCCCTCAAGCACCATCGGGTGCCGCCGGACAAGCTTGAGATCGAGATTACCGAGTCGTCACTGATCTGCCATCTCGACGAAGCCGCCACGCTGATGAACGAACTCGTCGCGATGGGCGTTCGCCTGTCGCTCGATGACTTCGGCACCGGCTATTCGAGTTTCGTGCGTCTGAAGCGCTGGCCGTTCGGCACGGTCAAGATCGATTATCAGTTCGTCGCCGGCGTGCTGCTTGGTGGCTACGATACCGAGCTGATCCGAGCCATCATCGCGATCGCGCGCAAGCTGGAGATCGAAACGGTTGCGGAGGGTGTCGAGACCAGCGCGCAACGCGACGCACTCGCGTCACTGGGTTGTCACGCCTGGCAGGGGTATCATTGCACACGCCCCCTGCCGCCCGGGCATATCGAGACATTCATTCGCGACTGGCACGGGCGCCTGTAATCGCGTCTGCAACCGCCTCTGCCGTTGGTCAACGCCTTGTTTAATCGTCGCCGCACCGCTTCTGCCTTCGTCAGCAGCCTGGTCATTCTCGTGTGCGTCCTCGCCGCCTGGGGGCTGGCCCGTTTCGCCGCCGATCAGTTGGTGGCGAACCGCGCGGCGCGACTGCTCTCCGAAGAGCGCAGCGTGGCGACCCGCCTCGCACAAGGCACGGTTCACACGGTCAATCAGGATCTGATACTCATTCGCGGCATCCCGCAGGTACTCGCTCAGGTCGAGCAGATTCAGGACGCCGCAGCCAGCCTTGCAAAGCACCCGCTCACGGGCATGCCACCGGAAAAAGCCCGTCAGACACTGCTTGCCAACCCCATACTCAAACCCGTCAACGAGTTGCTGCACGCCACGCAGCTCTACTTCGGTGCGGATCTCGTATGGCTGGGCACGCCGGATGGCGTCACCGTCGCCTCCAGCGATGCCGACGCGGCCAATCCGCTGATCGGCGAGAACTACGGCGACCGGGAGTACTACAACACTGCCGTGCTCGGGGGTATCGGGCAGCAATATGTCATCGGGCGCAAGACCGGCCTGCCCGGCATCTACTTCACGGCCCCCGTCTATCGGGACGGCCTGCTCGCCGGCGTGATGGTGGTGAAGCTCGGCATGCGCCGGCTGGCGCATTGGGTCGATTCCGGCGCGTCGTTCGTGACAGACAACAACGGTGTCATCGTGCTCGCCAACGACCCGACATTCACCGGCATGGCAGTTCCCGGTGCCGATGTCTTCAAACTGACGCCAGCGGAACGACGACGCCTCTATCAGCAGGAAGACTTCCCCCTCGTTCCCATCGATGACTATGATTCGTCGCCCGGCACGCCGGGGTTCATGCAAAAAACGCCTGAAGACAAAGAGGGTCGGCAGCACGCTCGTCTGGTTTGTGTCCGCCCCGGCAATCGGCCATATCTTCTGGAGGCCGAACCGTCTGCGGACAGCGAACTGGTTGTCTACACCATGAACGAAGTGCCGACGCTGGGCAGCCTGTCCATCGAGCGGCGCCGTTATGCGGTATTGGTCTTCGCGTTGTTGCTCAGCTTAGCGGGTGCGCTCTGGTTGCTCGTTCGCTATCTGCGCCGCGAAAAACTCCAGTTGACCGACACCTTGGCCAGGAATGCGGCACTTGAGCGCGAAGTCAAATATGACGCGCTCACGGGTGCGCTGTCACGCGGACACTTTCTCAAACGCCTGCGCGCCGAGGTTGCGCAAGCCGAATCGACAGGGGTACCGACCTGCGTCATCCTCGTCGACCTGGACCACTTCAAGCAGATCAACGACACGTGGGGTCATGCGCTCGGCGATACCGTGCTGGCGACATTCGTCCATCTTTGTCACGAATCGTTACGCGAAGATGACATCTGCGGTCGTTTGGGAGGCGAAGAATTCGCTATCATCGCGAGTGGTGCCGCCGAGGCACGCGCTTTTGACGCCGCCGAGCGTTTGCGCGATGCCGTGCGCACGTCCCGCATCAATGTCGGTGGCCGGCCGCTTCAGTTCACGATAAGTGCGGGCGTAGCCCAATGGCACGCTGGCGACGACGATCACGCGTGGCTAAGACGCGCCGACGCGGCACTGTACCTTGCCAAATCTCTCGGACGCGATCGCTGCGCCCGCGAATCCGACCTCCGGGGGTTCTCCCCAGGCGGGTTGTAACAGACGTCGGGCTCACCGGCCCGGGGTCACAAACCCAGACCGGACCGATGCCCAAGACGAATCTCGCCACATTCGCCCCGTCACCGTTGTGTGCCATCCGGATCGGCACAACTGCGCTTTGCCTGGTCCTGAGTACTGCGGCAAATGCCGAACTCGCACTCTTACAGGCACCGCGCGCCCTCACGGGCGAGGCCCCCTTGCAACTGACCCTGCTGGCCACACAGGACACGCAGGGCCGCAAAACCATCAAGCTGCCGGACGAAATCGTCGTGCGCATCTCAAACGACGACTTCGGGCCCACGCTGCTCCATCTGAAGCGTGCAGCGGCGGTTCCCGCTGAAGTCACGCTCTCGAAGGGCCAGTTCCGGCGCATCTCGTACGCTGCCGCGCTTCCGAAGGAACTACGCGGCACCCTACACCTTGAGCCGATCGACTGGGACGTCTCGACAACAACCATCGTCCTCGATCGCGCCGCCCCTACTGAACCGATGGTGGCAGCTGCACCGGCACCATCCGAGGCGGGCGCAGCGCAAGCGGCGGGGAAAGGCACCCCGGCGTCCGCTGCCGCCGCAGCAGCAGGGGTGACGGCCAGCGCCGCACCCGACGTAATCGCCCCGACGACCGATACCGAGTTCGCCCGCATCTCGTCGAACGAGCCGATGTACATGGCTTTCGGCAGGAACGGCGGCTCGAACGCGCGATTTCAACTCAGCTTCAAGTTCCACATTCTGAAACCGGACAGTCCGGCCTCGAAATCCTTCCTCGACAACCTGTATTTCGGCTATACGCAATTGTCGATCTGGGATCTGCAGGCCGAATCGGCCCCGTTCCGTGACTCGAACTACCGTCCGAGCCTGTTCTACTACACCCCGGATACTGGCGCGCGCGCCAACTGGTTCACATCGCTGGGCATCGCGGCAGGTGTCGAGCATGAGTCCAATGGCAAGGCGGGCGACGATTCCCGCAGTCTCAACACCCTCTTCGTCAAACCGATCCTGAAATTCGGGGATCCGTCCGAATACCACTGGACGGTGGCACCGAAGCTCTACGCCTACCTGGAAAAAAACGACAACCGCGATATTCAGGACTATCGCGGCTATATGGACCTGCTGGTTCTATGGGGTAAGCCGAATGGCTGGCAGGTCGGGGCGACGCTGCGCAAAGGGATAAAACGCAACTACGGCAGTGTCGATGTGCAGGTGACCTACCCGCTCGGCAAGCTGATCCCAGGCGCCGGTGGCTACCTCTGGCTCGGCTACTTCACAGGCTACGGCGAAACCCTGCTCGACTACAACCATCACTCGCGGTCGCAGGTGCGTGTCGGGTATAGCGTGTTCCGCTGGTAACGGCACTTGCTTGCGCGCACCGCGAAGAGCACGTCCATCCACGTCCCCAACAAGCTCATAACACCAGCACGAGCGCCCCTGCGACAATCAGCGCGCCGCCGAGAGCTTCCTTGAGCGAGAACGGCTCACCAAGCACCACCCAGCCGATCAGCATCGCCATCGCGACGCTGAGCTTGTCCAACGGCGCCACACCCGACACGGGCCCCAACTGCAACGCGCGGAAGTAGCAAAGCCACGACAAACCGGTTGCCACCCCGGAAAGCACGAGGAACAGCCACGTATTCGCGCTCAAACTGGCCGGCCGCTGCCACTCCCCCCGCATGCCCACGATCGCCAGCGTCACCGCGAAGATGATGACCGTGCGAATCAGCGTAGCCATATTGGAGTTGACTTGTGCCACGCCGAGTTTGCCGAACACGGCCGTCAGTGCGGCAAAGAACGCTGAACCCAGCGCGAATAGTTGCCAGTTACGCAACATAATGCACCACCATCGCTATTGAGATTTGAGTACCGCCAACCTGAAACGCATTGAAAAGTCCACTGCCTGCCCCCGCCCGTAGGGGAATCGCTGCCGGTGTGACCATCGGTGAGATAATGGCGCTTTCCTGTGACACCGACCTGCCTCCGGCCGAATTCGCCCTCTTATGTCAGAACTGCACGACCGCCCCGACAGCCCCTGCATTGGCGTTTGCTCGACGCTCTTCGACGACGTCTGCAAGGGTTGCGGCCGTACGGCTTATGAAGTGTCGAACTGGGTGTTCTTCACTGACGACGAGAAGGCAGCCGTCTGGGAGCGCATCAACCGCGAAGGCACAGCGATGCGCTATGGCGACAACGGGTCTACGACTTCGCGGACTTGAATTGCAGCGACTTGTACTCGAGGAATTCCTCGAAGCCGTACACGCCATTCTCCCGTCCGTGCCCTGACTGCTTGAAGCCGCCGAACGGTGCCTGCACGTTGAATTCACCGCCGTTGATATCGACTTGCCCCGTGCGGATCTGACGCGCCACGCGTACCGCGCGCGCTTCATCGCCCGACCACACACCACCGCCCAATCCGTAGATCGAATCGTTGGCAATGCGCACCGCATCCGCTTCGCCCTCATAGGTGATGATCGAGAGCACTGGGCCGAAAATCTCCTCCTGTGCAACGGTAGCGTCGGGGGCGACACGCCCCAACACCGTTGGCTGGACGAAGAATCCCGACTCGAAGCCCTCCGGTACGGCATCTCCACCGGCAATCAATTCGGCCCCTTGCGCGAGGCCCTTGCGAATATATGTCTGCACGCGCTCTCGCTGGGCAGCCGATGCCAGCGGTCCGAGACGCGTTGTTTCCTCGCGCGGGTCACCCAGCGTAAAGCGGGCAACGGCTTCCTTCGCCAGCGCCTTGACTTCCTCATAACGCGACGCCGGGACAAGCATGCGAGTGTGTGCCGAACAAGTCTGTCCGGAGTTCAGATAACACGCGTTGAGCGTGCCTTTGACCGCTGCGGCGAGATCGGCATCGTCGAGCACCACTGAAGCCGATTTCCCGCCCAACTCCAAGGCCACGCGCTTGACCGTTTGCGACGCCACTTCGGACACGCGCTTGCCTGCACGCGTCGATCCGGTGAACGACACCATGTCGACGTCGGGATGGCGTGCCAACACCTCGCCGGCGACCGGCCCGAGCCCCGTAACCAGATTGAACACGCCCGCCGGCAGTCCGGCCTCGGCGATCACCTCCGCCAGAATGAACGCATTGAACGGCGCCACCTCCGACGGCTTGAGCACCACCGTGCATCCGGCGGCCAGCGCCGGCGCAACCTTCAGGGTGATCTGGTTCAGCGGGTAATTCCACGGCGTAATCGCACCAACCACCCCCACGGGTTCGCGCACCACCAGCGAATTGCCCACGCGCGCTTCAAATTCGAATATCTCGGCCAGTTCAGCGTACTTGTTCCAGTGATACACCGGACCGCCCACCTGAATCGCACGAACGAGTTTGATCGGCATGCCCGTCTCGCCCGTCATCACGTTCGCCAGATCCTCCGTGCGTGCCTTCAGGCCCGCCGCGATCTTCCGCAAATAGGCCGCACGTTCGGCCCGTGGCGTGGCCGCCCAGGTGTCGCGCACCTTCAACGCTGCGGAAATGGCCGCTTCCGTGTCTTCGGCAGCCCCCTCGGGAATGCGGCCCATGAGCTTCGCGTCGGCCGAGTGGAAAACGTCCAGCGTGCCGCGCCCAACCGGCGTAACCCACTGACCACCGATGAAAAATTTATCGTACGTAATCATGCAATGTCTCCTGCTGGCAGAGGAACGTCGAACGCCCATTGTAGTCTGCTCGCCTCCGCGCTTCTCAGCCCTTCGGTGAAATCGGATGCCTCTGCGCTGTGCCTTCCGATATTCCCACGACACCGTAAGACGACACCTGCTCCGCCTCAACGTGCTGTAAACGCAAACAGGGCGCTTGCCAAGCAAGCGCCCTGCCGGGTATTACGTGCGTCGCGTGGACGTCTCGAAGACTTCCGTCAGACTTCCACGCCCTGGCTGGCCAGGTACTCGTCATAAGTGCCGGCGTAATCGACCAACGTGCCGTCACTCTTCACTTCGATAACGCGCGTGGCCAGACCCGACACGAACTCGCGATCGTGCGAGACGAAGATCAGCGTGCCCGGATATTTGTCGAGGGCGATCTGAAGCGACTCGATCGACTCCATGTCCATGTGGTTGGTCGGCTCGTCCATCATCATCACATTGTGACGGCCCAACATCAGCTTGCCCCAGATCATGCGTCCCTTCTCACCACCGGAGAGCACACGAACAGACTTGCGCACGTCGTCGCCACCGAACAGCAGGCGGCCCAGCGAGCCACGAATCACCTGATCGTCGTCGCCTTCCTTGCCCCATTGCGTCATCCAGTCGGTGAGCGACAAATCTTCCGGGAAGGCCTCCGAGGTGTCTTGCGGCATGTAACCGATGTTGGCGTTCTCGGCCCACTTCACGTTGCCCGCGTCGACCGGCAGTTCCGCCATCAGGCTGCGCAGCAGCGTGGTCTTGCCCGCGCCGTTCTCGCCAATGATGGCCACACGCTCACCGGCGCGCACCGCGCCGGAGTAGTTCTTGAAGATCTGGCGGTCGAACGACTTGGAAATGCCTTCGAATTCGAACGCGAGATTGTGCAGCTTCTTCTCGAATTCGAAGCGGATGAACGGGTTCTGACGTGACGAAGGCTTGATGTCCTCAACCTTGATCTTGTCGATCTGCTTGAGACGGCTCGTCGCCTGACGCGCCTTGGACTTGTTCGCCGAGAAGCGGCGCACGAAGTCTTGCAGATCGGTGATGCGTTCCTTCGCCTTGGTGTTCGCCGCCATCTGACGCTCGCGCGCCTGCGCCGACGCAAGCATGTAGTCGTCGTAGTTGCCCGGATAGATCGTGAGCGTGCCGTAGTCCATATCCGCCATGTGCGTGCACACGGCGTTCAAGAAGTGGCGATCGTGCGAAATGATGATCATGGTGGAGTTGCGCTCGTTGAGCACGTCTTCCAGCCAGCGGATCGTGTTGATGTCCAGGTTGTTGGTCGGCTCGTCGAGCAGCAGCACGTCCGGATTCGAGAACAGCGCCTGTGCGAGCAGCACACGCAGCTTCCAGCCCGGTGCAACGTTGCTCATCGGCCCCTGATGCTGGTCGATCGGAATACCCACGCCCAGCAGCAGCTCACCCGCGCGCGCTTCGGCCGTATAGCCGTCGTACTCGGCGAACTTCGCTTCGAGTTCGGCGGCGTGCATGTAGTCGTCGTCCGTCGCTTCCGGATTGGCGTAGATGGCATCGCGCTCGCTCATGGCGGCCCACATTTCGGTATGGCCCATCATCACGACGTCAAGCACGCGCATGTCTTCATACGCGAACTGATCCTGCTTGAGCTTACCCAGACGCACGTTGGGTTCGAGCATGACGTTGCCGGCGCTCGGCTCCAGATCGCCCCCGAGGATCTTCATGAACGTCGATTTGCCGCAGCCGTTGGCGCCGATCAGGCCATAACGGTTGCCCCCGCCAAATTTGACGGAAATGTTCTCGAAGAGCGGCTTGGCGCCGAATTGCATCGTGATATTGGCAGTAGACAGCACAGGCGGTATCCGGGGAAATGAAGTGCGGCGGCACAAAATTGCGCCACGAAACCCGACATTTTAGCACTGATGCGTGTCACGCGCCCTGAGTCGCCCCCGGCGCTTGTGAAGGCTCCGAAATGCGGCGCCTAAAGGGAGTGCCGGTGCTCGCCGACCCGTAGGCTCCCCCCAAAGCCGCTGAATTTGGCGGAAGTTGCCTGAAGACCTTCAGACGCCGTTTGCGGCCATCATCCCCCGGATGGAGATGCCTCTCTTGCCCTCCCGGGGCGCTATCACTTCCCCAGTGCCTTCTCATGACCCCTATCCGCCTGTCTACGCCCCATGCATGCGCGCTGCGCCCTCAGCGCAACCTCTGCCCCCCTCTCCTCGGCCCCTTCCTTGCTGCCGCCGTGTTGTTGATCGCCACTGCCGCACCCGCCGTCTCCCCCGACACGGAAAAACTCGCGCAGGACGAGACCGTGAAAACATCCCGCGACTAACGTCCCTTCAGAGCCTCCAGCACAAAAAAACCGCCGGCAGATACCGGCGGTTCTTCTGATACCGCGATGCCGCACAGAGGCGGTACAGCCATCGTTACTGCTTCGGCAGCGAGCCCTCAACGCCTTCCACGAACCAGTTGATCTGGTGCTTCTCGTCGTCGTTGAGGGTCTTGCCGGCCGGCACGATTTCCTTGCCGTCCTGCCCCTTGATCGGGCCGGTGAACGGATCGTACTTACCGTCGCGAATGGCGTCGTGACGCGCAGTCACGGCCTTGCGCGCCGCTTCCGGCACGGTCTTGTCGTTGATGGCCACGAGGTTGATCTCGTCTTCCTTGATACCCCCCCAGACCGGCGTGTTCTTCCACGAGCCCTGCATGACTTCGTCGACCGTGCGCACGTAGTACTTGCTCCAGTCGATGGCGGCCGATGCGAGATGAGCGTTCGGGCCGAACTTGCTCATGTCCGAATCCCAGCCAAAGGCGTGGATCTTCTTCTCTTCGGCCACCTGCATCACCACCGCCGAGTCGACGTTCTGCATCAGCACGTCGGCGCCCTGTCCGACGAGCGATTCCGCCGCCTGACGCTCCTTGCCCGGATCGAACCAGCTATTGATCCAGACAACCTTCACCTTGACTTTCGGATTGACTTCGCGCGCCGCAATAGTGAACGCGTCGATGTTGCGGATCACCTCGGGGATCGGCACCGATGCCACATAGCCGATCACGTTTGACTTCGTAACATGACCGCCGACCACACCGGCCAGATGCGCGCCTTCGTACGTACGCACGTCATACGTGCCGAGGTTCGGCGCCGTCTTGAAGCCGGTGGCGTGCTCGAACGTCACATCCGGGAAATCGGCGGCCGTCTTGACCATCGAGTCCATGTAGCCGAACGACGTGCCGAAAATCAGCTTGTTGCCCTTGCCTGCCAGATCGCGGAACACGCGCTCCGAGTCCGCGCCCTCGGGCACGTTCTCCACGCGGGTCACGCTCACTTTGTCGCCGTACTTCGCTTCTACGGCCTTCGCACCCTGCTCGTGCGCGTAGGTCCAGCCAGCGTCGCCCGGGTTGCCGATGTAGACGAACGCCACCCCCATCGGGCCCTTGCCTGCCGGCGCGGCCGATGCCTGCGCGTCGGACGCTGCCGCCGACGCGCTCGCGGTGTTGCTCTCCTGCTTGCCGCAGGCAGAAACCAGCATGGCCGCCGCCAGGCTTGCCATCGTGATCAGGACTTTACGTCGCATCGATTTTCTCCTCGTCATCGATTGTTTCAGGTTGATTCCATGCTCTCGTTTGCCAAACCCCTCGCGCTGCCCGCAGGCAACGCGTCAAGACCCTGCGAAAAACGGCTTGCCCAGCGAGGCCGGCGCATTCAGGCGAATCGTCTGGCGATTGCGCGAGATGATCACCAGCACCACGATGGTCGCCAGATACGGCAGACTGGCCAACGCCTGCGACGGAACGCGAATGCCCATCGCCTGCGCCTGAAATTGCAGCGCCATGACCACGCCGAAGAGCAGCGCGCCGAGCACCGTGCGGCCCGGACGCCACGTCGCAAACACCACCAGCGCCAGCGCAATCCAGCCGCGTCCGGCCGTCAGGTTCTCTTGCCAGAGGCGCAGATAGCCAACCGAGTAATACGCGCCCGCAAGCCCCGACATCGCGCCGCCGAAAAGCGTTGCAAGATAACGGATCCGCACCACCGGGTAGCCGATGGCATGCGCCACGGCGGGTGCCTCACCGATCGAGCGCAACACCAGCCCGGCTCGCGTACGGTACAAAAAACAGGTGATCGCCACCAGCAGCACCACCGAGAGATAACCCAGCGGGTTGAGCGAGAAGACCGACGGCCCTAATACGGGAATCGACGACAGGCCGGGGATCGGCAGGTCGCGCAGCATCGGGATGGTGGCGTCTGTGTACGGACGGCCGGCATAGGCCGAAAGCCCTACGCCGAAGATCGTCAGCGCCAGCCCCGTTGCCACCTGATTGGCCATGAGCGAGAGCGTGAGCCACGCGAAGATGGCCGACATGACCACACCCGCAGCAATGCCCGCGAGCACGCCGAGCCAGAGGCTCCCCGTCTGTACGGTCACGGCGAACGCACCGACGGCACCCATGAGCATCGTGCCTTCCACGCCGAGATTGAGCACGCCAGACTTCTCCGTCACCAGTTCGCCCAGTGCGGCGAGCATCAACGGAATGGCCGCGATCACGGCACTTGCCGCCAGCGGCGTCAGCAGATTGATCCAGTCCATGCGGCGCTCCTCAGGCTTCCCGCGCGTGTGCACGGGCACGACGGCGCAGACGGTAGTTCACGAAAACGTCGCAACCCAGCAGGCTGAACAGAAGCAGCCCCTGAAACACGCCGCTGATCGCCTTGGGCAATTGCAGCGACGTTTGCACCGCTTCGCCGCCGAGATACAGCAGCGCCATGAGCAAGCTCGCCAGAACGATGCCGACCGGATGCAGACGTCCCACGAACGCCACGATGATGGCCGTGAAGCCATACCCCGGCGCCCAGGTCGCCTGCAGTTGCCCGACCGGCCCCGCCACTTCGCCGGTGCCCGCCAGCCCGGCGGCGGCCCCGCCGATCAGCAGGGCGAGCCAGACGGCGCGCGGCTCGGAATAGCCTGCATAGCGAGCGGCAAGCGGTGCGAGCCCGCCGACTTCCATCCGGTACCCGGCGAAACTCTTGCGCATGAAAAACCACGCGGCCGGCACCGCCACCACCGCCATGAACACCGACGCGTTCAGGCGTGTGCCCCGCCATGGGGTCCAGTGCCAGTCGCCGAAAAAGCGCGGGAACAGCGCGTCGCGGCCAAAGCTGATCGACTGCGGGAAATTCATGCCATGCGGGTCCTGCCAGGGGCCGCTCACGAGATAGATCAGCAGTTGGGTGGCCACGTACGTCAACATCAGGCTCACGAGAATCTCGTTGGCGTTGAAGCGCACGCGCAACAGCGCGGGAATGGCGGCCCACAACATGCCGCCCAGCGCGCCTGCCGCCATCATCAACGGCAACAGCCACGGGCCACCGTGACCATCGAAGTGAATCGCGACACCCGAGGCGAAAATTCCGCCCAGCAGCAACTGGCCTTCCGCACCGATGTTCCACACGTTGGCGCGATAGCCAATGGCCAGTCCCAGCGCAATCAGGCACAGGGGCGACGCCTTGAGCAGCAGCTCCGACCAGCCGTTCAGGCTGCTGACCGGTGCCAGAAAGAACGCTGCCATCGCCTGCGCCGGATGCTTGCCGAGGAAACCGAAAATGAGCACACCGCCGGCCAGCGTGATGAGCGTGGCCACCAGCGGCATGGCGAGCCGCATGGTGCGGGAAGGACTTGGCCGTGGCTCAAGCGTGAAATCGAACATGGTGTTTGAAAATCGATGAAATACGTTACGGTGCCGGCGACGGTACGACCGAAGGCCCGACGATCCAGGTCATGCCCCTCTCGCCGATACGTCAGGCCGCGCGCTCTCCTGAACCGCCCGGGCCACCGGGGAACATCCCCGCCATCCACAGGCCGATCTCGCGGGCGTCGGTCTGCCCGGGCTTGCGCACTGGCGACAGACGCCCCTGCGCAAGCACCGTGATCCGGTCGCAAATTTCGAAAAGTTCGTCGAGTTCTTCGGACAGCACCAGCACCGCGACGCCACGAGACGAAAGGTCGAGCAACTGCTGACGGATGAAGCTCGCCGCGCCCACATCGACGCCCCACGTCGGCTGAGCCACCACGAGCACCCTGGGTTCCTGAAGGATTTCGCGTCCGACGATGAACTTTTGCAGATTGCCGCCCGAGAGGCTCTGTGCAGCGGCATCCGGTCCGCCCGCCTTCACATTGAAGCGCTCGATGCACAGTGACGCGAACCGCCGGAGCGTGTGCCGGCGAATCCAGCCGCCGCGCAGCAATCCGAGGTGTGCCGTGCCGGACGCGCCAAGCAGCGCGTTGTCGGTAAGCGACATGCTGGGCACCGCACCACGCCCCAGCCGCTCTTCCGGCACGAAGGCCAGCCCGAGACGGCGCCGGGTGGCGGCGCCCATGCGACCGGCGGCGCGGCCGTTCAGATGAAGGGCTTCGGCCTGCGGCGCACGAGTCTCACCCGACAGCGCAGCCAGCAATTCGGCCTGTCCGTTACCGGAGACCCCTGCGATACCGACAATCTCGCCCGCATGCACGTCGAGGTTGATGTCGTGCAACGAGGTGCCGAATGGGTCTTCGCTCGCCATCGACAACTGCCGCAAGGAAAGCAGCACGTCGCCCGGCTGGTGCTCGCGACGCTCGATCTGCGGCAACGCGCGCCCGATCATCATCTGCGCCAGCGTCTCTGCGGTCTCCTCGCGCGGCACGGCGTGGCCCGACACGCGCCCGGCGCGCAACACGGTCGCGCGGTCGCACAGATCGCGTATTTCGTCGAGTTTGTGGCTGATGTAGACGATGCTGCAACCTTCTGAAGCCAGACGGCGCAGCGTGGTGAAGAGTTTCTGGACGGCTTGCGGTGTGAGCACCGACGTGGGCTCGTCCATGATGAGCAGACGCGGATTCTGTAACAGACAGCGCACGATCTCCACACGCTGGCGCTCGCCCACCGACAGGCTATGCACGTGACGCGCCGGATCGACTTCGAGCCCATACTGCGCCGACACATCGCGGATGCGCCCGGCGAGCGCCTTCAGATCGTGCCCCGCGTCATCGAGTGCAAGGGAAATGTTCTCGGCGACGGTCAGCGTCTCAAACAGCGAGAAGTGCTGGAAGACCATGCCGATGCCGAGCTTGCGGGCCGCGGCCGGACTGTCGATACGCGTGGGCTGCCCTTCCCAGCGGATTTCGCCCGCGTCAGGGCGCACCGCACCGTAGATGATCTTCATCAACGTGCTCTTGCCTGCACCGTTCTCACCTAGTACGGCATGGATTTCGCCGGGTAACACGCTCAACGCGATGCCGTCGTTGGCCACCACGCTCGGATAGCGCTTGGTGATGCCGGTCAGCGCCAGACGTGGTGTGGATTGCATTGGGGATGTCACGGGCAAAGTCTCGATCCTGAGCTTGGGCGGGACGAAAATACCCAATTCGCGGCGAAATGTCGAGCGTGCGTCAATAACATGGCATGTCGTGCTTTATGAAGCGCGACATGCCCCTATTTTAATGATACGGGCTTTCCGCTATGGAGACGTCGGGCGCTTGTGCTTCATAATGATTTAGTTATGTAATTCAGGGCCCGGCATATTCGGACTGTTATATTTCTCATGAGCCAAAACCGCGAACCGATCGACACCTATTTGCTACGCGTCCTTCACACCTTGTTGATCGAGCGCAGCGTGACGCGTGCGGCCGTCAAGCTGAACCAGTCTCAGCCCGCGATCAGCGCGGCACTGCGGCGCTTGCGCGATATCACCGGCGATCCGCTGCTGGTGCGCGGCAAATCGGGCATGGTACCCACGGAGTACGGTCAATCGCTGCTGGAGCCGACGCAGAACGCCCTGCGTGAGATCGAGCGCATCACGGTCCAGCAATCGAGTTTCGATCCGGCGACGACGGTGCGCACGTTTCGCATCGGCTCCCCCGATTATCTGAATACGCTGTTCGTCCCCACGGTCGTCGAACGCTTTCGCCAGCAAGCCCCCAATGCGCAGCTCGAACTGCATTCGCTCGGCCCTGCCTTCGATTACGAACATGCGCTCGAAGACGGCAAGGTCGACGTCGTCATCGGCAACTGGCCCGAGCCACCCGAGCAGCTTCACCTCTCGAACCTGTTCGTCGACCAGATCGTCTGCCTGGTGCGCAATACGCATCCGTATGCCAAACGCGGCCTCACCCTCGAGCAATACCTCGCCAGTCCGCACCTCGCGCCAACACCCTACTCCGTCGCCCAACGCGGCGCCATCGACATGCACCTCGCGCGCGAGCGTCTGAAGCGCAATGTGGTCGTGACAATTCCGTATTTCAATCTGGCGCCGTATGTTCTGCTGAAATCCGATCTGATCTTCACGACGACGCGTCTGTTCGCCGACCATTACGCGGAGTTCCTGCCGCTCACCGTGCTCGAAACGCCCATCGACTTCCCGCCGATGCAGTACTACCAGTTGTGGCACGAGCGCACGCACTATTCGGATGAGGTGCGCTGGCTGCGCAGCATCATTTCCGACGCCACACGCACACTGCTCGAGTCACACACGCAGTCCTGATCCTCGGTGGATGCCGGGGTTCCGCGCCGTTTTTACCGGCGGAGCGGCCCCCACCGCTCCGCCGAACCGAACGGCGGCGTTCCTTATGCACAGAAACGTCGCCCCGATTTCCCGCTTGCCCGCTGCCACGCTCGGCCACACACCATGAATCGGTGGCCGGTGTGGCAACGCCTTACCGGGAAGCCTCGGCCAGTTGTCGCGCCAGCGCGTTGTGACGCGTGACGAGCGACGGCAGGTCAAGCGTCGCCAGACGCCCTTCGCGCACCACCACCCGTCCGTTGACCACGCTGTACGCGGCTTGTCCAGGGTTACAGAAGACCAGCGCCGCCACCGGGTCGTGCAGACCGCCCGCCATGCCCACGCTACGGGTGTCGAACGCCACGAAATCGGCCGCCATGCCGGGCGCGAGGATGCCGATGTCGTCTCGACCCAGCACGCGCGCGCCGCCTACCGTGGCGATTTCCAGCGCCTCGCGGGCCGTCATCGCGCTCGGGCCGAAGCCCACACGCTGCAAGAGCAACGCCTGACGCGCTTCGCCGATCATGTTGGCCGCATCGTTCGAGGCCGAGCCATCTACGCCCAGCCCGACCGGCACGCCCGCATCGCGCATCCGGCGAATCGGCGCAATGCCCGAGGCGAGCCGCATGTTCGAACACGGACAGTGCGCCACGCCGGTCCCCGTCCTGGCGAACAGCGCGATGCCTGCGTCGTCAAGTTGCACGCAGTGCGCATGCCAGACGTCGTGCCCGACCCAGCCCAGATCCTGAGCGTATTCGGCTGGCGTCATGCCGAACTTCTCACGGCTGTAGGCAATATCGTTGACGTTCTCGGCCAGATGGGTATGCAGCGACACCCCGTAGTGACGCGCCATCGACGCCGAATCGCGCATCAGTTCGCGGCTCACCGAGAAGGGTGAACAGGGGGCCACGACCAAGCGCAGCATCGCGTAGCGGCCTTCGTCGTGATACGTCTCGATGAGACGCTGCGTGTCTTCGAGAATGTCGTCTTCGCGCTCGACGACGCGATCTGGCGGCAGCCCGCCCTGACTCTGCCCGACACTCATGCTGCCGCGGCTTGCGTGAAAGCGCATGCCGATCTCGGCGGCAGCTTCGATGCTGTCGTCGAGCTTGCAACCGTTCGGGTAGATGTAGAGATGATCGCTCGATGTCGTGCAGCCCGAGAGCAGCAACTCGGCCATCGCCGTCTGTGTCGAGACGCGGATCATTTCCGGTGTGAGATTCGCCCACACCGGATACAGGTTCGTCAGCCAGTTGAACAGCTCGCCATCTTGCGCGGCGGGAATGGCACGCGTGAGGCTTTGATACATGTGGTGATGCGTATTGACGAGGCCGGGAATCACAACGTGCCCGGTCAGATCCAACACTTCGTCGGCCGTGGCTGGAAGCGTATCGCGCGTGCCGACGGCGACGATCCGGTTGTCTTCCACGTACAGGCCGCCGCGCGCAATCTCGCGGCGGCCTGCGTCCATCGTGACCAGAACCTCGGCATTCTTGACCAGCAGTGTTTTCATCAGTGCGCCTCCAGCCCCATGCCTGTACCGTTCTTCTCACCATGAGCGTTGGCCGCCGGGGCTTTGAAGCCATTGAAGTAAGCGTTCAGAATCACGGCCGAAAGCGTGGCGAGCAGAATTCCACTGTGCAGCAGCGGCGCGAGTTGCTCGGGCATCTTCGCGAAGAACTTGTTCGACGCGACCGGGATCATCGCCATACCGATGCTGATGGCCACAATGTACAGGTTGTAGCGGTTATGCGAGTAATCGACCTTGGACAGGATCTTGATGCCCGTGGCGAGCACCATGCCGAACATGACCACGCCCGCCCCGCCCAGCACGAATTGCGGAATCGAGGCGACGATCACCGACATCTTGGGGATCAGTCCGAAAACCAGCAGGATGACACCGGCTGAAGCGCAGACCCAGCGGCTCTTCACGCCCGTAACGCCCACGAGACCGATGTTCTGCGAAAACGAGGTGTGCGGGAACGTGTTGAACACACCTCCGATCACGGTGGCCACGCCATCGACACGCAGACCGGCCACCAGCGCCTTCTCGTCCACCGGCCTGCCGACGATCTCGCCGAGCGCCAGAAACATCCCCGTCGATTCGATGAACGTAATCAGAATCACGATAGTGAGCGTAACGATTGCCCACGGATCGAACACCGGCATGCCGAAATGGAACGGCAGCACAACGTCGAACCACTTCACGTGATCCAGGCCGTCGAAATTCACCTTGTGCAGCATCAGCGCGATCGCGAAGCCGAACAGAATGCCCAGCAGCACGGCGATATTCGAGAAGAAGCCCTTCACGAAACGCGTAATCAGCAAGATAAAGATCAGCACCGCGAACGACACGCCCAGATAGACGGGGTCGCCGTAATCGGGGTTGCCCACCCCACCTGCGGCCCAGTTGATGCCGACGCCGATGATCGTCAGGCCGATGGACGTGATCACGATCCCGGTGACAATCGGCGGGAAAAAGCGCAACAACTTGCCGATGACCGGCGCAATGAGTGTGCCGATGATGCCCGAGGCGATCGTCGCCCCGAAGATGCCCGGCAGGCCCAGCGACGGGTTGGTGCCGATGGCGAGCATCGGACCGACGGCCGCGAAGGTCACGGCCATGATGACGGGCATACGAATACCGAACCGGCCCACGCCTACGCTTTGCAGCAACGTCGCAATGCCGCAGCACATCAGGTCGGCGGAAATAAGAAAGGCAATCTGATCCTTGGGCAAGCCAAGGGCACCGCCGATGATCAGCGGCACGGCCACCGCACCCGCATACATCACCAGCACATGTTGCAGGCCCAGCATGAACAATTTTGCGATCGGCAGTCGTTCGTCGACCGGATCGACGGCTTTCGTTGTCACACTCATTGCGTCTCCGTCCCTGGGGGGCTGTCTGATTGATATTTTTGGGGTGGTTCAATGGTGCAGGTCGACGCCTTTTGCGACAAGACCACCGGGGGCTATAGTGTTTTTTCCATGGAACGTATGCATGAATGCTTATCATGCGTCTCGGGTTTTCCCCAACGACGCACGTCGCCATTGGGCTTTCCGGGCGATGGGCCTGCCGTCGCTACAGCACTTCATATTTCGGTTGTTATAGCCCGGATAACAGAAGCAAATAGTGGTCCAAAAAAATGCCAAATTCGACGCGTGCGGCGTACTCTCCACACACGCGCACCCCCTATTGATGGCCGTCGGCTTTTTGTCTGGCGTGACATGGTATGTGCGCGTTTTTATCTTTGGTATTGCGCCCGTTGTCCGGCCGCCATCTCCCTACAATGCACCCATCCATCACAGGAGACACCATGGGACGACTGACTACCCACGTACTTGATACCTCTCACGGCAAGCCCGGCGCGGGCATCCGTGTCGAGTTGTGGCGCGTGGACGGCGAGCGCCGTTTGCTGCGCGACGTGCAAACCAACAGCGACGGCCGCTGCGACAAGCCACTGCTCGAAGGCGAAGCGTTCGTCGCTGGCGAATATGAATTGGTATTTCACGCGGGCGACTATTTTGCCGCGCAGGGCGTGGACGTTCCTTCGCCGCGCTTTGTCGATCGCGTTGTGCTGCGCTTCGGCATTGCCGAGCCTGCCCAGCATTACCACGTGCCCCTTCTGGTTTCGCCGTGGAGCTTTTCCACGTATCGCGGCAGTTGAAGCGCGAGCCGTGAACGTCAGGCAGTTGAGGAGAACATAAGATGGAAGCGTTTATTACCGACTGGGTCAATCTGTTGCTGCGCTGGCTGCATGTGGTGGCAGCCATTGCCTGGATTGGCGAGTCGTTCTATTTCGTGATGCTGGACAACGGTCTGAAGCCGCCCAAGGCGGCGGAAGACCGGCAAAAAGGCGTGTTCGGTGAGATGTGGTCGGTGCACGGCGGCGGTTTTTACCACGCCCAGAAGTATCTGAACTCACCACCGCAGATGCCGGAAGACCTGCACTGGTCGAAGTGGAAGTCGTACACGACCTGGCTCTCGGGCTTTGCCCTGTTCTGTGTGCTGTATCTGCTGCAACCGCAGACTTACCTGATCGATAAGAATGTAATGGATCTGCAACCGGGTCAGGCCGTCGGCCTCGCGGTGGCGTTCCTGATCGGCGGCTGGTTCGTCTATGACTTCCTGTGCCGCATGCTGGGCAAGAACGAGCGCGTGCTGGGGATTGGCGTTGCGCTGTTCGTGGTCGCGGCAACCTATGCCACGACGCATATCTTCGCGGGTCGTGCCGCGTTCCTGATCGTGGGCGCCATGATGGCGACGTCGATGTCGGCCAACGTGTTCTTCTGGATCATTCCGGGGCAGCGCAAGAGCGTCGATGCCCTGTCGAAGGGCGAAGTCCCAAACCCGATCTGGGGCAAGCTGGGCAAGCAGCGTTCGGTGCACAACACGTATTTCACGCTGCCGGTCGTGTTCATCATGATCAGCAACCACTATGCGTTCACGTACAGCAATCCGTACAGCTGGGTAATACTCACGATCATCATGGCCGCAGGCGCGATGATCCGTCAGTTTTTCGTGCTGCGTCATTCCGGTAAGAACCTGTACGCGCTGCCGGTGGTTGGCGCCGCGCTGCTCGCCGGCGTTGCCGTCTTCGCCGCACCGCGCCCCGCCCCGGCACCGGCCGCCGGTGTGCACGGTGAAGCTGCGGCCCCGGCCGTGAAGCTCTCGGAGATCCAGCCGATCTTGACGCAACGCTGCGCCACCTGCCACTCGGCCAAGCCGACGATGATGGGCAGTGCTCCGGCGGGGGTGATGCTCGATACACCGGCCGAGATCTCTCAGAACGCTCAGCGTATCTATCAGCAGGCCGTGGCGCTCAAGTCGATGCCGCTGGGCAACGTGACCCAGATGACCGACGACGAACGCCAGAAAATCGCGGCATGGTTCAACGGCGGCGCACAACAATAACGGCCACGACCGGCCATCTTGCTGGACCCATGTTGGGGCGCTTCGGCGCCCCTTTTTTCATTTCACGATGACTCCCGTCCGGCTTGTGAGCGGCCCACGTGTGAATGAGCGGGCCGTCCACACTGAAATGCTCGCCCGACAGGTAGCCGTTGGTGCGCCGTCTCGACCGTCTCATTGACCAGCGCCACCAGGACGTCGCGGACCATCAAGCGGTCGCGATTGTTGCTGAAGGTCGAGGCATCCCGCACGGCGTCGTCCATTGCCAAGCCGGCAAACCAGCGAAACAGCATGTTGTAGGAAATCCGCTCCATCGGCATCCGTTCGCTGCGAGTCGAGTACAGTACTTGCAGCATCGCCCGCATCAGCTTCTCTGGCGCGATGCTTGCTCGACCACCCTTGACGTCGCGTTTTTACATCCGCGCAAACACGCTGACCATGCCAACCCACGTCTCGCTCGACCATTGCCGAACCGGTCGCAGCGGACGGTTCGCCGGAGCCAAATCGGTCAACCCCAGACCGCGGGAAAATACCCTATCATTTTTTATAGTTTTTTACCGAATGTCATTAAATTCGGCTAGATTGACGACCTGCCAAAGAAGAGAAAGTTCCGAACATGTTCGGATTGTCTGGACAAAACTAAACCCGACACGGGAAAACGCGGCCGCTGTGGCGTTTGCAACAAGGGGTAGGGCGCGATACGGGGGGAACCGGCCGCAGCCCGACGACATAACGATAAATGGCTCCACGCACGCGGCCACGAGCCATGCGTGAGCGAACGACTGGGCGTCGGGGCCAACGCCCAAGGGAAATGCAAAGTGTTAGTTCTACCCTGCACGACGGGCGAAGTGCAGCGCCCGGACAGATGCCTATCGTCTCGCCGACCGACGATAGGACTAGCTCCCCGCCTTCGGCGCACCGCATGTATCCGCCGGCTCGCCTGCCAAACGGCACCGGCTTATCTGCTAACAGGAAGATCCCGAAGTGATGGCGCCTCTGCGACATTCGCAGGAAGACGCCCACTTACGCGCGCCTGAATTCATGTGCCCGCCGACGCACACCGGCGTCGGCAGCCCCCCCCCCATTCCAGCATCAATAGCTCGTTATCTGGCGCAGGCAACTGTAAGGAGAGCATTGCCATGAAGATCATCAAACAGTGGTTCGCGCGCGAGCAGCAAATTGCCGACCGCCCCGGGCCGCGCGTTGCGGCTTCCCCGTTGTTGCTCGCACTCGAACCCCGCGTGGTCTACGACGCGTCGGTAGCGGCTGTCGCCGCGCAACTGCACGCCCAGGACCCGGCTCACACCGACAGTCACAGTGCCACCGAGACGCACACGGATACGTCGGTTCGTGCGTCCGGCAACGCGACGGCGAGTGCGCCGCCCGACCAGAGCGCCTCGGCCGCGACGAACGCTGCAGGCGACGCCCGCGCTTCCGGGGCGAGCGCGCCGGACAAGTCGCAGACCGGCGCCGCACAGAACGATGCGCCAAGCGCCGTCCACGCCACGCAAATTACGCAAACGCAGGTCGTGTTCATCGATCCGAGCGTGGCCAACTATCAGGTGCTGATCGCAGGCTTGCCCGCAGGCACGCAGTATGTGGTGCTCGACGCCAATACGGACGGCCTCGCGCAGATCGCCCAGTACCTCCAGGCGCACCAACGTGTCGAATCGATCAGCCTGATCTCGCACGGCTCGGACGGGATGATTCAAGTCGGGTCGACCTGGCTCACCAACAGCGACTTTTCCGGCTACAGCACGCAGCTCGCGCAAATCGGCGCGGCGATGAAAGCCGGCGGCGATTTCCTGATCTACGGCTGCGACGTCGCCCAACAGGCCGACGGCCAGGCGCTGGTGCAAAAGATCGCCGCCCTCACGCACCTGAATGTGGCCGCCTCCACCGACGCCACCGGTTCGGCTGCGCTGGGGGGCAACTGGACGCTCGAATATCAGGTCGGCAACGTCCGCACCGCGCTGAACGAATCGACCAGCGCCCAGGCGCAGTTCAATGAACTGCTCGGCGTGACGACGGAAACCTACGACTCCCCGGCCGCCAACAATTGGCAGGCGATCGGCCAGTCGCAGTTCACGCTCAACGGCCTCGTCTACACGTTGGACCGGCCGACCAATACCTTCGCATACAACGCCTCGAACTGGCCTTACCCGAGCGACATCTCCGTGTCGCCCACGGACGGCGTGCTGGAAATCAATGCAAACGGCGCCTCGCCGATCCGCAACGTCACGATCTCGCTCTCCAACGGCCACGTGTTCAGCCTGCAGAGCTTCGACCTCAGTTCGTTCAACGGCGACCTGTACATACAGGCCAACTACGCGAACGGCTCAAAAAGCGCCCTGATCCCGCTTGCCACAGCGGGCATCGGCAACTTCACTGGCCCCGTGTCGAACCAGAACCAGCTCGGCAGCGCCTTCAACAATATCGTCTCGTTCTCGCTGATCGACCTGAACGACTCCGGCCCCTTCCAGCCCACGCTCAACAACCTCGCCTACATCGACAACAGCCCGAGCGTGACCACCAGCGGCGGCATCGCCGCCTGGGCCTCGAGCGACAACGGTGTGGGCGGCACCGCGGTGGCGGTCGATCCGGGCATTACGATCTCCGATCCCGGCTCGGCCTCGGCGGTCACCGCAACGGTGCGCATCACCAATGTGCAGAGCGGCGACCAGTTGTCGTTCGTCGCGCAGAACGGCATCACCGGCAGCTACGACGGCACGACCGGCATTCTGCTCTTGACCGGTTCCGGCTCGCCGAGCATCGCCAACTGGCAGGCCGCGCTGCAGTCGGTTACGTTCTTCAGCACGCAGACCTCGCCCACCCTCTCGACCACCACGCGCACGGTGTCGTTCTCGTTCAACGATGGCACCGCGGCGAGCAACGTCGCGACGCGCTCCATCACAATCACGGCCACCGACCAGACGCCTGTGCTCGGCGCCGGCGGCAATACCACCGCGTTCGTGACCGGCGACAACGTCGCCTCGACGCCGGTGCCGGTCAACAACGCCATCACCGTCTCCGATCTCGATGGCGGGCCGCTTCAGCAGGCCGTGGTGACGCTCACGAGCCATTACGAGCCGACAGACGTGCTCGCGTTCACTAACACAAACGCAGCGCTGTACGGGAATATTCTGGCGAGCTATACGGGTGGTGTGCTGACGCTGACTTCGTCGGGCAACGTAGCCACGCTCGCGCAGTGGCGGAACGCACTGCAGGCCGTCACCTACAGTTCGACGGCCATCACGCCGGGCACCGGTGCGCGCACCGTGAGCTTCGTGGTGAGCGACGGCACCAAGCTCAGCGCGGCAGTCACCTCCACCGTGACCGTGGCCGACACCGATCAAACGCCAATCATCCGCGGTTCGTCAGGCAGCGCCACGTTCACGCAGGGCGACAACGTCCCGGCCACGCCGATCGTCATCGATTCCGGCATCACGCTCTCGGACCGCGACAACAGCACGCTGACCCAGGCCAACATCGCGATCGCGAGCGGTTACGACTCGATTGGCGACACGCTGCTGTTCGCCAACGACGGCTCGACGATGGGCAACATCGCGGGCACGTACTCGAACGGCGTGTTGGTGCTGACCTCGACGGGCGGCTCGGCCACGCTCGCGCAATGGCAGTCCGCGCTGAGCTCGATCCGGTTTACCGATTCGGCCGCGACGCCCGGCACCACGCAGCGTGTCATCAACTTCGTCGTCACCGACGGCGTGAAGGTCAGCGCCTCGTTCCAGCGCGCCATCGACGTGGTGCTGACCGACCAGACGCCGATCGTGACCAACTCCGGCGGCAGTACTACCTTCACCTCGGCCGACAATGCCCCGTCCACGCCGATCGTGGTCGATGCCAGCGTGACGCTGACCGACTCGGACAGCCCCACCCTGGCGTCGGCCACGGTGGCGATCACCGGCAACTATCGGAGCGGCGAGGATGTGCTCGCGCTCGGCAGCGGCTCGTTCGGCGACATCCAGGCGCACTTCGACGCCGGCACCGGCACCCTCGCGCTGACCTCGGCCGGTAGCGCGAGCCGCGCGCAGTGGCAGGCCGCGCTGCGCTCGATCACCTACACCGACACGGCCGCCGTGCCGCAAACCGCCAACCGCGTCATCACCTTCATCGCCAACGACGGCACGAAGTCCAGCGCCAGTTCGAGCAAGGTCATCGTGGTGAACGCGACCCACCAGACCCCGGTGCTCGGCGCGTCGGGCAGCAGCTTGAACTACCTGCCGGGCCAGACGGCCACGTCGATCGACAGCGGCATCACGCTGACCGACCTGAACGTGAGCGGCTCGACGCTGGTGTCGATGTCGATCACGGCCCGGATCAGCTCAGGAATGCAAAGCGGCGACACGCTCGGCTTCGGCTTGCCGCTCTCGACGCTGACCAACGGCATGACCATGACTTTCGACGGCGTCAGCGGCACATTGACGATCACCTCGACCGGCGGCACGCTCGCGCAATGGCAGACCGTGCTCGACAACCTGCAGTTCTCGGCCCCCGTCAACGCCGCGCTCGGCACGCGCACGATCAGCATCGTCATCAGCGACGGCGTGAAGACCAGCACCACGCTCGACCACAGCGTGAACGTCATCAGCTCCGCTCCGGCGCTGGCCAGCGCCAGTACCGGCAGCGTGAGCTTCGTGGCGGGCGACAACAGCGCCGCGTTGCCGGTGGCGATCGATCCGAACCTGACGGTCGCGGACCCGCTCGGCAACGTGGTCGACAGCGCAGTGGTCGCGATCACGGGCAACCTGCACACCGGTGAAGACGTGCTGTCGTTCGTCAACGACGGCCTGACGATGGGCAACATCACCGGCAGCTATAGCCCGTCGACGGGCGTGCTCACGCTGACCTCCAGCGGCGGCTCGGCCACGCTCGGTCAATGGCAGGCCGCGTTGCGCACGGTCGCTTATACCGACACGCGCGTCACGCCCAACAGTGCGACACGCACCGTCAGCTTCTCGCTGAACGCCGGCTCGCAGTTCAGCAACGTGCTCACGCGCTCCATCGCAGTCTCGCCGACCGACCAGACCCCGCTGCTGACCTCCGGCAGCACCGGCAGCGCCGCATTCGTGGCAGGAGACAACACCGTCTCCACGCCAGTGGCGATCGACACCAACATCGTGGTGTCCGACCTCGACAACGCCACGCTCAGTTCGGCCACCGTGCAGCTCGGCGCGGGCTTCCATCAAGGCGAGGATGTCCTCGGCTTCATCAACAACGCGGCCACGATGGGCAACATCACCGCGTCGTACGACGCCGCGCACGGTACGCTGACGCTGACCTCGTCGGGTGCGAGCGCCACGCTCGCACAGTGGCAGGCCGCGCTGCGCGCCGTGACCTACACCGACACGGCGATCACGCCCGCGCTGGTATCGCGCACGGTCAGCTTTACCGTCAGTGACGGTACCAAGACCAGCGCGCCGATTACGCGAACCGTCAGCGTGGCCGACACCGATCAGACCCCGATCGTGCATTCCACGAACAGCGGTGCGGCCGTTTTCACGTCGGCCGAAACCGGGCCGTCCACGCCGATTGCCGTCGATACGGGCATCGTCCTCAGCGATCTCGACAACACAACGCTGGCCTCGGCCACCGTGCAGATCGGCACCGGGTTCCACGCCGGCGAGGATACGCTGAGCTTCCTCAACGACGGCCTGACGATGGGCAACGTTACGGGCAGCTACAACCCCGCTACCGGCACGCTGACGCTGACGTCGGTCGGTTCCAGCGCCACGCTGCAGCAATGGCAGAACGCCCTGCGCGCGGTCACCTATACCGACTCTGCAAGCTCGCCGGATCGGGCCACGCGCGTTATCGGCTTCGCCGTCAACGACGGCGTGAAGACGAGCGCCGTCCATTCGCGCAGCGTCGGGATTACCGTCCCCGACCAGGCGCCACTGATCTCAAGCAGAAGCACCGGGACCGCCTCGTTCGTGGCCGGAGACAACGTTGCTTCCACGCCGGTGGCGATCGACACGGGCATTGCATTGTCGGACGCCGACAACGGTACGCTCGCCTCGGCCGTCGTGCAGATCGGCACGGGTTTCCATGCCGGCGAGGACGTGCTCGGTTTCCGCAACGACGGATCGATGGGCAATATCATGGGCGCATACAATGCCTCGACCGGCACGCTTACGCTGAGCTCGGCCGGTGCGACAGCCACCGTCGCCCAGTGGCAGGCCGCATTGCGCGCGGTGACGTACACCGATACCGCCGTCACGCCCAACACGGCAACCCGCTCCATCGGCTTCAGCGTGAACGACGGTACCAAGTCCAGTCTTTCGTTCAGTCGCGATGTGAGCGTCACGGCCACGCACCAGACGCCGCTCCTCAGCGCCGACAACGCGGCGCTGCGCTATACCGCCGATGGAAAGCCGACCTCGGGCGTTTCCGTCGGCACGGGCATTACGCTGGTCGACCGAAACGACACGCCGCCCACGTCGGCCACGGTGGCCATCAGCGGCGGCTTCGATCCGGCGCATGACGTGCTGACCTTCGCCCCCGGCGCAGCGACGGGCGACATTGCGGCCAACTACGATGCCGTGCGCGGTGTCCTAACGCTGCGTTCGGCGAGCGGCACCGCGACGCTCGCGCAGTGGCAAGCCGCCATTCAGGCCGTCGTCTATCGCGATACGCAGATTTCAAACAAGGACGGCACGCGCACCTTGACGTTCGTGCTGAGCGACGCCGCCGCCAACAGCGCACCGCTCACGCGCACGTTGCAGATCAACGCCGGCCAGGACCCAGTCGGCTCGCCGATCCTGCCGAAGCCACAGCCGGGGCCTGTCGGCGTGCCCAATGTCGTCGCACCGCCTGCGGTTTCCGATCATCGCAATCCGCTGATTCTCTCCGACCTGAACGGACAGAACGACGCCGTTTCGAATCCGACAATCGTGCTCAATGCGCTGGACACCATGCGGGGTATCGGTATTGTGTCGCCGCGCGCGACGTTCACGTTTGCGGCTCACGGTGCAATCGACGCGTCGCTGGGCAACACGCATGTGAGCGCCCTGGACCCGATCGTGATGCCGCATGACGCGCAAACCACGCCGCCCCCGCGCACGCTGCCGGCCGCGGATGTGAGCCCCGTGCGTCAGACCGGCAACGGCTTCGCGTTACCGATCGCCCCGCTGCTTCAGGTGCCGTCTTCGGCGCCGGGCGCCGCCGCGCACGACAATCAGGTGGTCATCACGTTGGCCGACGGTGCGCCGTTGCCGCCGTGGTTGCATTTCGACGCAGCGCGCGACGTACTCACGGGCACCCCGCCGGCGGGCGTGCATTCGGTACAGGTGACGCTGCTCGTGCGTGACGCGGCAGGCAATCTTACGCGCCGCGAGGTGACGCTTCATTTCGACGCGAAGAAGGCCGATCGCGCAACGAACGGCGCGAATCCGCAGGGTCGCAACGTCGCCCCGGCACCGGAGCATGCGGCGTTGCCGGCCGCGAAGGCGTCGCTTGCCACCCAATTCGCCAATGCCCGCGCGGCGCTGCATGTCGCGACGCCCGCCGAAGGCTCGCTCGGCCCCGCGCGGAGCCGCGCATGACACATCGTTTCCTGACTCAACTCGCTCAACTTCCTAAGAGATCCGTCGAAGTGAAAACCATGTCGTTCCGGGGACGCATGCCGCGTCCCGCCCTGCTCGCGGTCGCGCTCGCCGTCGTGTCGCTGTCCGGCTGCGCAATCAAGCCCGTACCGTTCTCCGACGCCGAACGTGCCCAAACGGCCCAGGCCGACCGAACCACCATGTTCGCGGATCAACAGCCGGTGACCGGGCCGATTACGCTCGACGAGGCAATGGCGCGCGCCATCCGCTACAACCTCGACCATCGCCTCAAGATGATGGAAGAGGCGCTCGGGCAGCGCCAGCTCGATCTGTCGAACTTCAACCTGCTGCCCAAGCTGACCGCGGCGGCCGGTTACACGAACCGCAATCACGAGCTCGCCTCGTCTTCGGAAGGCCTTTACACGCGTGAGCAATCGCTCGTGCCGTCGTTCTCCACCGACAAGAACAGCCGCACCGCAGATCTGAACCTGTCGTGGAACATTCTCGACTTCGGCGTCAGCTACTTTGAAGCGACGCAACAGGCCGACCGGCTGCTCGTGCTCGAACAGCGCCGTCGCAAGGTCGTGCAACTGATGATGCAGCAGGTGCGCGAAGCCTATTGGCAAGCGGTGGGCGCACAGCGTCTGCGCGATCGCATCGCACCGCTGCTCGACGAAGCCCAGAGCGCGCTCGACGACTCACGCACCACGCAGCAACAGGGGTTGCGCTCGCCCGTCGACGCGCTCAACTACCAACGCTCGCTACTGGATCTGATGCGCCAGCTCGAAGCCGTGCGCGACCAGCTCGAAGTCGCCAAGCCCCGTCTGGCCTCGTTGATGAACCTGGACCCGGGCAAGGACTTCACGCTTGCCACCACCGGGGCATTTCGCGTGCCGGCCTTCGACATGGCCATGCCGGCCATGGAAGATATGGCGTTGCAGCACCGCCCGGAACTCGTCGAGGCGAGCTACAACGAGCGAATCAGCGTCAATGAAACGCATAAGGCGATGGCCAAGTTGCTCCCGGGTATCGAGTTCAACGTCGGCGCGCACTACGACAGCAACAGCTTCCTCGTGTACAACGCGTGGCGCTCGGCCGGCATCAGCGTGAGCTGGAACCTGCTCAATCTGCTCAACGCCGGCAACATTCGCGGCACGGCGCAGGCGCAGCTCGACGTGGCGAAAATGCAGCGCATGGCGCTCAGCATGGCCGTGCTCACGCAGGTTCACGTCGCACGCAGCGAGCTGGGTGCCAAGACCCGCCAGTTCAATCTGTTCAAGCGACTCAACGACGTCGATCAGCAAATCCTCGAACAGACGCACAACGCCACGCAGACCCAGGCAAAGGGCAAGCTCGAGGAGATTCGCGTGGCGACGTCAGCCATGATGTCCGAATTGCGCCTCTACCAGAGCTACGGCGAACTCGAGAGCGCTTACGGCCAGATGCTCTCCACGCTGGGCCTCGACCCGCTGCCGGCCAAGCTCGACGGCAACGACATCGCGTCGCTCACGCAGTCGATCAGCGAGGAGCAGAAGCGCTGGGACGCGGTTGCGGCGCAGGGTATCCCGGTTGCGGCAAGCGCCCGGCCGGGTCCGACCATCGCGGCCGCAGCAACTTTGCCCACAGGGGCGGTGCAGAAATGACGGGGTTCCGGAAACACCGGGCAGCGCTCGCCGTCGCGCTGCTCGCGGCAATGCAAGCCGCTTCGGGAGCATCCCCCCAGACCGCTGCGGCGGCGCCTGCCCCCGCTCGGCCAGCCGCGGGTGCCCCGGCACCGGCCGTGTTGCCGGGATCGCCCGTCTCGCCGGCCGCAATGAGTGCGGCGTCACCGGACAGCAGCGACTCGCGCATCCGCATTCAGCTCGTATCGCGCGATCAGGTCGAGGTGTCGAGCGAAATCTCGGCAAAAATCGCCTCGTTGCCGTTGCGCGACGGCGACGCGTTCCGTGCCGGGCAGACGCTCGTCACGCTCGACTGCTCGCTCTTCAACGCGCAATTGCGCAAGGCGCAAGCCGATGCCGACGGTGCACGCGAGCTGCTCGAAACGAACCGCAAGCTCCAGGCGCTGCGCTCGATTGGCGACCTGGAAGTGCAGCAGGCGCAGGCCAAGCAGAAAGCCACGGCGGCCGATGTGACCTACATGCAGGCGACGGTTCGCAAGTGCGCCATTACGGCGCCGTTCGACGGCCGCGTTTCGAAGCGCAGCGCCGCGCCGCAGCAGTTCGCCGAGCCCGGCAAGCCGCTGCTGACGATTGTGGACACCAGTCATCTCGAGCTGAAGATGATCGTGCCGTCGAAGTGGCTCGCCTGGCTCAAGGCTGGCCATGCGCTGAGCGTGCAGGTCGACGAAGTGGGCAAGACCTACCCTGCCAAGGTCGCACGGATCGGCGCGCGCGTCGATCCGGTGACCCAGACGGTGGATGTGACTGCCGCCCTCAACGGCAGCGCCCCGGAACTCTTGCCGGGCATGAGCGGCTGGGCGACGTTCGCGCGGTGATGTCATGACGCAATCGCAGATGGCCGGGGACGACGACCCGCAAGTCCGCATCGACGGCCAGCAACTCGCGCTGCTGTGGCAACTCTCGGTTCGCGCGCGCAGCGCCGCCAGCGAGACCACGCTCGGTTTCACGATCGTCAACGAGACGCTGGCGCTCATGCCCTACCGGCAGGCGGCATGGTGGCGCGGCGACACCCCCGGCCACGTCGCCGCCGTCTCCGGTCTGCCGCAAAGCGATCCCAATGCGCCTTACGTGCAATGGCTCGGTGCGCTTTGCAAGGCGCTCGCCAAAGGGTTGCGCAACGTGCCGCCGAAAGACGCCGCCGCCCACGTGGAAGGCCAAAACGCGAGCGTGCTGCCCGCGCAACCGAGGGTGCAGGCGTTTACCGCCGCGGATCTTGCAGCGCACGCCCCTCACGTCGCTGCGGAATGGGAGGCGTGGTGGCCGGCGCACGGTGCCTGGTTGCCGCTGACCGACCGTGCGGGGCATTCCGTCGGCGGCGTCGTGTTCGCACGCGAGGCCGCCTGGAACGCCACCGATTTCGCGCTGCTGAGCGAACTCGGACAAGTCTGGGCGCACGCGTTCGAAGCGTTCGCGCCGCGCGCGAGCTGGCTAGAGCGTGCCCGCGAGGTGCTGCGCCCCGGCCGGCTGCAACGCCGTGTGCTGATCGCCATCGCCGTCGTCTGCCTGATTCCGATGCGGCTGACAGTCCTCGCCCCGGCGGAGGTAACGCCGAAAGACCCCTTCGTGGTGCGCGCGCCGCTCGACGGCGTGATCGATCATCTGTACGTGAAGCCGAATCAGCCGGTCACGGCCGGCACCGCGCTGCTCGGACTCGACGCCACCACGCTGCAATCGCGCTATGCCGTCGCACGCAAGAACTTCGATACCGCGCAGGAAGAGTTTCGCCAGACGGCGCAACTCGCCGTCACCGACGATCGCACGCGACTCGACATGGCGGAGCGCAAGGGGAAGCTCGACCAGAGCCGCGTCGAGCTCGACTACACCGCGCGCCAGCTCGCACGCGTGAGCGTGAGCGCCACGCGTGCCGGCGTGGCCGTGTTCAGCGATCCGAACGAATGGACAGGCAAGGCGGTAGCCGTAGGCGAGAAGATTCTGGTGCTGGCCGATCCGGCCCACGTGGAAGTGACTGCGTGGCTCCCGGTGGCCGATAACATCAATGTGCAGCCCGGCGCGGCGCTGACGCTGTATCCCAAGAGTTCGCCGCTGACCAGCTACGACGCGCACATCGACTCCATTGCGTGGCGCGCCGAACCTACACCGGAAGGTGTGCTGGCCTACCGCGTGCGTGCGAGCTTCGACACGCACGGTAAGGACATGCCGCAGGCGCCGCTCGGCGCCATGGGCACGGCGCGCATCCGGGGGCCATGGGTACCCGCCATTTACTATGTTCTGCGCCGCCCGCTGACGCTCGCGCGTCAATGGCTCGGCTGGTAACCTTTCGTGCACCGAGACGCATGCCCCGACTTCCGCAACTTCGTCAGGAACTGACGCTCTCGCCCGGTGCGTCCACGCCCGACGGCGCCCCGACCTGGATGCTGCACGATCCGGCGGCCAACCGCTTCTTCCAGATCGGATGGCCCGCTTTCGAGCTGCTCGCGCGGTGGCCACTCGACGACATGCACGCTATCGTCGACAGCGTGAATCGGGAAACCACGCTGACGGTCTCGCTCGACGATCTCGAGGCGCTGGTGCGCATGCTGCGCCATCAGAATCTGCTGGTGTCCGCGGGGGCATCCGGCACGGCGCGCCTCGAACAGCACAAGGCCGCCCAACAGACGTCGCGCGCGATGTGGCTGCTCAAGCACTACCTGATGATCCGGATTCCGCTCTGGCATCCGATGCCCTTCCTGCGCGCTGCCGAGCGCTACGTACACTTCGCCTTTCGCCCGGTGTCGTGGGCGATTGTGGCGCTCGTCGCCCTGACTGGACTGATTTTGGTATCGCGCCGCTGGGACGAATTCGTCCATACCTTCCATGGCTACAGCGACTGGCGCGGCCTGATCGGCGTAGGTATCGCGCTGGGCTTCGCGAAGATTCTGCACGAGTTCGCCCATGCATTTACGGCGCAGCGCCACGGCTGCCGTGTGCCCACCATGGGCGTGGCGTTGCTGGTGATGTTGCCGGTGCTCTACACGGACACCACTGAAGCGTGGAAAGTGCCGGCTCGCCGCGACCGGCTGTGGATCGGCGCTGCGGGAATGCTCAGCGAGCTGGCGCTCGCGGCGTTCGCAACATTGGCGTGGAGCCTGTTGCCCGACGGTCCCCTTCGCGCCGGGGCGTTCATGCTTGCCACGACGACCTGGGTGGCGACACTGGCGATCAACGCGAGTCCGTTCATGCGGTTCGATGGCTACTTCCTGCTCTCCGACTGGCTCGACATGCCGAACCTGCACGACCGTGCGTTCGCGTTGGGCCGCTGGTGGCTGCGCGAGCGGCTGTTCGGCTTCGGCGATCCGCAACCCGAGCCATGCCGCGCCTCTCGCCGGCGTTTTCTGATCGCATTTTCGTTTGCTACGTGGCTGTACCGGGTCGTGGTGTTCGTGTCGATCGCGTTCGTGGTGTATCACGCCTTCTTCAAGCTGCTCGGCATGCTGCTGTTCTGCGTCGAATTTGGCTGGTTCATCGTGCGCCCGGTCTGGCAGGAAGCGCGCGCGACCTGGGCGCGGCGCGACGAATTGCGCTGGTGCCGGGAGACGCGACGTACCGCCATTCTCGCCGCCGTGCTCCTCGGTATATTCGTGCTGCCATGGCATGCCGGCGTGAGCGCCCCGGCCGTACTCGCGCCGCAACGGGCACAGGGGCTCTACACCATCGCCCCTGGCTATGTCGCCGACAAGCCAACGCCCGCGCACGACGGACAGCGCGTGCGCGCCGGCGAGATGCTCGCCGTGCTGGTATCGCCCGATCTCGAGGCGCAACTGGCGGCCGCGATGGCAAATGAGGCGCTGCTGCATTGGGAGGTCGACCAGCAATCGTTCGATGAGCGGCTGCAAAAGCAAGGGACGGCGCTTGCGCATCGATGGGAAGCCGCGAAGCAAGCCGTGGTCGGGTTGCAGGCGCAGATCGCTCAATTGACCATCACCGCCCCCTTCGACGGAACGGTTCAGACAAACGACGATGCGCAAGTGGCGGGCACGTGGCTGCCGCGCGGCGAGCGGATCTACGACTTGATCGCCCCCGGTGCGGTCAAGGGAGACGCCTATGTGGGCGAAGACGACGTGGCGCGACTCGAGGCCGGGCAGTCGGCGACATTCGTCGGAAGCCTGCCGGAATCAAGGGCGCGGCGTTGCGTGATCGATGCGATCGACAAGGTCAACGTAGCGACACTCGATGCACCGTCGGTTGCAAGTACCTACGGTGGGCCTATTCCGGCCGAGCAGAATGCGAAGACGCACGCACTCGTGCCGCTTGCCGCGACATGGCAGGTGCGGTTTGGACAATGTAGCGGCGGCATGGGGCTTGGACGTGAGATTACCGGCACCGTTCATCTTGGCGCAGGACGGCAGAGCTTTGCCGGCGAAGGGATTCGCTTCGTGGCGGCGGTATTGCAGCGAGAAGTCGGGTTCTGAAAGCGCGCCGGCCGGTGGAGCGCTCGATTGCATGGCTTCACTCGTTTGGACGGCTCAAGATTCGCTACGAATGCTATGCACATGTTCATGAGGCCTCCATGTCTTTGGCTGGTGCCTTGATTTGCCAGACGCATCGTTTGGGAACTTCGGCACAAGTACGCAGGTCTGTATTACGCGCCCGGCAGTCCGGGCGTGACGTTGTTGTGAGGGCGGCATCCGCCCAACCTTCCCATGACGTTCAACACTGGCGCGATGCCCTCCACGGCGGGCGCGTCACGCAAACCACACAATGAATTTCCTGCTTTTCTCCGCTTCCCGGCAAGGCGTCGTCTGGGTGCATTTGCACCAGGCCATGTTCCCGCCGTCCGATCTGTCTGCCTGACAACGTCTGCGTGCACTGAAGTTGCGCGTGATGTGTCGGGCGGGACGGGTGCGCCATCGCTTGCGTGCGCCCGATTGATCTCCCATCCGTTTTCGATGTGCAAGCCACGGTGAGCTGCGTCCCGACACGACGCGGCGACGTGTCATCGGGGGGACCATGTCTCATTCCAATTTCTGCCAATCCACGCAGGGCGTCAGGACGTCGCTGCTCAAACAATTCGCTTCACTCGCGATTCCGACGATTCTTTCCGGCTGGGTGTATACGGTCTACACGCTGATCGACGGGATCTTCATCGGCCGATATGCCGGCGAACAGGCGCTGGCCGCGCTCAACCTCGTCGTGCCTCTGCTGTACGTGCCTTACGCCTTCAGTGTGATGGCCGGGGTGGGCGGTGCCACGCTCATCGCCCGTCTGCTGGGTGAGGGACGGGAAGCCGAAGCACGTCGTGCGTTCTCGCAGGTGCTCTGGGTGATGCTTGCCTTCGGTATCACGATGAGCGTTGCGGTGCTGGGCCTGCGGCACGAGATCGCTGCTGCCCTCGGCGCCGAGGGCCCCATCGCGCAAGACGTGGTGGCTTATCTCTCGGGCTGGGGCTGGTTCGTGCTCTTCGCCAATGGTTTGTACGCGCTGGAACTCTTCCTGCGCGTGGAAGGTGCCCCGGCAGCCCGTTTCGGTTTGTACGCGATGTTCCTGGGCGCGCTCGCCAATGTTGCGCTGGACTATTGGTTCATCGCCGTCAACGGGATGGGCATGTACGGGGCGTCGCTCGCCACGGGCTTGTCGATGATGGTCTCCAGCAGCGTGATGCTCGCCTATCACTTCGTGCTCGCCAAGCAGGTCGTGCCCGCGTGGCGCGCGTTCGCAAACGCGGAGGTTCACGTCTGGCGTGCGATGTACAACGGTGCCTCGGAGTTTCTGGGAGCCATCGCGCCTGCGGTGACGGTGTTCGCCTTCAATCGCGTGATTCTGTCGAACTTTGGCGAACCGGGACTGGCGGCTTACGCCATTCTGGAATACATGACGCTGGGCGCCACGGTCACGATGGTGGCGCTGGTGCAGAGCATGCAGCCGATGATCAGCTTCTATCGGGGCGCTCGCGATCTGAGCGCTCTGCGCGAGTCGTTCCGGTTGGGCGTCATCGCCGTGACGGGATTCTCGATACTGGTGGCGCTCGCCATGGCGACGCTCGCTCGTCCGCTCACGTTCCTGTTTCTACCCGAGGGCGTTCATGCGTGGTCGATTCTCGAGCAGGCAGTGATCTGGTACGCGTTGGCGTTTCTGCCGGCCGCAGGCAATCTGATCGTGGCGGGTTTCCTGACCGCCGTGGAAGCACCGGGTCCGTCGGCCGTCATCGCCACGCTGCGAAGCTGGGTGTTGTTGCTGGGCATTCTCTGGTTGCTCAACGTGTGGCTGGGCGGCGCGGCCATCTGGTATTCGCTGCTGATCACCGAGGTGCTGACGCTGGCCATCAGCGCGTGGCTGTACTGGCGCAGTGTCCGGAGTGAAACGTTGCTGGGTCCGGCCGCGTCTTGCTAAAACGCAGGCATCAAGCAAAACGGCGTGACTTCATCGTCACGCCGTTTTTTATTGCGATGTGGCTAAGGCTCAGCTCGGCATCTTCAGCGAGAAGGTTTGCGCGAGCGATTGAACGCTGGACGCGTCGTCGGCACCCGGTGCACCGTCGGGCGGCGTCGCGCGCGGCGGCGGTAATGTGGACACGCCAACGTCGCTGGCGGCCCATTGCGGCTCGGGCAGTTCGTCGAACACCTGACGCAGACGCGAACCCCACGTGTCGTGAATCATCTTGTAGTAGACGTTCTCGTCGTCGAGCGACGCGAAGCGCGTCACGCGCATGCTGTCTTCTTCGTACACAAGCAGGTCGAGCGGCAACCCCACGGAGACGTTGGAGCGCAGGGTGGAATCCATGGAGATGAGTGCGCACTTGGCCCCGTCGTCCAGTGACGTGGCCGGCGTGACTAGTCGGTCGATGATCGGTTTGCCGTATTTGGACTCGCCGATCTGGAAGTACGGATTGACCGACGACGCTTCGATGAAGTTACCCGCCGAATACAGTTGGAACAGGCGGCTCGGCGCCCCGGCGATCTGACCACCGAGCAGGAAGCTGCAATTGAAGTCGACCCCGAAGGCTTCGAGCGCCTTGGCATCGCGTGCGTAGACGTCGCGAATCGCCTGACCGACGACGCGTGCCACGTCGCTCATGGTCTGGGCGGTCCACAGGGTGTCGGTGTCGCGCGCTTCGACCAGATGCTGGCGCACGGCCTGCGTGAGCGCGAGGTTGCCTGCCGAGAGCAGCACAAGCACGCGCTCGCCCGGACGCTCGAACACGAGCATCTTGCGAAAGGTGCTGACGTGATCGACGCCCGCATTGGTACGGGTATCGGAGAGGAATACGAGCCCGGCATCGAGCTTCATGGCCACGCAATACGTCATGTCGTTCCTGTCTTGCCGTGCGGGGTACTCCACCCCGTCACGCTAAAAGCTATTGTTGTTGAGCGAGCGGCACGGTATCGACACTCACCGATACGTGCAGCGCTTCGGTCGCCCCACCGCTACGCATACCTCTGACCGGCGCCGCAGACTCGTAGTCGCGCCCCACGGCCAGCCGGCAGTAGTTGCCGCTGGCAAAGCAGGCGTGGGTGACGTCGATGCTAACCCATCCCGCCCCATCGACCCACACGTCCACCCACGCATGACTGGCGGCATGCGGCACGTCGCCCGGATCGATGTATCCGCTGACGTATCGCGCCGGTATGCCGCGCGCCCGGCACACGGCAAGCATGAGGTGCGCATGGTCCTGACAGACTCCTCGCCCCAGCGCCAGGGCTTGCGCGGCGGTGCTGGTTACGGCGGTGATACCGGATTGGTAGTCGACTATCTCACAGATGGTCGCTGCGAGCGCCAGCAGCTCACCCGGCGTCGACACACCGGCGTCGCCAGCGAGGGCGTCGATGGCATCGCTGCGCGCGGTGAGCGGTGTAGGGCTGGCGAAGCATAACACTGGTACGGCATGGCTCATCTCTCCGAGTTTGCCGTCGATGAGGGGGGTGGTTTCGACTTCTCCTTCGGCGAGCAAGTGGATTTCGCTGTGCGGCTGATGGAGCACGAGGGTATGCATGTCGTTGCCATACGCGTCGCGCGAGGCGGTAAGCTTGCCCGGAGCGGTCAGCCGCCAATGCACGATGCGCTGCACTTCGGAACCCACCGGCGTGAGCCGAAGCTGCTGGATGGTGTAGCGCACCGGTGTGTCGTAACGGTAGGTGGTCTCGTGGCGGATGATCAGGCGCATGGCATCAGGCGGCAAGCGGAATCAGGAATGTCTGGCTGATTTTGTTACCGAGCATGGACACTCGCTCGAGGAACTCCGTCAGAACGGGGTGGAGCCCTTGCTGCTGGACCTGCTGAATATCGGTGTACTTGAGTTCGGCCTGTAGTTTGCCCGCGTAGCGTTCGACATCGCCGGACTGGGCGTTGGACAGTGTAGCGAGGTTTTCGCATACACCGGTCAGCGATGCGAGCAACGAACGCGGCATGTGGGCGTTGAGCATGAGCAGTTCGACGACGCGCTCCGGGGTGATGACGTCCCGGTAAACTTTGCGGTAGATCTCGAAGCCGGACACGCTACGCAGCACGGCAGACCAGTAGTAGAAGTCGGTCGGATGGGAATCCGGCCCTGCCCGGTCGACGCGCACGGCTTCGTGGAAGCGCACATCGAGGATACGGGCGGTGTTGTCGGCACGTTCGAGGAAGAGGCCCAATCGGGTGAAGTAGAAGGCATCGTCCTGGAACAAGGTCCCGAAGCTCACGCCGCGCGAGAGGTGGGACCGCACTTTGACCCATTCGAACAGTTGAGCCGGATCTCGCTCGAGCAGGCCGAGCACGCGCGGAAAGTCGAGCCAGGTGCTGTTGACGGTTTCCCACAGTTCGGTGGTGAGGGTACCGCGCACGGCACGTGCATTTTCTCTTGCCGCCGCAAGGCAGCAGGCGATGCTGGATGGGTTATCACGGTCGCGCACGACGAAGTCGAGCACGTTGGCTCGTGTGGCACGCGCATGTTTGCGATTGAAGGCGGGTTCGAGTTCGGAGATACGCAGGGTGGCACGCCAGCCACCCTCATCGTCGAATCCCCCGGTATGCGCGCGGGCAGTGTCGGCGTCTTCTTCGTCATCGATGGCATCCTGCGGCAGCAGCAGATTTTGCAGGTTGACGTCGAGCAGGCGGGCGGTGTTTTCGGCCCGCTCCATGTAGCGAGCCATCCAGAACAGGTGATCGGCGGTACGGCTGAGCATGATCTCTTCTCGCTATGATGTTTGTCGTGTCCGGCTGACGCGGCTTATTTCTCCAGCACCCAGGTGTCTTTCGTCCCCCCACCCTGCGAGGAGTTGACGACGAGCGATCCTTCGCTCAACGCAACGCGGGTGAGCCCGCCTGGCACCATAGTGACGCCCTTGCCGGACGACAGTACGAACGGACGCAGATCGATGTGTCTTGGCGCGACCCCCGCCTCGACGAAGGTCGGGCACGCGGACAATGCGAGCGTAGGTTGTGCGATATAACCGTCGGGTTTGGTGATGAGCCGCTGACGGAATGCCTCGATCTCGGCTTTGGTGGACGCCGGGCCAACGAGCATGCCGTACCCCCCCGCACCATGCACTTCTTTGACGACAAGTTCGGCGAGGTTATCAAGGGTGTAGGCAAGATCATCCGGACGACGGCACTGGTAGGTGGGCACGTTGTTCAGAATGGGTTTTTCGCCAAGATAGAACTCGATCATGTCGGGCACGAACGGGTAGATGGACTTGTCATCGGCAACCCCGGTGCCAATGGCATTCGCCAAGGTCACACGCCCCGCCCGGTACACGCTCAGCAACCCCGGCACCCCCAGGGTGGAGTCGGCACGGAATGCCAGCGGGTCGAGGAAGTCGTCGTCGATTCTGCGGTAGATGACGTCAACTCGCTTGGGTCCGTTGGTGGTTCGCATGTAGACGAGGTTGTCTTCTACGAACAGATCTTGCCCTTCGACCAGCTCGATACCCATCTGCTGCGCGAGGAAGGCGTGCTCGAAGTACGCAGAGTTGTAGATGCCCGGGGTCATGACAACGACGGTCGGGTCGTCTACCCCCATCGGCGCCACTGCGCGCAAGCTGTCAAGCAAGAGATCCGGATAGTGCTCTACCGGCGCGATCCGGTTTCTCGCAAACAATTCCGGGAACAACCGCATCATCATCTTGCGGTTCTCGAGCATGTACGACACGCCGGACGGCACCCTCAGATTGTCCTCGAGCACGTAAAACTCACCGTTGTCTCCCGTCCCCGCCCTGACAACATCCACACCCGCGATATGCGCATAGATGTCACCCGGTACGTCCACACCCTGCATCTCCGGACGATACTGCGCATTCTTTAACACCTGATCCGCCGGAATAACCCCCGCGCGCAAGATGTCCTGCTCGTGATAAACGTCATGGATGAATCGGTTCAGCGCCTCAACCCGCTGACGCAATCCCGTTTGCAAGGTCTGCCACTCATGCGCCGGGATGATTCTTGGAATCAGATCGAAGGGAATCAGGCGCTCGGTACCCGCTTCATTGCCATACACAGCAAACGTAATCCCGACTCGCCGGAACGCCAGATCAGCCTCAGCCCGCTTGTGATGCAAAACATCTTCCGGCTGACACTTCAACCAATCGTCAAACCGACGGTAATGCGCCCGAGTCGCACCCGTGATGCTCGCCATCTCGTTATAGCTCTCGACCATACGCTTCTCCGCAGATTGCTGTGTCGAGATCCAGCAATATCCATGCCTGAGCATTTTTTCCATCCTTATCGCACGCTTTCGGTGCACACCCCCTCCAACCGCACCACGCCGGTGATTTGCAGTATAGGAGTTGGCGCTGTTTCGGGTTTTTCTTATGCTTTCGCCAGGTTTCTTTCCCCCCCTTCGCTTCGTCTTTTCGCCTTCTTCTACGCCCCTCAGCACCTCTCACCTCAACACCGCCCTCCAGACGGACCGGGGCCCCTTTCCGCCTCTCAGACATAAACCCAACTCGCTGCAGAAAGGCGCCCCGGTCCATCTCTCCTCACTCCTTCCATACTTCCCACCCTTACCCCCCCGTTCTCTTCCCCGCTCCGGTTTCTCTCCCCCTCCAATGCAAAACGCCGGGCGATTCCCGGCGTTTTCGCTGTCCTGCTTCCTTCGTGCTTTTTCTTTACGCCGCCTTCTGCGCCGCCTGTGCCGCGTCCAACGCCGCCTGCGTCAACACATACACTCCCGGCAAATCCCGCTCGTCACAGTTGTCCCCCTCTCCACCCCGATCCACCACCACGAAGTCACTCACCTCATGCAACGCCAACAACGGGTGATGCCATACCCCTCTCGCATAGTTCACCCCCTGCCAGCCATCCGAGACGAAGGCCCGCATCCCACTCACATCCAACTCGCCCGCCGGGGCCACTACCACCAAGTACGGCGTCGTCTTCAACGGTATGAACGCCTGACTGCCCAACGGGTGACGCTCCAACATCTTCACCTCATACGGCAACTGCCTCGGCTGACCCCGGAATACGTTCACCAACGCTCTTCCCCCCGCCGGACCCAAATCCACCGTCGCCAAATCGTGAAATCGCTCAGTCGTCCCGCCATTGATCGCAAAATGCTCCGCCCCCGGCAACTCAATCACGTCGCCAAACGGCTTGAACGCCTCTCGCGTCAATCGCTCTATCTTCAACGCCAGACCCGCCATGTCACACCCC